>NZ_CP012643.1:3532500-3847500 GCF_001310085.1 Rufibacter tibetensis
TTTTCCAGCTACCGCACTACTGCTGTCAGTTCCCAGTTCAAAACTCTCTGGGCGTACCAGCACCTTTTTTTCGTTAGTACTTACCTCTAAGGTATCAAAGAAAATACTGGCTTGGGTTGATGAAAGCAGATTGTATTTCCCGAACAATCCAGCCACGTACTCATTGACAGGCTTCTGGTAGATATCTTCCGGGGAGCCTTGTTGAAGAACTTTCCCGTTTTGCATGACCAGTATTTCATCTGCCCAGGAAAGACTGTCAAGCGGGTCATGGGAAATCAAGAGGCAGGTGATTTCCAGGTTATCGCTAATGTCCTGGATGATGGTTTTCAGGAGGCTCTTGTGGCCGGTGTCCAGGTTAGAGAAGGGTTCATCCAGCAACAGCAGTTTAGGAGAAGTAAGGAGCAGGCGGGCCAGGGCAATGCGTTGGCGTTCGCCACCCGAAAGCTGGTCGGTTCTGCGGGTAAGCAGGTGGCCTATTTTGCAGACGTTATACAGTTCATCGGCTTCTTCCTGCGTGAGGGAGTTGGCGTAGCGCAAGACCTGTTCTACCCGCAAAAACTCTGGTAACTCATACTGCTGCGAGAGGTACGCAATGCCCGGGTGCCCTGCAACTAACTTCTCAGCGGGGCCTTTTACCCGTTCGCCCTCGAACGTCAGGGTGCCCGCATCTAGTTGAATTAACCCGGCTATGATCTTGAGCAACGTACTCTTGCCCGAGCCTGTTTCCCCGGCAATGGCTATCTTCTGAAACTCCTGCTGGGTAAAGCTGATGTCTGTGAGAACGGCCTCTTTTTCGCCCTGCTTGTGAATTCCAGCTACTTGTAAAAACGTCATATACTTGGGAGCGAGGTTCACCTAAGGGCGCCTGCTTACGAGGGTATTTGGTTTTGAATGTCTCCTTACAGCAATCTACGTCACGAAAGTAGGCAATAAATGGGGTTTGTCTTGAAATGGCTGTCTTAATGCTCTGGAAATGAATAACCCCTTATGCTTTCAACAGCGTTAGTTGTCTTCTTGATTTGAATAGGAATTAAGATAACAACGTACTAGGCTATGGCACGTTTTAATGCGCTATAGGTGTTGTTGTGAGGTCGTTCTTTTTTACTATGGCTTCAAAAACCATATTCTTAAATCCTACTTTCTGAATTTTCTCCTTTGTATCGGGCGCAACTACAATAACGGGCGTTAAAGGGCGGTCATGTAGTCTCCCCCTACCACCATACAAAATGTTGGATTGATAAAAGCCGTCTTCCAAGGGGGTTTCCAGTTGGCCCAAGTCAACATGAGGGCCTACAACTATCTCATGCTGTCCGCACGAGCCGCAAAGGTCCGCTACCTCTCGGGCAGTGAAGGGTATCGTGCTGTTTTGAAGGATGAATTGGTAGAACCCACTGCTTCTTTCCAACTCCATAAATCTGATGTTGCCGTAGTTGTTTCTATTGCAAAACTCCTTGAACTTAAGGGACGAAATTGCAATGGAATCATAGGTAAAGGAGAAGTCATATACTTTTCTCTTGATTCTAAACAGATTGTTCGTTTCCCTGTAATCCACCCGAAAGCCGCAATCGGAACACTTTTTCGCTTCCGTAAGCGTGTCGAGGTCACTGAACATTTCGGAACCGTTATCTGGTCCCCATAAAATATACCCAATTATCATAACTTGAATGCCTCACAACTACTAAATATACGGAGCACCTACAGTTATCTGAACTATGTGCGTAGGAGTCATATACATTCAAGAAGCTTCCGAGGAAATAGGAGTCAATTGCAGTTCCTCTGCGTGGGGTTGAAGCACTTGAATGATAAAGTCTATGTGTGCGGCTAGGTCTACTTCCAGTAATTCGGCCCCTAAACGTACTTCGTTGCGGTCCACCGAGGCGGCAAAGCTGGCTTGTTTTAGTTTCTTCAGGACAGACTTGGCTTCTAAGCCAGACAAGCGTTGCGGCCGTACCTGGGCACAGGCGACTACAAAGCCGGTTATTTCATCGCAGCCCAGCAGGGCTTTGTCTAGTAAGCTGTCATGGGGTACGCCCCAGTGGCTGTAGTGCCCTGAGATGGCGTGGGCCATTTCTTCTTCGCCACGTTCACGCAGCAGTTCTACTACTACATTAGGGTGGCGGTCTGGGTAGGCTTCATAGTCGGCATCATGGAGCAGGCCAGTATTGCCCCAAAGTTCTGGGTCTTGGTTCAGTTTCTGGGCATAGGCGCGCATGACCAGTTCCACGGTGCGGGCATGGCGTAAAAGACTTTCGCTTTTGGTGTATTGTTGTAAGATCTGAGTTGCTTCTTCTCTGGTCATTGGGCATAAGGTTTAAACCAGTAAGATAGCCGGGATGACGCAGATGCACAAGGAAAGAACAACTGCTTCTCTTCTGTTTGTGCTTCTTTTTCTGAAAACAAGCTCAAAGCAGGAAACAAGCTTAAGATAAGATGCGCAGGTTGTCTGGGTGAATCAGTTGACTGGCATTGTAGCGGCCTTCGCGCGGACCATTCTCCAGTTTAAGTACACCTCTGGGGCAAACGGTGGCACACATGCCACAACCCACACAAGCTGCTCTAATTATGGGTTGCCCTTGCTGGGCATAATGCCGCACGTCAATGCCCATTTCGCAGTACGTAGAGCAGTTACCGCAAGAAATACATTGTCCGCCGTTGGTGGTAATCCGGAAGCGGGAAAAATGTTTCTGCAGCAGCCCCAGGTAAGCGGCCATAGGGCACCCAAACCTACACCATACCCGGTTACCCAATAGCGGGTAGAAACCAACCCCTATCACCCCCGCAAAAATAGAGCCTATGAAGAAACCGTACCACTGCGCAAACCCTCCGGAGAACTGGCCCAGAAGATCGCCTTTCAGGTAACTGTTAACCCACAGCAGAATAGTAAGCAGAATAATAGCCCCAAAGATGGGATACACCACCGCTACTTCTATTCGCCAGGCTTTCCGGGAACGGTCTGCCAGGTGGCGATAAGGGTCACCTGCAGTTTCGGCCAGGCCGCCGCAGCCACAAACCCAACTGCAATACCAGCGCTTCCCATAGAAATAAGTAAGAATAGGGGTGGCTACAAAGGACAAGGTGGCACTCCAGAACACCAGAAATACACCCGTGCCAATGGGTTGCTTGAGCAAATTAGCGACGGTGCCAGGAAACAGGTACTCGTATTTGAGGGGCCAGAAATAACTGAAGTAAAACTCAGGTCCTTGAAACAGCACCATGAGGTGAGGCAGGATAAACGCGAACACCAACTGAAAAAACATCACGGAGATGGTCCGGATGATCTGGTAACGGCTATGGCGGTACTTGACTAGCGCCCGCACACCCATTAGCAGGACGGCAAACGTGTAGAAGGCGCCGTACAGAAACCAGTGGTCGGCGGGCTTGTTCCGCATCCAGCCGCTAAGTCCGTCAAATGGCCTGATCAACCCTTCCAGCACCCACGGAAACCAGTACAGGAGTACATAGAAGCCTGTCAATAAAATAGCCACCAGCCAGGCAGTCCACCCACGCGAGGTCTGCTTCTGGAGCCAGACGCCGGTATTGGCCAGGTGTGGCCTCCGCAGGAAGCGCAGGTAGAAGTACCACAGGCTTCCGGCCGTCAGCATACTTACTCCTACACTTACCGCTATAAGTCCAGCCGCCGGAACAGCCATCGGGATCAATCCCACAATCACCCCAACCACCACCAGCAGCATAGATAGCCGTTCACCTAGGGTAAGCGTGGGGTCTTCAGAATGACCAAGGGCAAGGGAATAATCTTTCACGGTGAATTGTGGGCTTGGGTGAGTGGTAGACAGTGATTGAAACAGGGGAAGGAAGAGATATGTTTGAAATGGAGTGCTCACCCCAGGATATTGCCTTGTTCCTTCCTAATGATGATGGTGGTGATGGTGATCGTCTTCCTCGGGGTTGTGCCGCAGGTTCTGGATAGATCCAAACACAAACAAAACGCTCCAGCAGAGGTACAGGTAATTGAAAGAGGCAATCTCTTTGCCCCACAGGTGCAGCAAAAGATGCGCCAGCGCAGACATGATAATGCCGGTGACCGCAATGAACTGGAAAGAATTCATTGCTTTGGGGTTATATATTTTAAACCATTCCATAGGTTACTGTTTTGCCGTATCTTCCTGGTTAAGAAAGGATACGTTGTTCACGATATTGGGTATATACGAGAGAAAGCTCTTTGAGCGGTAACCGGTGGAATTCAGCATCAAAAGCCGCCTGGCCCAAATGGGGAATTACGGTCTCTAAGGTAGCATTTTCCTTGATCCATTTTTCGCAAACCTCCTGCCTGAAACGGGTATTTAAAAGATTAAACCCGGTGACTTTGGTGGTCTCCTCCTGGAAATAGATACGGATACTCTGGTGCTTGGAGGGGTGCTGCCAGAACAACGAGGAAGTTCCCTCAGGGTGCCTGGCCGGTACCTGGCCGTAGCTTTGGTACTCCACTTCAAAGAATTTGGCGGAGTTATACCATACCCCGCGGGCGTATCTGGTTCTTTTGCCGCTTAAGGTCATTCCTACTGTTTCGCCCTGCATGCGGCCGGTGTACCATAATTGCTCCACAGACGGCTGCCCGGGAGGAGGGTTCCTGAACTGGGCACAGTCTCCTGCTGCATAGATGTAAGGGAGGCTGGTTTCCAGGTGCTCATTGACTAGAATGCCAATATTTGTATCCAGTCCAGCGGTTTGGGCCAACTCTATAGCAGGCCTTACCCCAACAGCCAACCCCACAAACTGACAAGGGATTTCCTTCTGTGTGGAAGTGAGAATAGCTCTTACGTGCCCGTCTTCATCAGCCAGTACTTCGGCTAGTTCTGTATGTAATTGGAGATGAACGCCCTGCTCCTGCAGGTGGCGGGCAATGATAGTTGCTTCTTCGGGCGGAAGGTTGTTGCCCCAGTAATGGGCGTCCCGCACCAGCATGGTTACCCCAATGCCGCGGGTTCGCAACATCTCTGCCATCTCCACTCCAATCAAACCTCCTCCGGCAATTACCGCTTGGGTAACTTCCTTGGTGGTTTTCTGCATCTGTTCCAGGTCTTGCCAACTGTACAGCCCCTGCACGCCTTCTGCCTCTAAGCCGGGTAAGTGAAAGCGGTGGTACGTAGAGCCTGTGGAAAGCAAAAGCTGGGTATAGGGAAGGTGGGAGCCGTTGTCTAGCGTGAGGGTTTTGTCTTCTGGCGAAATGGCGGTAACCCGGGCCTGAACAAGCTCTAGCCTGTTTTCCTTCCAGAACCAGTTTTCATACAGATCAAGGTGGCGCGGAAGCAGTTGGCCCATGTAAACGTACATGAGTGCAGTGCGGGCAATAGGGTAGGGGGTTTCAGAAGAAATTATGGTGATCTTCTCCTGGGGCGACTGACGTCGCAGCGTAATAGCCGCCGTGATGCCGGTAATGCCGTTGCCAATAATCACAGTGTGCGACATAAAACAAAGGTAGCTTTTTACCTGCACATTTATTGATGACTGGGCATCTCCTTACCGTTTTGTGCAGGTTTTGAAAAAATCAGGCTATAAACCTTTATAAATTCAGAAAGCAGTTTGGGGAATTAGTGGAAAGTGGTTGTATACACCTGCTTCTCCTGGAAGCTGAAAATTATCAAACTGGTTTCTGCAAACAAGTAGAATAAGGATTGCTTCTGAATCAGACTGACTTTATAGAAATTTAAAACAAAGACAGATGCTTTTCCCTGTATTTCATGAAAATACCCCTAAAACAGGAAGAGGGCCAGTTGAGGCCCTCTTCCTGTTTTATAAGAGATAAACTTAGTTTCTTTTCTTTTTAGTGTTAGTGCTTGGGGTTACCTGTTGCACCAAAGATAAGAAGTTGGCTTCTGGCTTGGTTTTGAATTCAGCATAAGCTTCCAGTTGACGGTTGGTCAGGATCTTGAAAAGTTTGTTTTCAAAATCTTCTTCAATGTCGCGCAAAGAAGCTTCCAGTTGTGGGGCATCACCAGAAAACTGACGGGTTGCCTCAGCCGCTTTGGCTAAACGCTCCTGGTTAAGATTGCGCACCTGGATGTATTCTGCTTCGTTAAGCCCCATCTCTTCAACCATCATGCGGCTAATGGAAACGGTGGCCTTGTCTACGGCTTCGTTTTTAGGTGCTACCTGGGCAGTAGACGTGAAAGCTAAACCCAGGAACAAGCAAAAAGAAAGAGTAAATGTTTTCATAGGTTGGTTAGTTTAACGGTAGGGGTAAAGGGGATGGTGATGGATTGATTCTTAGGAATGTCTTAATTGATCTATATAGAATTTTTACGGTGAAGTACTAGTGAGGTTTTTCAAAACAGGGCAGTTAGTCCACTTTTGGGGAATATTTAAACTGCAGTACCTGTATTGTACAATATATTATTTGTTCTGAGACCTAAGCTAGGATATTGAAACATATAAATTATTATATATTGTATTCAGGTTCAGTTGTAGAAGATCTACGTGCTCGGAGATCATAAAGTAAGTGGCAGGTATTAAAAATGACATTAGGTTCAGGTGGTGGAAAAAAACTGAACAAAATCTGAGGTATATGAGTAAAGACCTGTTCATTGGAAAGGCCAACACAAGGGAAAGGATGAAGGAGTGCCACCAGTAAAGATGGTATGGAGAAAGGGGCAAAAAGAGAGAAATAAACGATTGGATTTCCTGAATAAACTCTCTTTTTTTTTGCTTCTGCTTTTTCAAGTTATGATAAAGGAATAATCATGTAGTCTTACATGTTTTGGTATTGGTAAAGCTTGTTGCGAATGGCTAAGTACAAAATTAGGTTGTAAAAAATGTATGTAGGTACATTTTAGAAACATTAACATTCAAAGTATTGTCTAGGATTCAGAATCAAGGTGTGGTTTTGTATAGAATCTTTACTATATTGTAAAAGAATTGAGGGTTGAGGCCCTCTTTTGAAGAAGGATTTTACTCTTTCAACTCGTTTGAAAACAAAGGGTAATCTCATTCACCGGGTAATCGAAATATTTCAACTGGAAAAGTGGCAGACTCACCGAATACTAGTAGCAGGAAGAAAATAACCTGTTACCTTTGACACAGTTAAAACAACAAAGACAGTTTGTTGCTTATAAAACAGAAGACATAAAGGGGCGGCGGAACACTTCTGCTTGCAGAAGCGTCAAAAGTTCTGGTGCTTATTGGGGGATATGCTACAGACGCTAATGACATCTTGTGCCGCCTGCCCCTTCTTTTTATAACCTCTTCTTCCTTTTGGGAGAAGAGGTTTTTTTATGCCTAGCATTTTCCAGTGAAAGGAGTGTTGCATGTAACTCCCTGTGCATTCGGTACTTCTAACTTATTATCTCCTTTAATGAAAGATACCCCTGGTTACTGGCTTACCTGTTGGCAAGTGTGAAGTGCTGAGGCTGCCGGGGTGCAACTGGTTTTTCGTATCTTTGGTGTAATTAATTCAGCAGACACAACATGAAGCAGAATATCACGGAAAATGAGCGGGAAGTCATCAAGCTCATTACCTTTTTCAAGAAGCGCGGGGAGCGGTTGGCTGCCGAAGGAACCCTGACCCAGGAACACGAAGAACTTAACGCCGCCTGTGAGCGTCTCACCCAGAAAATCTATAACCACGCCGATTTCAGACAACAGGTGCTGGAAAAGCATGAAACCTTGAAGGGGATCATTGAAGACCATGCCCAGTGCCCTACCTGCAGCAAGGCAGACATGATCAAAAAGACCAGTGTGGCCACTAATGAACTGGGGTGGAAATCTAACCGGTACAAGTGCCGCCGCTGCAACATTGAGTTTACCTGGAACCGGCCCAATAACCCTTGGGACATGATCCCTTTTCTGGAGCTGTGCCTGCAGGAGCTGGATGCCAACATTGCATCACAGGAAATTGAAGGCGAGTTGAAAGAACGGGCGCAGGAAGCCCGTGACCACATGGCTGTGAGTTTGGAGCAACTTCGGTCGGCTATCAACTCAGCAGATACAGAGAAAATGCAGATGGAAGAGCAGGACAAGGAAATGGCCCGCATGCTACATGAGTTTAAGAAATACCTCCTTATTGAAAAGATTAAAATGGAGCCCTTCAGCGAGAACTAGTCCGCTTGATGCCGCCTATTTTCAGAAGCCCGTTTTGGAGCTGTTTTGCAGAAACAGCTCCAAAACGGGCTTCTTCATGTTAGCATAACAAACATTTTCTTTGGGGTGCGTACAACCTATATAGGAGCCGCAGAGGCTTCTTCAACGTTAGAGAACAATCCTATGCCCATTGAGAACGACGACATCACCAATGCTGACGAGAGCAAACGCTTGCCAGATGAGAACCCCAAACCCGTGAAAGGTGCCTATAAAGACTACCCTGAAGGCAAACCAGATTTGGGCGGAAGCCGGTTGGAAGCCATAGAGGCAGACCACCTGGACCATGAGCACGAAGGCCGTTTTGCAGAAGGAAACATAGCCGCCAAAGACGAAGAAGACACCACTGAGTTGGACGGCAGCAACGCGAATAACCTGCGCACTAAGTAGGCAGGCGCAAGAGGGGCGTTCCGGTTTTAAGCTGCTTTTATAGAAAGTAGCCCAAAACCGGAACGCCCCTCTTGTCGTTAAGATAAGTTGTTTTGTTACACTAAAACATCTGAGACTATGAACAGAAATGAAAGATCAGATAACCAAGATCATCACCGTTCAGACCATCGGCGCGGACATGATGAAGACCAATACCGTGGGGCTTACCGGTTAGATAATGACCGTGGAAGGGAGTACGACCAGTTAAACCGCCAGAACTTCAATGACCGGGACAGCAGCCGCGATTACAGAAGCCGCGATTACCAGGGCTCCAACGAAGACCGCCGCAGAGAGCGTGACCATGAACTTCCGCGTGACTACGGCCGGGACCCTAACCGCCGCGGAGAACGCTTTGACAATATGGGTGCCCATGAAGACAACAATGGCTTAGAGCACTCCACCCGTAACTTCGGTAACATGGGCAGCTACGGCGGAGCCCAGGGCTTTGGCTCTTCCAGAGGTGGTTCGCACAACCAGAACTCGGGAGAAGGCTCCCGTTGGAGCAGCGGTCACGGCCGCGAAGGTGACCGACATGTAAACCGGCAGGTGTATGGCGCCTATCGTGACCATAACAGCTTTGCTCCTGGTGAGCGCGAGCAGTATGACGGTTCAGGACGTGCGGGAAGCCGGGGCGCTGACAATACCCGGGGCTGGGAGCCGTCAGACAGAGCCGGTTCCAGAGGAGGCGTACGCGACATAGGCACCAATGACATCTCCCGCCGGGGCGATGACAGCAAATATGAAATCTATGATGATTCTCAGTCAAACTACAACCGTGGACAGTACGAGCGCGGTCGTCAGCTAGGCAACCTGAACAGCGGGCATGACCGCCGCACCCGTTCAGAGAACCCTTCACAGTTCGACTACAACCAAGGCCGCCGCGACCACTATGACCAGCAGGGCGAAGGCAGACGTAGTGAAAACTACGGCAACATGGCCGGCTCTTTGAGTTGGGGAAATGACCAGGATTACCGTTCTGAGGAGGGGCGCGAGCGCCGCTATGACCCCATGAGCGGGCACGTGAGAACCCAGGGGTCGCAACCGCCACCCCGTGAAGACTTCAGCTGGTAAAAAAAAAGCTAGCTGAGAAAAGCGAGGCTGCCTGAGAAAGGTAGCCTCGCTTTTTTTATGCGCTGGAATGTCCTTTATCTGTAAATACTATTTGATGCTTTTTTCCCAAAATCAACTCCAAAACGAAATAGTAGCACGAGATGGTCAGAGGTAATCCCTGGTGGTTACTCTTTGCAGTTGAAAGCCGTTTAGGGCAACCACTAGGGATCTGCCCTACATTGCATAAGGACTGGGATAAAACAGTCCACCGGATAATCTGGGTAAAACCTGTGCGTTCTAAGGGTGTAGCATCTACCTTTGCATTATAAATGCAATTATTCATGAAAAACCCTTTGCTTCCGCTTCTTTCTTTGGTGTTATTAGGGGCTGCCTGTTCGCCTTCGCCCCAAAAGAAGGTAGAGGTATTACAGCAGGAGGTGTTGGCACTCCATGATTCGGCTATGGCTAAGATGGGAGCTTTGTATTCCAATAGAAAGCAGTTAACCTACCTGCGTGATTCGGTGGTGGTGCAGGACACTCAGGCCAAACAAAGCCTGGCTACCGGCATCTCCAACCTGGTGCAGGCCGATGAGCAAATGATGCAGTGGATGCGTGCCTACCGGAGCCCTGAGGGGAAATCGCCGGAGGAAGCCTTGCCTTACTTACAGCAGGAAAAAGATAAGATTGAAAAAGTGCGGGTCAGCATTTCACAGAGCCTACAGACCGCTGATTCTTTGAATTCCCTTTACAGTAACCCTTCTAAATGAAACATACCCTTTTAACCCTTTGCCTTGGGGTAGCCCTGGCAACCGCCTGTACCTCACCCCCTGAAAAAGACCAGTTGCCCATCTTAGGCCCGCGTGAGCCGCAGGTAACCACCGTAGACGGAAAGACCCAGGTTGACACCCTGTATCATTCTATCCCGGATTTCACGTTCGTGGACCAGGACAGTCAGTTGGTTACCCAGAAAACAGTGGAAAACAAAATCTACGTGGCCGATTTCTTTTTCACCTCCTGCCCCTCCATCTGCCCCAAAATGAAGAGCCAGATGCTTAGGGTGTATGAGAAATACAAAGACAACCCACGGGTGGCCTTGCTCTCTCATTCCATTGACCCTACCCATGACACCGTTGCCGTGCTGCGGGATTACGCAGACAGGTTGGGCGTGAAAAGCAAAACCTGGCATTTCCTGACCGGTGACCGTGATACCATCCTGGACATGGCCCAAAAGCATTATTTTACCAGTGCCATGGTAGACAAGGCTATGCCCGGGGGGTTTGAGCACAGTGGAGCTTTCCTGCTGGTAGATGAGCAGCGGCGACTGAGGGGGCATTATGACGGTACCAATGCCCAGGACATAGACAAGCTCCTGAAAGACATGGATGTGCTGCTAGCCGAAACCAAGGCTCAATAGTATGCCTTGGCCTAAAATCAGCTTAGGTTTGCTTTTCCTGTTGGCTTTTGCGTTTGCAGGCTGTTTTACAGAAAGAGGCGATGAAGGGGAATTGCTCTACGGCCGTCACTGCGCCAGTTGCCACCTGGAGAACGGCGAGGGATTGCGTGGGGTCATTCCCCCGTTGGTAAACTCAGACTACTCAGAGAAGAACCGTGATGTGCTGGCTTGTTTGATCAGGCAGGGGATTCAAGGATCTATCATAGTAAATGGGAAGGAATACAACCAGGCCATGCCCGGTAACCAGCAGTTGTCTGAGGCAGATCTTACCAACATCATCAATTACCTGCATAAAGAGTTTAAATCACCTAAAGAGCGGGTGTCCTTTGGCCAGGTGCGGGAACAGGTCAAGAATTGCCCATAAATAGAAACGGTATCAAAAAGAAAGAGCAGCCAGGTTTCCTGGCTGCTCTTTCTTTTTGATACCGTTTGAATAAAAGGCTTCTAAAAGCCTACTTAATGAGATTAACGACCAGTGGTTGTTCCACCTGTGGTACCAGTAGTGCCACCTGTTGTTCCAGTAGTACCAGTAGTGGTTCCGGTTGTGCCTGTGGTACCAGTTGTAGTACCTGTGGTTCCAGTTGTCCCTGTCGTAGTACCAGTTGTTCCGGTAGTGCCACCAGTTGTACCTGTGGTACCAGTGGTTCCTGTGGTGCCGGTTGTACCAGTGGTGGTTCCGGTAGTAGTACCCATAGTACCCATGGTGTCAGTACCGCTCATGTCAGTGGTGGTGCTGGTGCCATCATCCATGGTGCCGCTGTCAACTGTGGTGTTGTCAGTAGTGGTACCATTTGCCTGGTCTTCCTGGGAGCCGCTGCCGCCACATGAAGAGAAGGCCATCATTGCCGCAAGAGCGCAAGCTGCACCCCAATTTAATCCGTTAATTTTCATAGCTAAGTGAAAGGTTAAGTTTGAATATTGATCACATGCATCTTCGTACGAGATTGCAATTTATTTAGTCTGCCTATGTTTAAAGAAACTCATAAAAATTAAAAAAATACGTATTTGTACTTACCTTTTTGGTAGAGTAAAAACGGAGCCTTTCCGAACAAAAGACAGGCCGGAGAAAAGACGAAGCCTTTGATTGAGGTAAGTTCCTGTTCAAGAAGATGAGGAACTAAGGAGAAAGTGAATACTAAAATTTGTAGTAATTACTTGTTTTAACAAATTAATACTAATAATTTTAGCTATGGAATCTGATGCTTCAAAAGATAGAAAAGGAACCAAACCGTTCCAGGTAAATGACCTTGCCAAAGGAAGGGGAGCACAGTACAACCCGGCCAATCCCTTCCTGAAAAACGAGTATGTGGTAGAGCACCTGGAGGGGCTTGATGAACCTTGGGAGCAAAAATCTGCCACCCAGTTTTTCAAAGAATTTCCTAAGTCCATTGTCAATGAAGTGGACTCCCCGGACCTTGGGCTGGTCTATTCCATGAACCCTTACCAAGGGTGCGAGCACGGATGCATTTATTGTTATGCCCGCAACACCCATGCGTATTGGGGCTTTGGGGCGGGTTTGGATTTTGAGCAAAAGATCATCGTGAAGCAGAACGCACCGCAGGTTTTACGCACGCAGCTGGAGCATCCCAAATGGGTGGTTCGGCCCATCATGCTGGCAGGCAACACAGATTGCTACCAACCCGTGGAAGCCAAAGAAAAGATTACCCGCCAACTGCTGGAGGTGTTGCTGGAGTACCGGCACCCAGTCAGTCTGATTACCAAAAATGCCCTGGTCTTACGCGACCTGGATTTGCTCACCCAACTGCACCAACACCGCTTGTTGCACGTGAACATTTCCATCACTACCCTTAATGAGCCGCTTCGGCAAAAGCTGGAGCCACGCACCTCCACCGGGGCCAAACGCCTGCAGGTAGTTAGGACCTTGGCCGAGGCAGGGATACCCGTAAATGTTATGGTGGCACCCATCATTCCTGGGTTAAACGACCATGAAGTACCGGCTATTTTGGAGGCCTCTGCCAATGCTGGTGCCCTGTCAGCGGCATACACTATTGTTCGGTTGAACGGAGCCATTGGCGAGACCTTTGAGGATTGGGTTTACAAGGCTTATCCAGACCGGGCAAACAAGGTGCTGGACCAGATAAAAGCTTGCCACGGAGGTACGCTCAATGACAGTAACTATGGAAGAAGAATGACAGGGGAGGGGAGATGGGCCGAAACAATTAAAGGTCTTTTTAAAGTTTCAATGAACAAATACTTCAAAGGCCGGTCTATGCCTGCTTATGACCTTACTGCGTTTACGCCCCGGTCTGGAAAGCAACTTTCAATGTTTTAGCCTATTTGAGCATCCTCTTGGTGCGCCTGAATTATTTTGCTCTTCTGGCATCAGCTGAAGAAAATAGCTGCTCAAGTAAAGGTTGAGTAGTATAAAGGTAAAAGGCCGGTTTTTAAGGATACGGTAGGTGAGGTGTGACAGCCTGTCAGGGTGTGTTATAAGCCAGATACTGGAAAAACTCTGCCAAAGAAGGAGGAAAATGGTAAGCTCTTCCGCCTTCTCAAAGAACATCAGAATGGTTCAACTGCAAGAGATTGCCTGCCTTGTCCTGAGATTTGCTTATTTGCTCCCTCAAACCTTTAAAATGCACGTTCCACGGCTGCAGGCTGTCTAAAGGTAAGAGTAGATAAGTCAAAATAAGTCAATAATGTAAAGGTGGGTAGGTGATGTACTGCTTTAAGTACCTGTAAGAAATAAGCAGAAGGAAGACTTTATTAGGCAGGAATACGTTTTACTCCTAGTACGAGGCACCAGACATACTGGTTTCGGGCAGGGCTTTCAAAGAGAGGCCTTGCTGCTTCTTTCTCAAGATAACTTTTTCTAAAAAGGCAGGCTCTTCGTATCTTTAGGCATGGGGAATACCAACACCCTTTCTCAATCAAGGACTGTGGCAGGGAAGAAAATCAGGCGAAGCTTCTTGTTTAAACTTATCGTGTTTCTAAACATAGGGGCGGCGGCTTTACTGATTCTCTCCCATATTTCTTCCTATGTAAACCCGAGCGTTTTCTGGGTGGCTAGCCTTGTGGCCCTGGCTTACCCTGGCCTGTTGTTGGTGAACCTGCTGTTTATTCTGTACTGGCTCCTGATCAAAAGCAGGGCCTTGTTCATCTCTGTCTTTGCAGTGCTGGTGGGGTTTGACAACCTACGGGGCCAGATCCAAATGAACCTTTTTGAAACCCGGGTGCCGGCTAACGCAGAGAAGGTTCGGGTGCTTAGTTTCAATGCCCGTTTGTTTGATTTGTATGACTGGACCGGCCACCCACGTACCCGAGAAAAAATCTTTAAAATGGTGCAGGAAGAAGCCCCAAACATTCTCTGTTTCCAGGAGTTTTATACCTCATCCAAACCCAACCGCAACAACTTAGACACGCTGCTAAAACTGCAGAAAGCAACCAACCACCATGTGGCCTATACAGAGACGTTGCGCAACAGCGACCATTGGGGAATTGCCACCTTCAGCACGTACCCGGTGGTGCGAAAAGGGAGCATTCTTTTCAATGAGGAAACAAACAACCTATGCATCTTCTCTGACCTGAAAATTGGCGAAGACACCGTGCGGGTGTACAACGTGCACTTCCAGTCTAACCGGTTTAAGCGCGAAGACTACGAGTTCCTGGGCAACCCCAATGCCAAGCCTTCCAACGACGAGAAAATCATTGCTTCCAGAAACATCATCCGGCGGTTGCAGGTAGGAGCGGTGAAGCGTGCGCGGCAGGTAAAAGTGGTGGCAGACCATATTGAAAGCTCTCCTTATCCGGTCATTGTATGTGGTGACTTCAATGACCCCCCTGCGTCCTTCACGTATAATAAAATTAGCAAAGGCCTGCAGGATGCTTTCGTGGAAAGCGGGTGGGGCTTGGGCAATACTTTTAACGGGCTCTTCTCGGTTCTCCGCATTGACTACCTCCTCCATGACCCTAAACTGGTAGGGACAGATTACAAAACCATTCGGCAGAACCTTTCAGACCACTACGCCATCGTAAGTGATTTGTGGTTGAAGAAGTCTACCGCCAAAGAAGAGTAATAGTATATTCCTGGGAAGTAAGCCCCGAGCTTAATTTTACCCTTTCTTGCTATACTGCAAAGCGGTGATTTCCTTTCTTAGGCTTGCAAACGTGCACCACATCCTAGTCGGTTTGAGTGTTTCTCCCGGGAGTTGTTTTAGAAGTGGGGTATATAAGCGTATCCTCTGTATGAGTTTAACGAGTTAATAAAATTGTTGAGAAGGGATATGAGGAAGTTGCCTCGTTAAAGCGATTACTTCCTTCAAAGAGGCTTTTGGTTTATCATAGGTGCTCTTTCAATAACAGGTCAAAAAGCCAAGGTTTACCTGGAGTGTAAGATGTCATAAGAGGAAGAGCTACCCGCATGAAAAAAGCCCTGCACTTGAGAAGTGCAGGGCTTTTTATTAGTACTTACTTATGATAAGTTTATAAGGAGTGTTTTTCGTCTTCAATGACATTCTCTAACGACCATTCTACCCTGCTTACAAAGTCGTGTTCACGGACATGGCAATCTGACTTGGTGCAGAGACGGCAACTGTGCGGGGGCAAACAGGGGTCCAGGTGAACGAAAAGCTCTACAATGTCACCCATTTCTTGGGTAATGATCTCCTGTAACAACTCTACTTCTTTGTGCCCTTCCTGCAGGTTGAAATACCAAGGCAATGTAAGGTGGCTGTCTATGTGCAGCATGCTGCCGTACTTGATCACCCGCATGTTGTGCAGGTCAATCCAGTTTTCGCGCCGCCTCTGGTTCAGGACCGTGATGATACGTTCCAGAAGCTGGTGGTCAGCCTCGTCCATGACACCCGAGATGGAATTGCGGACAATGCCGTACCCGGTGTAGGTGATAAAGGAACCGAATATAATTGCCACAACTGAGTCTAACCAAAGAATCTGCGTGAAGTAGATGCAGCCCAAGCCAATCACCAGGCCAAGGCTGGTGTATGCATCTGAAAGAAGGTGCTTGCCATTGGCTATGATAGTAAGGGAGTGGTGTTTGGTGCCTCTGTGTACAAGGTACCTTCCAGCGGCATAGTTCACCACTCCAGCACCTAAGGTTAACACAATACCCACGTCCATTTTCTGGATGGGCTGGGGGTGGAGCAGGTTGTAAACAGATTTAAAGATGATAGCCACGCCCGCCAGAGTGATAAGGGAGCCTTCCAGGCCAGAAGAAATGAACTCTATTTTGCCGTGCCCATACGGGTGATCCTGGTCTTTGGGCTTGGCAGCTAAAAAGACGCTGTACAAGGCCACCCCGCCAGTTACAAAATTGATGATAGACTCCAGCGCATCTGTTAAAATAGCGTTGGAGTTAGTAAGGAAATAAGCTCCAAACTTGACGCTAAGCAGCACCAGGGCTAGTCCCAGCATTAGGGCCATGATGCGAATAGACTTTACCGCCGGGGAGAGGGTGGACATAGGTAGGTACGCAGGTTATAGGAACTTTCGCCTTACAAACAGGAAGTAGGGCAAAAGGGGGTGCAAAAGTACTCTTTTTTTAGCCCACCTATACCAAAAGACAAGAAGAAGTTCTGAAAACCTGGAAGTTTGCAGGAGGCAATCTGGCAGGAACCCTGCTCCCATGATACGCCGATTACCCGAATACCAGGGTCAGCAACCAGGTTACAAAAGACGCAAGCAGGCCCAGAAAGAAAAACAGAAAACCCAGGATTGGATGCATATAGAACCGCGTTAAGTTGAGTAAATGTAAAAATTAAAATTTAATGCAACAAATACATTGAATGTTTCATATACCCCTATTGTAAGAGCTGTAGCAATACCATAATTTCGTTGCCTATACATAAATTAACAGAATAGATTGTATTTAACTTATGAACTCTCCGGTGAAAAAGGTAGTAGCGGGCAAGCCCATTGAGAAGCTTTTAATGAACAGCTCACTACTTCCGGTAGATAACAGTTCCATTAACGACTCTTTAGCCAGGTTGCAAGACCTGCGTCAGAGATACATCCAGACCCCCCAATCTGGTAAAAACGTATTTAAGTTGCCTCGCTTAAAGAAGTAACCCCCCCGCTTCCTGAAGTTGTGGTTTAAAAAGTTCCTGCCCGGTTAATCTGGTAGAGCTGGAGAAGTGCAAGCTGTAAGTTTCAGCCTCCTTAGTAGCACCTGAAAGTACCTTCTCTAACAGGTCCAAGGTGAACACTTCATCAGTCCTGAGCCAACTACCACAAGTCCTGTACCTGACCCGGTAAAGGTCATTCCAGCCTGTATTAAGAATTAGAAAGAGCAGGAAAGGCAAAAAGCAAGACCTCCGTTTGGAGCCTGTTTTCATGAAACAGCGTCCAAACGGAGGTCTTGCTTTTTTATGATTCGTTTAGTATCTTAGTCTATCAGACCTTCTTGAATGGCGTACTTTATCAAGGTGGCTGTATTGCGGGCTTTGGTTTTTTCAATCAAATGCTGGCGATGTGATTCAATAGTACGCTTGCTCGCAAAAAGTTTATCAGCTATTTCGGCGTTTGTATAGCCTTCTGCAATAAGCTTCAGAACTTCCATTTCGCGTTTAGACAGTTCTGGGTTGTTTTTGGAAGCAGTTGTACTTCCGCCACCATCTGGGTTATTCGCTTTGTTTAACAGGTTAAGAGCCACCTCAGAGGAGATAAACGAGTTGTCATTGGCCACCGTTTTAATGGCATGCACCAACTCATCTCTGCCGGCGGTTTTAAGCACGTAGCCCATGGCACCCGACGTACGAACTTTGTGTACGTAGCTTTCCTGGTCCAGCATAGTTAGAACCAGAACCTTTAGGTCTGGGTGTTTCTGCTTAAGGTGTTGCAGGGTTTCAAAACCATCCATCACGGGCATGTTAAGGTCTAACATGATGACATCAGGCGTGACAGTTTCCAGAAGCTCCAGAAGTTGTTGGCCATTTTCTGCCTCGCCCACTATTTGGATGGTTCTCTCAGATTTAAGTAAAGACTTCAACCCATCTCTGATCAATGTATGATCATCTACTAGAATAACCTTTATCATTATTGCTTTAAATAAAGTTAGGGGTTTACGCAGCGTTTAGCTTATATTACTGTAATTGGCGTAGTGCAAGATAAATTATTTATACGGCTAATTCCGACAAGATAAGCCCTTAATAGCTCTTTTGCAGGGTTTAATCTGAAAACTCAGTATAAATACTGATTGTAAAAATTTGGTAGTTTTACTCTTTCCAAACGTACCAGTATTTAAGAAATTTAACAGAATTAAATTAGATAAAGAGGTGTCACTTTTATAGAAGGAGCAAAAGAAACCAATGGAAATTCTTACGCAGGTTACAAATGCAGGGTTACTGGTTTCTTTGAAGGGAGCACTGGATATCCATTCTAATGAAACGGTGAGGCAACAGTTAAGTATTGTTTTCCAGCGCAATACGCGTTTCCTGCTCCTGGACTTTTCAGGGGTGACAGAGGCCAGTCCGGCGGGGCTTCGCAACCTGCTTCCGTATGTGCAGCAGATTCAGGAACAGAGAAAAGAATTAGTGATTTTTAACCTGAAAGACAACATTCAGGAGTTAATTACCACCTCAGGATTTGACTCTTTAGTAACCATGGTAGATTCTTTAGAAACTGCAATTAAGTATGTAAATAAGAGGAATTTAACAAAGAAATAACCTGGTTTTTGCCTTGCTATTATGAAGGAATTACTTACTTTATAAAAAAAAGCCATGACTATAAAGGTAGAAGAAGAAGCACAAACCTATATTCTGCACCTCTGCGGCGAGTTGGATGCTTCTACTTGTCTGGTGGTGGACAAAGAGATAGAGGTGGCCCTAAGTAAGCCCATAGAACAGCTATGGATTGATTGTGAGGAGCTGAATTACATCTCTTCCGCAGGGCTGGGCGTAATAATTTCCCATCTGGGCACGTTTGAAGACAGAAACATTCACCTGGTGCTCTACGGAATGAGTGTGCACGTAAGGAATGTGTTTGAATTATTGGGGCTGCACCTGCTCATGACCATTGTTCCCTCTAAAAAAGAGGCCATTTTACAGGAAAAATAAAGCTTCCTGTCTCTCGCCAGATTTGCCCCTCCCTTATTTCTCTTAAGACCTCCCGTTGGAATAGTATCTTTTCTGGTCCTATTTTCTAAAGATTGCTCATTTCTTTAAATAAACCCTTGCCAGCTTTGTCTGTTCCTGCCATGAAAGAAGAGAAAAGGAGATAATTATTTCCTTAAACCCAAATGTGCCTTCCGGTAGTTGGGGCTTCATTGGTGAAAGAACTTCTGTTAGGGTCTGCTTTTCGGTTTAAAAGAAGAGTGATGACTCTTCCGTCTTCGGGGGTGGAGGAAACGTGAATGGTGCCCTGCAGGGGTTTTACTTTGTATTGCAGAAAGGAAAGGTTCAGGTCTGAACTGCCGCCTTCTGTGGTGAAGAAAGGCGTACGTGTTCCATTGCATTCTACCCGCACTATGATTTGATGTCCTTTGTCCAGTACCTGTACCAATACTTCTTTTACCCAGGCGTTCTGTAAGGTGCTGTTTAACAGGTCTTGCACAATGCCCAGAAGAGAGTTTTCCAGTTGGGCTTCTACGTGCTGCTCAAAACCAGACACCACACACTGCACCCATACTTTTTCTGAGGACAGTTGCTGCGCCAGGTCCTGCAAGGCCGTTCGCAGGCCATATCTTTCCACGGGCTTTGGTAGTAGCTCATACCCCAGGTTCCTGGTTTCTTTGATGGCTTCTTCCAGCATGTGATTGATGCGGGTGAGCGAAGGAGTGTGCGCCGGCTGTTTTGAAGGCGTTTTCTGCAAAAGGTCCTCTAAATTCAGCTTGGCCGCAAACAAATACTGGCCCAGGCGCTGGTGCAAGGTCTCGGTCATCAGAGCCCGTTCTTCCTGCTTTTGATTGGGAAAGGCATTATCTGCAGTGTGCTGTTCAACAAGTAGATCCTGGACAGCGGTTTGGTGCTGACGTTCTATCTGCTGGGTAATCTCATGAAGAATCACCAGTACACCGGCTACTTCTTCTTCAGCGCCGGTTAGGGGCACCACGTTGATTTTAAAGCGACGGTCAAGGGAAAGGCCAGGAAGAGCATAGGTGGTGATGTGGTGGCCCTGAAACACCCGTGACAAACGAAGCTGCAGGTAACGCCTTTTCTCCTCCGGGAAAAACGAGAGCACCGATTTGCCCATGACAGTTTCCCGGTCAGTGGACATGATCTTTTCCATGGCCCTGTTCCAGGCGGTTACCTGAAACTGGGTGTCAAACGCCACAATTCCATCGGGGGTGTTTTCCAGCAAACTTCCCGAGAACTCCTTTTCCGTCATCAACATAGCTTACATCAGTTTAATCTCCATCCGCTGCTTACCAAAATAGATGCCAGTTTTGGTTTTGGGCTGAAAATAAAGGCCGGTGGAAAAATGAGTAGATCTGGTGTGGGGGAGGTAGTTTGTATTTAAGGGCCTTAAAACCGTTTAAAGGTGGTTTGTTTGCAAAGTGGCCCATATACGAGGAGTCAAAAATAATTTAAGCTGCGTTAGGCTTGACCGCTAATAAAGCAGAACAAGGATTTTAACGTTGCTTTGTGAAGGTGGGGGAGGGTAGTACGGGAACGCCAATCCAGCAGGACTGGCGAAACATGAATAACGAGGCTAACTAGTGTAAGGTTAAGCTGATGGAGGGCTAAGATGCTGAATTTTAATTAAAAAGGAAAAAACTAAAGGTAAATTTAGCACCAAAGCCGCCGTGCCTCTTTCACGTCTGCAACCAATTTAGAGGCAAAGCTTTATTTCTTAGAAGATTATTTAGTCCCTTTCCGGCCCTGTTTGTAGAAAACAGGCCGGAAAGGGACTAAATAATCTTAATGCGGAATTTCAATGGTAATGATAGTGCCGTCGCCGGGGGTGGAGTCAATCTGCATATCGCCCTGCAGGAGGCGGGCACGACTGCGGAGGGTGGCCAGGCCAATGCCTTTGGAGGCGGTACGTTCAGACCAGTTGCTGGGCATGCCCTTGCCGTTGTCCTGTACCCGCACCCGCACGGAGTTTCCTTTGTCTACCACTTGCACCAGCGCCTCAGTGGCCTCAGCGTGTTTCATGATGTTGTTCAAAAGCTCCTGCACAAACCGGAACAGGTAGGTTTCAAACTCGTAGTCTTTGGGCTCATCAAAGCCCGTGATCACGCAACGTACGGTAAAGGTGTTGGTAGAAAGACGGGTAGCCAGGTCCTTCAGGGCAGACTTCAACCCAAAATCTACCAGCACCCTTGGTATAAGCTCATGCGCCAGGGTACGGGTTTCTTTGATGGCCTCTTCCAGGAACGTGGAGACTTTTTGCAGCGGGGCTGTATTGTTTTCCTTGTCTGAGAGGTCAATCTGAATGTCTTCCAGGTTCAGTTTGGCGGCATACAGGAGCTGGGCCAGGCTGTTGTGCAGGGCTTCGGCAATGCGTTTACGTTCTTCGTTCTGGGTAGTGATAATGGCGTCCATCACATTTTTTTGCTGCGCCAGTTTCTGCTGAGTTTCCTCTTTTTGCCGCAATCTTTGGGCAGTAGTATCACGCACGGTACCCAGAATACCCGTCACTTCTTGTTTCGTGCCCAGAATAGGGGTGAGGTTCACCTCAAAGGAACGGTGTTCGGGAAGGAAGGGAAGCTTATACATGGTCACCTGTTCGCCGGCCAGCACACGTTTAAGGCTCTGCAGAAACCGGTGCCTGCTTTTGGAGGGAACAATACACTGAATTGGATGCCCTACTACTTTATGGCGGTCCAAAGAAGACGATTCCTCTACGGCCTTGTTCCAGGTGGTTACGGTCAGGCTTTGGTCCAGAGCAAAAATACCGTTGTTGTGGGTTTCCAGCAGGTTGTCTGAGAACTCTTTGGCGTGGGTAAGGTCGTTCTGGGCTTCTTTGAGCTCCGTAATGTCAATGGCAAACGCAATGGCTACGTTGTGTTCCTGGTTTAGAAAACCATAATTCTGGAAATGAACTTCCTGGCCCTGGTAGCGGAACGAAGAAGGGAACGTTTTCACCTCTCCGTTCAGGATATCATCTATGTTGTCTTTAAGGCCCCGGTACATATCAAAGACACTTTTCCCTTTGTTGGCATTGTCTTCCAGACCCAGCTTGCGCAACCCTCTCCCTTTCATCTCCAGGAAAACACCTTTTCTGTCTATCACAGCTAGCACCAGGGGCAAGTGATGAAGCAACTGGTCTAAAAGCATGGTGCGGTAGCGGGCTTCTTCTTCGGCCTGTTTTTGCTCGGTAATGTCCAGGCA
The DNA here is from genome assembly GCF_001310085.1 of Rufibacter tibetensis. Taxonomy (GTDB): domain Bacteria; phylum Bacteroidota; class Bacteroidia; order Cytophagales; family Hymenobacteraceae; genus Nibribacter; species Nibribacter tibetensis. The sequence goes on from NZ_CP012643.1 coordinate 3,554,773, forward strand.
GAAACCAATGGCTTCACCGGTATGGGTGTCCTGGAAGAGGTACACCTGTTTGTATACTTTCTGGCCTTCCACATTGAATTCTGCCAGGGTGGTGATTCTGTGCCCCTGCAGGGCCAGCTGTATCTGCTGGTCTAGCTCCGGGTGGAGATCAGCGAAGCCATTGCCCACCATCTGCTGTTCTTCCAGACCCAACGCATTCAGCCCCGCTCCCCTTGACTCCAGCACCAGGCCGTCTTTGCCGATGCGCCAAAGCGTAACGGGCAGGTTTTGCAGAATGGAGGCCACGGTCTCATTGAGTTGCAGGAGCTCGCGGTCTTTCTGGTTTTTCTCCGTTAGGTCAGTGGCAATGCCTACCAACTGGATAGGCCTGCCCGAAGTGCCGCGTTTAAAGACCGTTTCCCGGAACATGATGTCACGCCAGGAGCCGTCTTTGGCTTTGACGCGCACCTGCACCGAGAGGAACTCGCCGTCTTTGGTTTCTGCAAACCGGTTGCCACGGTCCAGGAGCAGGTGGGCATCCTCGGGGTGGTAGAGGGTGTCCAGCAGCTCACGGGGGTGCCCCTTAATGTCTGCCGGGGTGTAGCCGAGAAAGGCCAGGAAATCACGGTTGTTGTAGATGTTGCGGCCCAGGATCAGGTCTTCTACATACAGGAAATCAGGCAGGGCTTCGGCGGTCTTTTTGACTAGCAACTGGCTTTCCTGGAGTTTCTCATTGGCAATGCGCTGCTGCGTGACGTCTTCAAAGGTGAGTACAAAGCCATCATCCAGTTTCACGGCCACGCAGTTAAGCCACCGTTCTGACCTTCCTTTGGGAAAATGGGCAGTAAACGTAGCAGGTTCGCCGTTGTCTACCACGTTCAGGAACGTGAAGAAGTGCCCGTCTGTGAGCATGCTGGGCATGATCTCCGTCAGGCGGCTGCGGCGTAGTTGCTCCAGGGTGTAATCCAGAAACAGCTCGGCGGTTCGGTTCAGCATCACCCACTCAAAATCAAGCAGGGTTCCATCGCTGTCGCGGATGGCTTTAAAAACCTGAATGCCGTTGAGTGAGGAGTTGAACACCGCAGACAGCAAAGCTTCTTTGTTGGAGAGTTCCAGGTGGGCGGTTTTACGCTCGGTTACGTCTAGGAAGGCAATGCGGCATTGATCGGTGTCATTTTCGCGGCGCAGCAGCATGCCCTCCAACTGGGCGTAGAAAACGGTGCCTTTGCTGGAGAGTACTTCCAGTTCTACGGTCTGGGCCGCTTCAGAAAGCAGCACTTTTCTGAAAAAGCCATAATAAGCGTCCAGGCTGTCCTGGTGCACAAACTGGCTGAAACGCCGGGCCATCAGTTGGTCTCTGGAAGCAGCCAGCAGTTCTGTTCCCTTGGCGTTGGCTTCTTCTATGATCCCGTGCTCGTCTAAGGTCACGTACCCAAACGGCGAGTGCTGATACAAATGGAGGTACTTGGCCCGCTCGGCTTCCAGCTCCTGGGTGGCCAGTTGCAGCTGGTGGTTCTGCATCTCCAGTTCTACCTGGTGAATCTGCAGTTCCTGGATCAGCAGGCGTACCTCATGCATGGACATGTTCTGCACATCGGCCGCAGAAATGGGCTTTTGCAGTTTCTCTGCTTCCTGCCGCAGCAGGGAGAAGTCATGGTGCCTATCAGTAGATTGTTTGGTCTCGTCACTCATAACGGGATGAAGTAAGCGTCAAATTAACAGAGGGTATTAGCCTGCCCTTTCTCTCTCTCTATCTCTCAAATACCTCCATGGCCAGCAGAATCTTGAACGGTTTATTTTCCGTTTGCTCTACCCGGCGCGTGTTCAGAATCATTCTGCGGTACCCCAGTACCGGGAATTCATGTTCCAGCTCTTCGTTCACTACCTCAGTGCCTTCTTTCACTACCTGGTTCATGAGGGTTCTCAGCCTTGGAATATCCCATTGGCCATTGCCCAGATGGTACAGCCACTGGCCTTTCAACTGCTCTGGAATGAGCTGGAACGTTTGCGCGAAGGCGTTGCTGGTGCTTTCTACCCGCAGTTGCCCGTCCAGCACCACCAGCGGTTGCTGAATGATGTCTATGATGTTGGCCGCGTACAGGCTGGTGGCCGCCACGCTGGCTTCCAGGTTCTTGAAGTTAGTGATGTTGGTGAAGGTCACTACCGCGCCGTCAATGAAGTTGTCTGCGGTACGGTAGGGAAGCACCCGCATAGAGTACCAGTGCTGCTCATCTTTGGTTTGCAGGTGCACCTCTTTGCTGCGCAGGCGGTCCAGGACTTCCTTTACGTCATCTTCAATGTTCTGGTACTTCAGGTTAGAGGCAATGTGGGTGAGCGAGCGCCCTATGTCTGCCCTGATGAGGTTGAAGATCTGGGTGGCCTGCGGGGTAAAGTTTTTAATGTTGAGCTGGTTGTCCAGGAAAATGGTGGCAATCTCGGTGCTGTCCAACAGGTTCTTCATGTCATTGTTGGAATTGGTCAGCTCCTCGGTCTTGGTCTGGTACTGGAGGTTGATGGTCATGAGTTCCTCGTTCAGAGACTGCATCTCCTCTTTGTTCGTCATAGACTCTTCATTGGTGCTTTGCAGCTCTTCATTGGCGCTCTGCAGTTCTTCATTGGTAGATTTAAGCTCTTCCAGGGAGGAGTTCATTTCTTCAATGGTGCTTTGCAGGCGCTGTTTGGTGTAGAGCAGTTCTTTTTCCAGCTCAGAAATGCGGGCATCTTTCAGCGAAGATTCCTCCAGCGTGTCTTTGCGCCCTTTGCGTGGCCTGGGAGTGGGCATGTCTTCAAAGGCCACCATGAGCATGCCTTTTACCTGGTCAGGCTCCTGCAGGGGCGTCACGGTTAGTTTCACGTGTTGGGTGCCGTGGTCTGTTTGCACCGGTATGTTTTCACCCACCACTCTTTCCTGCAGCACGGCCGCCCGGCTCACCAGGTTGTTTAATTCAAAGGTGAGGCCTTCACGGGCCATGTCAAACACGTTGAGGGTGGCCTGGCCCTGGGCGGGCTCAAGGTATTTGCCGGTGCGCCCGTGTATGTAGAAAATATCGCCGGAGGCATTCACAATTAAAGTGGGCGGCGCAAAGTGATGGAGCATGACGCGTTGCACCACCCGGCTCATGGTAGTATCTTTTTTTGCCGCAGCCTGCGGTTCTGGATTAGCTTTCACTTGTTCAACAGAGGTAAAGGTGAAGGGGAATTCTGACAGGCGCGTCAACGGGATGGAGGTGTCATCGCGGCGGGAGATTTTCCATTTAGTGTCAAGGGTAGTAAACATGTCTGGGAAGCCGGACAGGGTCTCTGAAGAACCTAAAAACAGCAACCCGTTAGGGTTAAGCGAGTAGTGGAACACCGGAAACAGCTTCTTCTGCAGCTCTGAGGACAGGTAGATGAGCAGGTTGCGGCACGTGAGTAAATCCAGTCTGGTAAAAGGAGCGTCGCGGTTGAGGTTGTGCACGGCAAACACCACCTGATCGCGCAGCTCTTTTTTGACATAATAGTGGGTGTCAATTTTGGTGAAATAGCGTCTCAGGCGCTCCGGCGACACATCAGCGGTGATGTTTTCCTGGTAGCTGGCGGCGCGGGCGCGGTGAATAGCCTCGGGGTCAATGTCTGTGGCAAATACCTGAAGTTTGAGGTGCTTGCCCATTTTTTCAATGGTCTCCAGCAACAGAATGGCAATGGAATAAGCTTCTTCGCCGGTAGAGCAACCCGCCACCCACACGCGTACAAAGTCGCCGTCTCGTTTATGTTGAAGCATTTCTGGCAGGTATCTCTCCTGCAGCAACGCAAAGGCCTCTGTATCTCTGAAAAACTTGGTTACGCCAATGAGCAGTTCCTTGAAAAGCTGTTCCACTTCATGGGGGTGGTCCTGCAGGTACTGCACGTACTCAGAAAACTGAATGATGTTGTGGCTGTTCATGCGCCGCTCAATGCGCCTGAAAATGGTGTTGCGCTTGTAGAGCGAGAAGTCATGGCCCGTCTTGTTGTGGATGAGCGTAAAAACCTTCTGCAGCATTTGGGTAGACTTGTGCGCCTCTACCATGGTCTTGCTCTTGAGGGGCGGCATGTGCGCGTAGGTCAGCAGCTTTTTGGGCATTTCCTCTACGGGCAGCACATAATCTACAAACTCAGTTTTAATGGCGTTGCGGGGCATGGCGTCAAAGCGGGCGGTGGCAGGGTCCTGTACCATCACCATCCCGAAGTTCTCCATAATCATTTTCACGCCCAGGGCTCCATCTGCGCCCATGCCTGAGAGAATGGCCCCAATAGCGTGCTCACGGCGGTTCACGGCCAAACTCTGGAAAAAGAAGTCAATGGGCATGCGCTGGCCATTGGGTTGCTCCGGTTCGTGCAGCCTAAAGCGGCCTCTTTCCAGGGAGGTTTCTTTGTTGGCGGGCACCACGTACACGTGCTCTGGTTCTACCGTCATGCCGTCTTTGATTTGCACCACGGGCAGGTTGGTGTAGCGTTTGATGATCTCAGTCATCATGCCTTTCTGGGTAGGGTCCAGGTGAGGCACTACCACGTACGCCATGCCCGTGTTTGAGGGCAGGTGCTGGAAAAAGGACTCAAACCCTTCCAATGAACCCGCCGATCCGCCCAGGGCCACAATCTGAAACTCGTGGTTGGGTTTGTCTGGCGGAATGATTTCTTTTTGGGGTGCATTCAGCACGGGGTTATCAGACCTTGTGGTAGCAGGAGCCGCCTGGTGGTCTGTTTCTGTTCTCTCCATAAAAGTTGTACGTAATCTGAAGCGGCTGGTCTCTAAGTAGTTAGAAGGCTCTGGTGTTTCGCTTCCGGCGTAAGGCAGCCATTGTACCGTCTAACTTCCTAAAAGGTCCTGCCGCAGTTCTACAAGGTACAATAAATCCGCCTCAAACCTCTCTTTAGAGACTCTTCCCTTTTTAGAAACCGCACTAATACGGACAGGGCAACAGGACAATTACGAACCAAAAGAGAAAACCGCAACTACGCACAAAAATTGGCTTTTTTGCCGTTTTGCGCGTAGTACCTCAAAAGACAACCTAAACCTTCATGAAACTTCCTCACCACGATATCATTGTGATTGGTACGTCTGCCGGTGGCATGGCCGTTCTTTGTGAGCTGATGGACCAATTACCCGCCGATTTACCAGCCTCTATTTTTATAGTGCAGCACCTGGCCAGAAATTCTAATTCTGATGTGCTGGTAGAGCGCTTGAACAAAACGTCAAAGCTCACCTGCCACGTAGCAGAGCATGAATTAACCATTGAGCAGGGGCACGTGTACTTTGTGCCGCAAGACCACCACCTGCTGCTGCAGAAAGGCCGCATGCTGGTGACCAAAGGCCCCCGTGAGAACCTGTTTCGCCCCGCCATCGATCCGCTGTTCCGGTCGGCGGCGGCGGCTTACGGTCCGCGGGTGATCGGCATTGTGCTCACCGGTATGCTGCAAGACGGCACCGTGGGCATGGAAATGATCAAACGCGCCGGAGGTATTACGATGGTGCAGAAGCCTGAAGAAGCCGAGTACCCCGACATGCCCCAGAGCGTCTTGAATGAGATTGAGGTAGATTACGTGGTCACCATAGCTGAAATGGGCGAATTGCTGCAGGAACTGGTGTTTGTGCCCGCCTCCGCCACGGCCGAGATCCCCGAAGACATTGCCTACGAAGCTTCCATTGCTGAACGCCTCATGCTGGACACCGGCAACGGCGAAATTGAAGACACTGAACTCATGGGGCCCCGTTCCAATTTCTCGTGCCCCAGCTGTGGCGGCGCGTTGTGGGAAGTAAACAAAGGTAACGTGGTGCATTACCGGTGCCACGTTGGGCACTCCTTCACCCCAGACGCCTACCTCAACGCCAACGTAGAATCCATTGAAGAAACCCTCTGGATTGCCTTGCGCATGCTGGAGGAGCGCCGCACCATGCTCAGCGCCATGGCCGAACAGGACCGCCGCAAAGGCCACAACCACTGGTCAGAAGCGCAGGAGGAACGCGCCAATGAATTGAAACTGCACATTGCCCGCATCCGGCAGCTGCTCATGGCCAATGCCAACGCCAAGCACCGCTATGACTTGGATGGCGGAGAAAGAGAAGTAGGCTGATTGTGACCAAACAGAAAACCGGGCCTGAAACGTATGTTTCAGGCCCGGTTTTCTGTTTGGTGTTCTTATGCGTCTGAAGGCTGGTGGTGTTTATATAACCTGGTTAACTCAGGTACGCCGAGGGCGAACAAACCGGTATTTTCTTGGCTCCATTCTGCTTTTACCAGTTTTTAGCAGAAGCAAACAGGTCAGGTTTTTCCTGCTTAGGATATCAGTTCAAGGCCTGTTTTTAGGAAAAGAAGTGAAAAATGGACCTTTTCCCCTATAAACCTTCTATTCTTGAACTTAGGTTCTTTTGTGTTTGTACTAGTATCTCTTATATATCTCTGTGGTGAAATACGGAGAGAATTTTCAAGATAGTTACGTATTTATACAACTCTCCTGGATACTGTACGTTGATAGTGAGGGCATAAAGAAGATAGGTATGAAAAAGGAAGAGCAGGTGCTAAAAGCTATATATAGTTTAGTAAACGGAGACAAATCACCAGTGCATTTACCCGTGTCGCCGGAAGCCGTGAGTGAGGCAGCAGGATTACCCTTAGACCAGGTACAGGCCTGTTGCAAAACATTAGAAACACATGGGTACTTAATGAGTAGTAATGTGCATTCTATTCCGCCGTACTACTACATTACTACGGCAGGAATCAAAGAAGCCCTGAACCCCAGCATTCCGCTGTACTTGTTTAACAGGTCAGGCGTTCAGGCAAGAAAGAGATATTAGGCAGTAGCCAAAATCACATATATAGGCACCGCTCTGGTTCTAGGCTCGTTTTAAGAAAAACGGCTGAAAACAGGAGCGGTGCCTTTTTGCATTTGGTGCACCCTGGCCTCACTGGCTTACTCTATGATGATATTGTCTACGTGTACCTGTTGGGTTCCATCTGAAGAGACACTGGCCCAGAACATGCCTTGCGTGCTGTGGGTAATACCGCGGTTGCCCTGTGCGTCCAGCACAATCACACCGCCTTCGCCGCCAGCCTTGAGTACCTTTTCATGAATCACTTTCTGAGCCGCCTGTTCCACTGATACTCCTTTGTATTCCATTAAAGCGGCTATGTCATGCGCTACGGTGTGCCGCATAAAGAACTCGCCATGGCCAGTGCCTGAAACCGCACAAACGTGGTTGGCAAATGTGCCGGCCCCAATAATAGGTGAATCGCCCACCCGCCCGAACCGTTTGTTCAGCATGCCTCCGGTAGAGGTACCCGCGGCGAGGTTTCCGTTCAGGTCCAGGGCTACCGCGCCTACCGTTCCTAACTTGGTTTCTTTGGTAGTTTGGCCTTGCGCCTCGGCTTCCTTGATTTGCCTGATCTGGTCCCGGCGTTCGGCTATTTCAAAGTAAGAAGGAGGTACTACTTCCAGGCCAACGGTCTGGGCAAACGCTTCGGCACCGGTGCCCACCATCATGACGTGGTTTGAAGCTTCCATCACTTTGCGAGCCGCAGAAATAGGGTTCCTGATGGTTCTCACGCCCGCCACGGCTCCCGCCAGAAAAGCAGCCCCGTCCATGATAGAGGCATCCAGTTCAATGATTTCTTCATTGGAGAAAACCGCCCCGTGCGCCGCGTTGAACAGGGGAGAATCCTCCAAAATCTTCACGCTGACCTCTACCGCTTCCACACTGCTTTTACCTGCCTGCAAAGCTTCATAACCAGCCTGCGCCGCCTCCATTAGCTTTGTTTCATAAGCAGCTCTTCTTTCCGGAGACATAGGTTCTGGATAGACACTGCCGCAGCCCCCGTGTACGATAATAGCAGGTTTAGTAGGAGTAGAGTTGGTCATTTCTGATTTATAATGAGTAGTTTCTGGAGGCAAGTTACGTCTTTGCCTCTGTTTTCAATCCTGGTCTTTACAGTGTTTGATGCTCTCAATGGCTCAAATATACCAATCGTGTTTATCAACGCAGATTCTCCCCTTGAGGGGAGACAAAGAGGGGTGTTTACACAGGAGAGCAAGCATTGCCGGTTCTGCAACGTGGGTATACTTAAAAAAAGAATATGAAATGGCTGGACCAGAATATGTAAACACCCCACGTCAGAGCAACGCTCGATGCCTCAAACTTTGGTTTAGGCAATTTTCGCATTCCGTCCCCCTTTGAAGGGGGTAGGGGGATGAGGAAATCGAAAGAAGAGGCAAGGAACTTCCTTTCAATGCCAAACAGCAAGCGCAAAGAACAGGAAATGCTTTGATCCGCATGAACAATCATCCCCCTACCCCCTTCAAAGGGGGACAAACAGCTACCGTGCTGTCACCCAACAAAAACCCCAGTTTCAGGACTGTTTTATCTAAAACAGTCCTGAAACTGGGGTAAGTATTTGTGCTTGAAATGTCTTGTCTATGGTTGCTCTGGGTAAAGTAAGGTAAGCTTTCTCTTACTCTTCCCGTTCCCAGTTGCCGTCATCGTCTTTCCAGATGGCCAGGTACGTAGGATCATTGTTTTTCTTACAGGCTCTGAACATGAGGTTGGTTTCAAAGCTGAACTCCACGTTGCCATTTGGGTCTATGGCTATGAAGTTGCGATCGCCTTCAATAAGGTCGCGGTAGGTGGTCATGGCTTCTGCCGAGGCTTCCTTCAGCGGGAGTCCTTTGTATTTCATGAGGGCGTACACTTCATGGGCTACGTTAGAAAGCATGATGCCTTCCCCGTCACCGGTGCAGGAAACAGCTACCACCTCATTGTTTGCGTACACGCCGCTGCCAATGATGGGAGAGTCGCCCACCCGGCCCGGAAGCTGGTTGACCAGACCACCCGTAGACGTGGCAGCGGCCAGGTTGCCGTCCATGTCCAGGGCCACGGCTCCCACGGTGTCATGCCCGGTTACTGATTCTTCTTTCTGCGCCTCCTTCCATGATTTCTCTTTTTCCTCCGTGATAAAGTAATCGTCTGGTTTCAGCGTCATTTTATGTTCACGGGCAAAGTCTTCGGCGCCAGAGCCTACCAGCATCACGTGCTTTGACTTCTCCATCACGGTTCTGGCCAGGGTAACAGGGTTCTTCACGTGCTTCACTCCGGCCACCGATCCGCCTTTCATGGTTTTCCCGTCCATGATAGAGGCGTCAAACTCAGCGGTGTGGGCACTGGTAAGGCTGGCCCCTTTGCCAGCGTTAAAGAGCGGGTTGTTTTCCATGCTGTTCACGGCAGCCTCCACGGCATCCAAGGCACTTCCGCCTTCTTTCAGGATGCGCCAGCCAGCCATGAGGGCATTCTCCAGGCCTTGTTCATAGGCTGCCTGTTTTGTCTCGCTCAGTTCCTCGCGGCTTTGGTTTTCAGCTCCACCATGGATTGCAATCACCCATTTCTTCTCCATAATCAAGGATTTTTAGGTTCTGCTACTGGGTCACTATGTGGTGCCATGTAGCGCTAACATGTACGGGCAGGGGCAGGCGATGTTGGTAAGTTAAATACTGAATTAGAAGGGCACTTTTACGGATGCGACCCTGCCATTACACTTTTCCTTAAAGTGTCTCAAAAAAGGGCTTTCGCGCTAAATCTTATCGAAAAGTAGCAGACTTAAAGCGAATTAAAGGCTGTTTTTTGAAAAATCAGTGTTTTCTCAAGCTTTTTGCCGTGTTTTTTCTGGCACTTTCTGGGTAGCGCAAAACGTATAAAGATACAAGCCGCCGCTTTTGTGAATATAAATTCACCGCTCCATTCTGGAATTTCACCAAAAGGTCTCCTTATAAAAAGAACATATGATTCTACATCCAAAATTTAATAAGTCCTGGCGCAAACAGCCAGATGCCCGGTGTAAGATGGATGCAGGTGCTATGGCAGCTTTTCCGTGGCGGGTATCTAGCATGGTGAACCTTCTGGCGCAGGAGAAAACCGCAAAGAAAGCTTCATAAGCAGAAAAGGCGCAATGCAGAAGATTATTACCGAGAAGATAGGTGGAAAAGTGATTATTCTATTGCAGGATGATTTGGATGCCTCTGACCAACGGCTAACCCGGCGGTGGCAAAGCCCAAGGCAGGCAAACCAGGAATATTTTGTCTGGATAGACTGTTCCAGCTTGAATTGCGTAAAAAGCTTAGGATTCAGTCACTTTGTAAGCCAGTTGCTCTTGCTTAAGCAAGCGCAAGCCAATATCACGCTTCTGAACTTGAGCAACCACCAACAGGAGCTTCTAAGGTTACTTAGGGTAGAGCATTTGTTTACGGTAGTGCCCGACTTTGAAAAGGCCTACCAATTGGTACAGGCCTCTTAGCCAGAAAAGGAAGCAGGCGATTTTAACCTTCTTACCTGTTAGGTACGGGGACAAAGAAAGTACAGGCACGAATGAAACGGAGAGGAGGGACAGCATGGGGCTTGAGCAGTTTTCAGATATAGAGGAAGCAATTACCTATTTAAAGAGAATAGGGTACCTGCATACATTTACCTGTGTTCCCGAGGGCTGGCAGTGTTCTCAAACAAACCAGGTGTATTCCCCAGAACAACTTGTCATGGAGAATTGCCTCCGGTTCCAGAAATGGAAAGGGGCACACAAAGTAGCGGTTCTGTACCTGGTCTCCGCCCCCGATGGCACCAAAGGCTACATCATTGACTGTTGCTCTACTTACGGCAATGCCTTGTTTGGCGAGTACCTGCTCCGGATGAAACTGAACCAGATAAACCCTGCGGCTCGGGAGTTGTGAGACCCTTAGCCAATCTGCCCTTCTTTAAAGAAAGACATCTCGTCCCACAGCCGGGTGAATTCCTTCACGAACCCAGCTACTACGTGGGCATCTGAGATCACCACCACGTTTTCATGGTTATACAGAGCGGCGCTTCTGGTCCAGTTATAGGAACCGGTAAGCACGTGCGTCTGGTCTACTACCACAAACTTGTGGTGCATGTGGTTAGCCGTGTTGTCTACCTTTACTTTGATGCCTGCCTTTACCAACTGCCTTATGTCAGAGCCTTTATCAAACAGTTTCTCATTATCAGTGAGCAACTGAATCTTGATCCCCTTGCGGTGCGCCGCCAGAATTGCGTTAGTGATGCGGTCATCTGAAATGGTGAACACGCAGATCTTCAAAGATGAGGTGGCGGCTCCAATGCTTTCCAGAATGGCATTCAGGCAGGCTTCGCCGGGACTGAAGTACACTTCATTTCTGAGTTTAGGAGCACTCTTGAAGATGGAGAAGACGGTTTTCAACTGGTAGAAGTTAGGTTAGTAGAACAGAAAGATACAAACTATGGGTACACGTGCTTGCTCGCAACTTAAACAAACTGCCCTTTCCTACCCCTTGTTTAAACCCCTTTTTCTGGAAACACCTCCCAAACGATTAATCATTCTCTTGTTCCCCTGAAAGTTTCCGCACCAGGGTTTCTAACCGGGTGAGGCGTTCTTCCAGCGAGGAAGGTGACTTGAGGTAGGTGCTGTATACTCCATCTACGTGCCATATCTCGGTCACTTCTGTTACCGCGTACGTAAGGTGGTCATAGTCTGGATTGTCTGCTTTCAGGAGAAGGGCTCCTTCTTGGGTAAGCCCCTGGAAGCGGCGCGTGGTAAGTTTGGTTGGGGTCACCAGGGTATAAACTTCGTTGGGCTTCAACTGTGATGCTTCAGGGGGTACAAAGGAGCAATACAGAATATCACCGTGCCGAAGGCCGTGTTGCTGGTACTGCATCTCAGAGCCGGTATGTTCAAAGGCACGGTGCAGCACATCGGTTTTGCCGGGTAAAATCAACGAAGGAAGGCCATCTATGTATTGCCTCTCCTGCCGGAGGGTGAAATACCCCGGTTGCTCATTTGCCATGACCAAAGCCGTCCGGTGAGCGGGTGATTCGGCTGCTCCTGCTACTTTTATGAGCAGCTGCTCTGCCTGTAAATCAGGTTTGAAGATATCAAATCCATATAAATCATTAACAGTCAGTTCTTTGGTGATTAATAAATCTAGACTGATGCCAAAGTGTCGGGCAATCTGCACTAGGGTATCGATTTTGGGTTCAGAGCGTCCTTCTTCGTACGCGCCCACGCTAGGACGCGCTAAGTCAAAGAGTTGCGCAAAGGCAGCTTGGCTCAAATTCTTGACCGTCCTGATCTTCTTTATGTTCTTCCCAATGCTCGACATAAAAATATTTTAAAAATAAATGTGCTACAATTTTGAGCTTATCTATTTTTTATAGTATAATTGCTCTCGAAATCAGGACAAGATAAGGAGTTATTTTGGTAATTGCTACAAGCATGAGCAGCAGCTTAGCTTACCTTTCTAATATCTGATTTTGAAAATATAAAAGAACCATAAGGGGAAAGGTCAGAGTTATGAGCAACTGCCCTGCTAGGGGAAGGCAACTCTCTTGATTGCGATAGCCCTTCAGGAAAGAGGTAAAAAGGAACTGGAAGCATCTGATAAAGGCACAAACCATATAAAAAGACGACCCATGAGAACAGAAAGCACCCGGATTAGTTTGATGACCCTTTTGATCACTTATATAGTGGTGAAGGTGGTGCATCTTTTGACCGGATTCAACTATAATCCCTTTGAGGAAGGGTTGCTTACCATAAAGTTTGTGTTGGATGTGGTGTCCTGGGTAATGGTGTATGGCTTGGTATATTTTATAGTGAAAAAGGTTCGGGAGCCAAAGTTGGGTTGAGGAAGCTGGTGGGTATCTATCCTATAAATGTAAAATTGAATAAGAGATGAAACAGAACTACTTTCTGCAAGTGAAAAACTACCTGGTAGAACTGGAGTACCGCATCACCCACGAAGATCCCCAGGATTGTGTGTTTGTGGTAGAGAAGGAGAGCCTAGGTATCAAGAACCTGGTTATTGGGTGTACAGATCCGCTCCTGATCATGGAGCAGTACATCATGGAACTGCCCGCTGTTTCTGCGGCCGTTTACCAAAACCTGCTCCAAAAGAACCGCGACATTATTCACGGGGCCTTTGTGCTGGATGAATCAGGAAGGCGGCTTATCTTCCGGGATACCCTGCAAATGAGCAAACTGGACCTGCATGAACTGGAGGCTTCTCTTAACTCGCTGGCGCTTTTACTAAGCGAGTACAGAGAGCAACTTATCCATTTCTCTAAAAACTAAACCAGCCGAGATGAACATTCTGCAACGCATTTTCAACCTAGGACAGGCTAGGGTGCACCCTTCGGTGGAACAACTAAACGAGCCCATCCGGAGAACTGAAAAAGAAATCCAGGAACTGCAGGTTGAACTGGAGAAAAGTAAGCTTGCCTTAAAGGAGGCAAAGGCCAGATTGATCCGGTCCCAGAAAGGCCTCAACAGACAAGCTGATCCCGAAGAGCAATTAGTGGCAGCCCCTTCAGTGGCCCAATTGGAGCAAAACATAGAGTCGCTAAAGACTACCATCAAGCAATGGGAAATGCAAGTGCGTGTCCTTCGGTCAAGGGTGATGGTGAAAAGTACTACCAAAACCATTGACCAACAGATGTCCCAGATCAATCCCGAAGGATCAGTGGTGTTGCTGGAGCACTTGAAAGAGAAGGAGGCAGCAACCGGCCACCCAATGGCTTCGCGTGACTTTGTTGGCAATCAATCTCAAAGAAGAGCCGAAGAGAATAAAAAGGCCTGTACCGCCCAAAACTTTGCCCAAAAAGCAGATGTTCTAAATAAGCAGTTCAATTTTCCGTCCAGCGGGCTGCCGTTTGGAGGCTTTAAAGAGCAGCCTTAAAATCAAAGTTTAGAGGCTGATTGAAACAAAACAGACCCCATCAAGAAGTACAGTGACGCCGCACTGGCAAATCAAGAAAATGACATCCTCCCGTTTTTAGCCCTCTTTTCAGAATCAGGCTCTAAACGAAAAAAAACTTGACGAAGAACGCAAGACGCATACCTCATTACTTATTCACAATGGGACAAATCGGATTTATTTTTTTCGCGGTAATTGGCTTTTTGGTAGTGAAGGAAGGGGCAGAGGAGGTAAGCCAATTGACCCAGACCGTCTTTCCGCTGGTAGCGGAAGCAGGGAAATCGCTGATAGAGAAGCAGGAGGAGCAATGGCAAACATTCTTTGTAAATCTTCTGCCCACCGTGCTCTGCCCTTGAGTACCATCTTAGAAAATTTAAAAATTTTGCAGAGCAAGGCTCGTGTTGATTGTAATATCTTAGGAATTTGTACTTTTAGCCAAGAGAGTAATTGAGTATGGAACAACTTCTACAAGCCTCCTTATCCAGCGCCAACGTATTTGCCAGCGGTTTGCTTCTTCTCGTTTTGCTGTATTGGGTAACGGTTATCCTAGGCATATTAGAAATCAGCACGTTAGACGTGGACCTTGATCTGGAGGTAGACGGTGACGGACTTTCCTCCTTGCAGGGGTTTGATGCAGTATTAGCCTTCTTCCACCTGGGGCGGGTGCCGCTCATGATCGTACTTTCCTTCTTCGCTTTGCCTTACTGGGCTTTGTCGGTGGGGGTGAACCATGCGCTGGGCACGCAGTCAACCTGGGTGGGACTGGCGCTTATGCTTCCGATCATGGTCGTCTCTCTTTTCATCTCCAGGTTCCTGACCCTGCCCTTCGTGAAACTCTTTGCGGCCATGGAGAAGGGGGAGGCGCCAAATACCGCCTTTATCGGGCAGATGTGTACCATTCTTCTGCCGGCCAATAATGCCCAAATAGGGCAGGCAGCAGTGAAAACCAAGGGTTCCCCGGTGCTCCTGAACGTGAAAACCCCTCACCCCCAACTGGTGCAGAAAGGCGAAACCGCCCTGGTGATTGAGTACCTGCCAGAAACCAATCTCTATGTGATTGAACCTTATCAGCTTTAAAAGAACCTTATAAACAATTTAATTCTACCTTCTATGTTTCAATCTCTTACTCTCGCATCTACCCTCATGTTGGCGCTTATTGCCTTCGGGGTGTTTGTGGTCATCATTAAGATGTACCGCAAAGCCATTCAGGGCGAGGCCATGGTACGTACCGGCATGGGCGATACCAAAGTCTCTTTCTCCGGCATCTTCGTGGTGCCCATCATCCACAAGCTGGAGGTCATGGACATCACGTTGAAAACCATCGTGATTGCTCGTACGGGGGCCGAGGGTTTGATTTGTAAAGACAACCTGCGCGCCGATATCAAGGTGAACTTCTTTCTGCGCGTAAACAAAACCCAGGAAGACGTAGTGCAGGTGGCACAGTCCATTGGATGTAAGCGGGCCTCAGACCCGGGAGCGCTGGAAGGCCTTTTCGACGCGAAATTCTCAGAAGCCCTGAAGACCGTGGGCAAGCACTTTGATTTTGTGGAACTGTACCAAAGCCGCGACGATTTTAAGCGCCAGATTCTGCAAACCATCGGTACCGACCTCAACGGCTACGTGTTGGACGACTGCGCCATTGATTACCTGGAGCAGACGCCGCTAACGCAACTGAACGAAAACAACATTCTGGACGCCGAAGGTATCAAGAAGATCATTGACCTCACCGCCCGCCAGAAAGTACAAGCCAACCTCATAGAGCGTGAGCGTGAGAAAACCATCAAAAAGCAGAACGTAGAGGCTCAGGAGACTATTCTGGAGCTGGAAAAGCAGCTGGCAGAAAACGAAGAAAAACAACGCCGCGAGATTGCTACCATTAAATCAAGGGAAGCCGCCGAGATTGAGAAAGTGCGGCAGGAGCAGCGTATGATTTCAGAGCGCGCCCGCATTGCTACCGACGAGGAAGTTCAGATCTCTGAACAGAACCGCGACCGGCAGGTACTGGTAGCTGAGCGCAGCAAACAGCGCACCGATGCCGTGGAAACCGTGCGCGTAGAGCAAGCCAAGTTGCTGGAAGAAAACGAGAAAGAGCGCATTGTGGCCTTGGCCCAGATTGAGAAGGAGAAAGCCATAGAAGAAGAGCGCAAGAATATTCAAGGCATTATCCGGGAGCGGATTACCGTGGAAAAAGCCGTGGTGGAAGAGGAAGAAAAAATCAAAGACACTAAAGCTTTTGCTGAGGCCGAGCGTCTGAAATCAGTCGCCATTACTACCGCCACCATGGTCGCTGAAGAAGCCTTGGTGAAAGAGATCAAAGGCGCCGAAGCTGCCCGCCAAGCCTCTGAGTTCCGGGCCCAGCAACTATTGATTGACGCCGAAGCTGAGAAAACCTCGTCGGTGAACCGGGCACAAGCCATCAAAGTAATGGCCGAAGCCGAAGCCACGCAAGCCGCCGCCAAAGGGCTTTCTGAGGCCCAGGTGATGGAAGCCAAAGCCGCCGCCCGTCAGAAAGAAGGAGAAGCCGAAGCGAACGTAACCGAGCGCCAGGCCGTGGCCACTGCCAAAGCCACCCGCGTCAACGCTGAAGCCCAGGCCGAAGCCGACGAAAAATTAGGATTAGTCGCTGCCAAAATCACCCAAGAGAAAGGCCTGGCTGATGCCTCTATCATCGCCAACATGGCGGCCGCCGAAGAGAAACGTGGTTTAGCGGAGGCAAGAGTAAGCGGAGAGAAGTTCACCGTGGAAGCTAAAGGCATTGAAGAGAAAGCCGATGCCATGAAAAAACTGGATGGCGTGGGCAAAGAACACGAAGAATTCAAACTTCGCCTGGAGAAAGACAAAGCCATTGAACTGGCCCAGATTGACATCCAGAAAGACATTGCCGCGTCACAGGCTGCCGTACTGTCTGAAGCTCTCAAAGCTGCCAAAATTGACATAGTAGGCGGCGAGACCATGTTCTTTGATCAGATTGTAGGTTCCATCACCAAAGGCAAACAAGTAGACCGCTTGGTTACCAACAGCGAAGTGCTGGGTACCGTGAAAGATGCCTTTTTCCAGAAAGACAGCAACGGCCACATTGACTTCAAATCAAATTTGCAACGCTTCATTAACCAGTTCAACATGAACTCAGAGGATGTGCGCAACCTGAGCGTTTCGGCCCTGCTTTTGAAAATGATGCAGCAAAAGACCCTGGATGAAGCTACTGCCAACACCCTCCGGGAGTTAACCTCTACTGCCTCTGCCTTAGGGCTGGGGGATAAGCCGGTCTACACCTTAAACTAAGATGCTCCTGTTTCCCTCTCCTGATTTTCAGGAGAGGGAATACAAATAGTTGCTTACTATTTGTGGCTTCTCTTTGCCATAAGCGATTAAGCCTCAGCCACCATTTGGTGATGGACGTTTCAGTACTGTTTTCCGAAAAATAGGGTAAAATAAGCGGAGAGACGCTACCTGGGTAGTTTGAACTTGTCTTCGGCGGGAAGTTGATTTCAATACTGCTTTGTTTCTGCGAAAAGAAATGGAAGAATGAGTTAAACGGTTTTCTAACTTATTGGGAGTCAGTGTTGCTCGTGACTTTTAAAGCTGATTTCTGAAAACCAGACGAAAAGGAATGAAAGCCTTTTTCAGGGCTGAGTGTGGGTAAAAACAGCGCGTATGTGGGAAAACTATCTGTTTTCGGCTTTCCTGCTTGGTTATAAATCAGTAATTTTAATTTCAGCTACAAAATTATTGACGCTAACAGTACCCCTATGAAAGCTATTTCTTTTTCCCTTCTCTTCAGTGTTTTGGTACTAACCGCAGCCCAGGCCCAAACGCCGGCAACTACGGCCAAAGACCGCGCGAACTTTAGCCTGCAGCAACAATTCAGCTCTTTGAAGTTCAGGTCTTCTACTGAGATGAAGTACAACCAGCCTCACAAGGTGGTAAAGCAAGCCAGCCTGGATGCCTTCTTCAAAAGCGTGCAGGATACCCTGAGGGCGCGGGAGCAAAGCATTAAAAACGCCGGAAAGGAAACTGCCGTGAAGCTGGCCCAAACCCAGAAGGAACTGGCCGATCAGAAACTGCAGGTACAGGCGCTGCAGGAAGCCAATGCCCAGAAAGAACAGCAGATCCAACAGGGAGCCCATGATGTCGCCACCTTGTCGGTGTTGGGCATTGACATGGACAAACAGGTGTATGTGATCCTGAGTTTGGTCATCATTCTGGCTTTGGGAGCAATAGCTGGTGTTTTTGCATTTATGTACAAAAACAGCAATCGGGTGACCCAGGAGAAAATTAATGCTTACGACGAGCTTACCGAAGAATTCAAAACCCATAAGCAACTGGCCCGCGAAAAAGAAGTCAAACTGAAGCGCGAGCAGCAATCTGAAGCAAACAAAGTAGAAGAACTGAAACAACAGCTTGCCCAACTGCGCCACTAGGAACGGTGTAAGCAGGTGCAGGGGTGGAGGTTCTTCTAAGACCAGGAAAGGCTCTTTTTTAGGCGAAGTTTTAGAAAAACGGGCCTGAAATGAGTTGCCTACTTAACCCAAGAACCTCTATTACCTTAACACCATGGCCTCCACTACTCCTACTTCACCATCTCCAGAAACAGCCCCCGTTCAACTGGAAGGTGGCACCTATGAAATCCTCCGGAACCGTTTGTCTAAGAGCGGCGCGGAACTGCGCGGCTTGCTGGACAATCTAAACCAAGAGCGAAAAGAAGTCTTCGGGGCAATTGAGACGAAGTTGCTGGCCACGGAGCGGGTGACAACGGAGCACAATTGCGTACCCTGGGACATGGTGCCGGTGGGAGAGCTGCTGCTTTTTGGGTACAACGTGCACCTGGGACTGAAGACCGAGGTAGAGCTGAGTGATGTGTTCAGCGTTTATACCTACGAAGGCCACCAGTTCCACCACCAGCCGCTGGACCTGATTAACAACGTCACCTTTCGGGACGATTTCCAGAAGCTTTACAAATACTATAAGAACACCCAGTTCGTGAAGTTTGCCATGCAGGGCGTACACCTGTTCATGGTGTTCCGGGTGGGCAAAGGCGTGAACGACGTCAAAACCTTTAAATGGGCGCTACAAGGTGGCAAACTAACGTACCTGGACAACCGCTCTGACCACGAATACACGTTCCCGAACCAGCATGATTTCGCTTGGAAACGCGTGGCTCGCGAGGCGCACCGCAAAGGCAAGCACCCGCACATTTCCATTGAAGACAAGGTGTTCGTGGAGGCCATCGGCGGGGATTTGACTATTAAAGTAGAGGACAATACTGAAACTGGCCAGGGCATTTACTCCGAGCCGGTAGACGACAAAGACCAGACGCTGGACGACTCGGAGCTGTACTACGCCCTCATCGGCAACCTCATCCTAATAAAGATAAGACCGTACCGCGAGAACAACTACCGCTACCTGGTCTATAACGCCAAGCTGAAGGAAGTGCGCCGCATAGACGCCATCCAGGATTGCTGCGTGTTCCTGCCCGAAAATCAAGGCATCATCTACGCTTACGGCTACTACCTGCACACCGGCGAGTTTAAGTCGTTTGACAACGGCCTACAGGAGATGCTATTTGAAAAACGCATCGCCTCTCCCAACGGCGAAGATTTCCTGTACGTCTTCTACAACAAGGAGAGCGGCGTGTACTTGCTCTTGAGCTACAACCTCATCACCCAGAAGATAGAAAGCCCCATCATCTGCCACGGTTACGCCATCTATGAGAACGGCGAGCTTTGTTATTTCAGAGCGGATGAGGAGCCTAAAAAACACCACGCCCTCCAGATCTGGCAAACGCCGTACATCGGCTCCAACTACACCATTCCGGTTACCAAAGAATCGTTCCTGTACAAAATAGGCAACAAAGAGATCGTGCGGGCCATGGCCGAGTGTACCGAGGTACTGACGCTGGTGCACAAAGAAGACTCCTACGACAACCTCTACCTGGACCTCATCAAAGGCACCACCGATTTGCTGGACAGCTACCACTGGCTGGATAAAAAGGAGACGTTTGAACTGGCGCAGCCCCTTTCGGCCATTCGCCAAACGGCCACCGCGGCGGTTGAGGAATTTGAGAAGGTCATCAGCATCAGAAAGAGCACACAGGCGCAGGTAGAGCAGGTGCTAGGCATAGCCGATGCCTTGCTCTCCAGACTCAAGATGCAGAGCGCCGGGCACATCAACGACTACGTGAAAGCTTTAGCCGATCTGCGTTCGGTGCGCGGTGAGGTGATTTCTTTGAAAGAACTGCGCTACGCCGATGTGGCCCGCATTGAAACCTATGAAGCCCAGCTGCAGAGTTTCAGTCAGGACATAGCCAACCAAACAGTGGAGTTCTTGCTAAAGCCTGATGCCCTGGTGCCGTATGAACAGCGGGTAGCGGAAATTACAACCGGTATTGACAAGATTGCCAAAGTGGTGGAGGCCGATGCTACGGAGAAAGAAATTTCAGGGGTGAGCGCGGAGCTGGAAATGCTGATTGAGATTGTGAGCAACCTCAAGATTGAAGACGCCACCCAGACCACGCGTATTGTAGACGCCATTTCCACCATCTACGCCTCGTTCAACAAAACCAAAGCCACGCTTAAACGCAAGCGGCAGGAGCTGTTGAGTGCCGAGGGCCAGGCCGAATTCAACGCCCAGATCAAACTCATCAGCCAGAGCGTTATCAACTTTTTGGACGTGTGCGACTCGCCCCAGAAATGCGACGAGTACCTCACTAAACTCATGGTGCAGCTGGAGGAACTGGAAGGCCGCTTCTCGGAGTTTGACGCCTTTTTGGAAATAATAGCCGATAAACGCGAGGAGATTTACTCGGCCTTCGAGAGCAAGAAAGTCGCGCTGCAGGAGGCCCGGAACAAACGCGCCACCACCCTGCAACAGGCCGCCGACCGCATCCTGAAAGCCGTGCAAAGCCGCCTCGGCAAGCTGACCACCGTGGCCGAAATCAACGGCTACTTCGCCTCCGATTTGATGATGGAGAAGGTGCGCACGACCGTGGACGAGCTCCTGGCCATGGGCGACACAGTGAAAGCCGATTCCATCCAGAGCCGCCTGAAAACGCTGCGCGAAGACTCCGTGCGCCAGCTCAAAGACAAGAGCGAACTGTTCGTGGACGGGCAGAACGTGCTCAAGTTCGGCACGCACCACTTCACCGTGAATACCCAGCCGCTGGAATTGAGCATTGTGCACCGTGACGACGCCATGTACTACCACCTCACCGGCACTAACTTCTTCGAGAAAATCACCGATGAGCGTTTTGTGAGCTACCGCCCTGTGTGGGAACAATCGCTCATCTCGGAGAATGGACAGGTGTACCGCGCCGAGTATTTGGCGTTCCAGATTCTACAAGCGGCACAGCAGGCGAGGAATACACCCCCCGCAGAGGAAACTTCGGAAGGAAGCCTGCACCTGTTGACCCTGGATGAACTGCACAAGCTCCACGCCGAGGAGCTGACCGCGTACGTGCAGAAGTTCATGGCCGTGCGCTTCAGCGAAGGCTACCTCAAAGGCGTGCACGACCATGACGCCGCCTTGATTGTGAGTGCCCTGGTACGTATGTTCAAGACTGCCGACTTACTCCGCTATACCGCTCTAGACCGCGCCGCCGCCCGCCTTTTCTGGGCTGTTTTCGCGAAAGAAGGCCAAAAACAGCTTTTCCATCATCAACTGAAAGGCGTGGGCGCCATCTTGCAGGTTTTCCCCGAGACGCACCAGTTCGATGCCATTAAACTGGACTTGCAGCACGAACTCCAGACCTTCCTGCAGGAGACCCGTTTGCTGCCCGAGGCCAATGCCAAAGCCGGCGGTGAGTACCTGTTCTTTGAACTCACCCGCGGCGACCATTTCATTTCCAGCGCGCAGGCGGCGGAACTGGTGCACGATTTCCACCAGTACCTCACCGAAAAGAAAGCGTGGAGTTTGTTTGAATCTTCGGCGAAGGCGCTGGAGGAATGCCAGGTAGAGCGGTTTGAGCTGAAGCAGCATTGGCTTAAGGCTTTTCTGACGCAAGCTAGTCGCACGGAGGATTTGGAATACGTGCCCGAAGCTTCGGTGCTGTTGCTGTTGAATGAATTGAAGCCAACCCAACTGGTGCACGCCAACCTGCGCGAAACACTAGCGGGCATGCAGGGCAGCCACCCGCTGTTACAGGAGCAGCAATACCCGTTGCATTTCCACCAGTTTCAGCAGAAACTAAGCTATTATGAAATCAATGTGGTGAGCCAGTACAAGGCCTTCCACGCACTTAAGCACCAGATGACCGTGGTGTTTGAGGAGGAACTGCGGTTGCAGGAATTTAAACCGAGGGTTATGTCGTCGTTTGTGCGGAATAAGCTGATTGACCAGGTGTACCTGCCGCTCATTGGAGCCAACTTAGCCAAGCAGATGGGCACGGCGGGCGAGACCAAACGTACTGACCTTATGGGCATGTTGCTGTTGTTGTCGCCGCCGGGTTATGGCAAGACCACGCTCATGGAGTACATCGCCAACCGGTTGGGCATCATCTTCATGAAAATCAACGGCCCCGCCATTGGGCACCAGGTCACGGCGCTGGATCCTACGGAGGCACCCAACGCCGCCGCCCGTGAGGAACTGGAGAAGCTGAACCTGTCCTTCGAGATGGGCGATAACGTGATGATTTACCTGGACGATATTCAGCACTGCAACCCCGAGTTCCTGCAAAAGTTCATCTCGCTCTGCGATGCCCAGCGCAAGATTGAGGGTGTGTACAAAGGCCGCAGCCGAACCTATGATTTCCGGGGCAAGAAAGTGTGCGTGGTCATGGCCGGAAACCCCTACACTGAAACCGGCGACAAGTTCCGCATCCCGGACATGCTCGCCAACCGCGCCGACATCTACAACCTGGGCGACATCATCGGCGACACCGAAGTCGTGTTCAAACTCAGCTACATTGAAAACTCCCTCACCTCCAACGCAGTGCTGGCGAAGCTCTCTGCGAAAAGCCAGAAAGACGTGTACGCGCTGGTGAAACTGGCCGAGACCGGCAACAGCGAAGGCATGGAACTGGAAGGTAACCACACCGCCGCCGAAATCAGCGAATACGTGACCGTGCTCAAAAAACTCCTGTCTATCCGCGACGTGATTCTGAAGGTGAACCTGGAGTACATCCGCTCCGCCGCCCAAGCCGACGAGTACCGCACCGAGCCTCCGTTCAAAATGCAGGGCTCCTACCGCAACATGAATAAGCTGGCCGAAAAGGTGATGCCCATCATGAACGACCAGGAACTGCACACGCTTATCCTGTCTCACTACCAATCAGAGTCCCAAACGCTCACTACCGGTGCCGAAGCCAACATGCTCAAGTTCAAGCAACTTATCGGCGTCGCCACCCCAGAAGAAAACCAGCGCTGGGAAGACATCAAAATCGCTTTCGTGCGCAACAACAAGCTCAAAGGCTTCGGCGATGGCAACCAGGTAGGGCAGGTGCTGGCGCAGATGGAGAATATCTCTGACGGCCTAGCCGGGATTAAGCAAGTACTTAGTGAGAAGAAGCCGGAGGCAAAGCTGGTTATAGGAGAGAATTAAGGTCAATTCTATTGTTAAATGCGACTTAATATTTACCAGGAAGAACGCAAATACCAGTTTTATAGAAACGATGAGGATTCTCCATATTTAACTGGGGAAGTATTCTGGGCATCCTCAAAAAAGCCTTTCGGGGAAATATATGATTTGGAAAATAGACCCGTGGCGATATTAATGAATGGGGAAAGCTCAAGTTTTTGGAAAAAGGGAAAACCAACTTATTTTCTTTACTTAGATTCTGAGGTAGTGGAAGTAACTGTGGTGAGTATTTGGAAAGGTCACTGGGCATTTGAGTATAAAGGTTTTCACTACAACTTCTATTGGCACAACGGCTATAAAAAGTCATTATTCAAATCTGGGGAGCAAGTCGCAAAATATGATGCTAGGGAGAGTTATCCCCTTGATCCTAAGAAGGCATTTATTGTGGCCAACAACGATGAAGATCATGTCTTGCTTCTTGGCTTGTTTTTACTTTTCGATAAAGGATCTGCCTTGGATTCTGAATTGCCAAGAAACAGTGCCTATTTAGGAAGAGGCGTTCAGGAATGTGATTACTACTGGTTTCCCAAAAGGTAGAACCTAAACGTAATGGTTGCTCTTAGTAAAGTTTCCGTGGCTGCGAGGTGCAAGCCAATGGCTGGTTAAAAGCTCTTCCTAGATTTGTTTTAAGCTTTTATCTTGAAAAGAGGCTTAAAACAGTGGTTGAGGCAAGATGCCTTGACGGCTGCTGAAAGTGGTAAGGTTATAAAAAAATAGCTAGGGTTCTCTTGCCATTGAAGAGTTATTATTGTCAAATTCATTTAAGAACAAGCCGATTTTCCACTATTTCTTTTCCAGCCCAATTCAGGCGAAAGACATTGACCTAGGAACAATTGAAGGAGAGAAAATTCTTCCGCTGTTCCAAGCCTATCCTTGGAGAGATTGGTTGCAGAGGATGAAAGAAATGGAGCAAGGAGAAATTCATTTCTCGCCTACATTAAACTTCGAGAACAAGCATTCTCATCAAAAAATGCTTGTTTCAGCTTTAGAAAATGGGCAGGAAATAATGTTTTACGTGTTTTACCAGCGGCCTAAAACAGTTAAAAGGCTACTCGGGTTATGGCATAAACACAAGAATGACTATACCACCGAATTACTAGACAAGTCACCAGAACAAACTGCGCAACTTTTGGAAGCCTTCGTAAATGGTAACTATGATTTCCTAGAGTCAACGATAAAATACTAGGCTTCTACTGTCGCTATACAGCATGGTCTGGCCTAGGCATTTCCGTTTCCAGCCTTTCGGTGGAGCGCCTTGTCAGGATTCGGTGCCGAGGGCATTGCAAACATTGAGGAGCAAAGGCAGCTGGCGCAGCGCGTGGCCTCGCAGCTGTTGGCGTAAATCCACAAAGCTGCCTCAATTCTCACCAAGAACCCCTAAATTGTCAGGTCAATCAGCCATTCAACATCACGTTTACCACCTGACATGGATTTAACCGAACCTCAAATTCCGGAGGCACCTACCTCCACGGGACACCCTAAGCAGCTCTACATGCTCTTCTTCACTGAGATGTGGGAGCGCTTTTCTTTTTATGGCATGAAGGCCCTGTTGCTGGCCTACATGATCACTGAACTCAAGTTTGATGAACCCAAAGGCTATGCTATTCTAGGCTCTTACGCGGCGTTGGTGTACACCATGCCCATGTTCGGGGGCATGATGAGCGACCGCTATCTGGGTGGGCGCAAAGCCGTGATGTACGGTGGTATTCTCATGACCATTGGTCACCTGGTTTTGGCGGTTCCGCAGGACTGGAGCTTCTTTTACGGCATGGCCTTCATCATCTGCGGAAACGGCTTTTTCAAGCCCAATATCTCCAGCCTAGTTGGTACGCTCTACGCTGACAATGACCCACGCAAAGACAGCGGTTTCTCCATCTTCTACATGGGCATCAACATTGGCGCGGCGCTTGGTGGTTTGCTGTGCGGGTACGTAGGGCAGCAGATAGACTGGCACTACGGCTTCGGGTTGGCAGGTTTGTTCATGATCTTGGGCTTGGTTGTGTTTGCGCTGGGCAAGAAATCCTTGGGTGACAAAGGTCTTCCGCCCAACCCCGCTGATTTAAAAGCCCCGGCTTTTGCGGGCATCAGCAAAGAAGTGGTAATTTACGTGGCTACCCTGGCCATCATCCCCGTGATAGTGGCCTTGTTCAACCGCTATGAAATCATGGACTTCATCATGTTTGGACTGGGAGCGCTTTCCATTTTGTATATTCTGTTCATCGCCTTTAAGATGGAAGCAGCAGCCCGGTTCAAGCTGTTTGCGGCCTTGGTGCTGATCGTGTTTTCAGCGCTGTTTTGGGCATTTTATGAACAAAACGCCGGCTCTTTGAACCTGTTTGCCATGCGCAACGTGGACATGCACGTGGGAGGGGTAGAGCTTCCTGCACTGGCAGTGAACAACTTTTTGCCGCCGGCCTGGGTGGTCATCCTCAGCTTCTTTTTCGCCTGGTTATGGCCAGCTTTGAACCGGAAAGGCATTGAGCCCAACACCCCCACAAAATTCGGGTTGTCGTTTGTGCTGGTTGGGCTGGGCTTTTACGTGTTCTATTTGGGCTGCAGAACCAGCGAGGGTAGCGGCCTGATTCCGTTGATCACCTTTATTGCCGGGTACTTCTTCATCATCTGCGGCGAGATGTGTATTTCGCCCATCGGGTTGTCCATGATTACCAAACTGTCACCGGCCAGAATTGTAGCCATGATGATGGGGATCTGGTTTTTCGCAAGTGCGGTGGGGGAGTTTCTGGCCAGCAAGATTGGGGCACTTATGAGCGTTCCCCAGAACGTGGTAGACAATCCGGTGCTGTCGCTGCCGTACTATGCCCAGATTCTGAACCAGATTGGGTTGTGGTCGCTGGGTATAGGCGTGGTGCTGATCCTGTTCAGCAGCGTCATCAGGAAGTGGATGGGTGAAGTACGGTAGGCCCTTACAGGCCATTGTCTTTTGAAAGAACGGGAGCAGGAATATTTTCTGCTCCCGTTCTTTTTTCTAACTTACCTATCCCAACCACCCCTAACACAAACGAACTATGGAGTTAAACCAAAAGCTATTGCGCCAATTTGAACAAGAGGCAGCCAATACCCGCAAGATGTTGGAAAGAGTGCCCGATGAACATTTTGACTGGAAACCGCACGCTAAAAGTATGTCTCTGAAAACCCTGGCGGCCCACGTGGCCGAATTGCCAGGGTTGTTCATTGCCGCAGTGTTGAAAACGGAGGAGGTGGATATGAGTCCACAGAGCTATAAACCGTTTGCTGGTACCACGCACCAGGAGTTAATGGACCATTTTGAGGAAAACTACCAGAAAGCTGTCAAGGCTCTGAATGACACTAATGTGGTGGAGATAGGCAAAACCTGGACATTGCGCAGCAACGGAAATGTGATTGTCTCTATGCCTAAGCAGGTAGTCATCCGGAACCTGGCCATGAACCACCTCATCCACCACCGAGGGCAATTGAGTGTGTACCTGCGCCTGTTGGATGTACCGGTGCCCGGCATGTATGGTCCCACCGCCGATGAGCAGTTTGTTAGTTAATACAAAGCAATTCTGATATCTTGTAAGGGTGTTTTAGGGGTAGTTTACCTAAGCTATCCCTAAAACACCCTTCCTTTTAAACTCATGAGCATAATGAAAAAGCTAGTTGTCTTATTGGCGTTGGCCTGTGTTGCTACCTGCAGCTATAGCCAGTCCAAACCAGTGGAGCTACCCTTGTACGAAGGTAAAGTCCCCAATGAAGTACCCGGGCCTAACCAGGAAAAG
Source organism: Rufibacter tibetensis (assembly GCF_001310085.1). Classification (GTDB taxonomy): domain Bacteria; phylum Bacteroidota; class Bacteroidia; order Cytophagales; family Hymenobacteraceae; genus Nibribacter; species Nibribacter tibetensis. Next base: position 3,581,814 of record NZ_CP012643.1, read on the forward strand.
AAAGAAGTACGCGCCGACAAAACGGTAAGTATTACGCAGGTGAGGAAACCTACCATCACCGTTTATCTGCCCGTTAAGGAGAAAGCGAATGGAACGGCCGTGGTGATTTGTCCGGGCGGCGGGTATGCCAAACTGGCCGCCAGCCATGAGGGCTATGATGTGGCCCAGAAATTTGCCGAGCAAGGCGTAGCCGCTTTTGTGGTAAAGTACCGTCTGCCAGAGGCCGCCGTTACTTCGCAACCTGAAATCACGCCTTTGCAGGATGCCCAGCAGGCGCTTTACTATGTGCGCAAGCGCGCAAAGGAGTACAACATTAACCCGCAGCGAGTAGGCATCATGGGCTTCTCGGCAGGCGGACATCTGGCTTCCACTGCCGGAACGCATTTTACTAAACCCCAAATTCAGAACCCTGAGAACCTCTCGCTTCGGCCCGATTTCCTGCTGTTGATTTACCCGGTCATCAGCAGTGACCCTGCCGTTTGGCACAAAGGTTCATTTGAGCGGCTTTTGGGAAAAGAGCCTACAAAGGAAAAACTGAAGGCCTATTCCAATGACCAGCAGGTGACGGCGCAAACCCCGCCTACCTTCCTGGTGCATGCCTCAGATGACGGCGCCGTGCCTCCGCAGAACAGTATATTGTTCTACCAGGCGCTGCTCCAGCATAAAGTCCCGGCCGAATTGCACATTTACCAACGGGGCGGCCACGGCTTCGGGTTGAACAACAAAACCACCAAAGATTATTGGTTTGACCGTTGCCTGAACTGGATGGCCAGCAACCAGCTTTTGGAGTCAGCAAAGCAATAAGTGTGGCTTCATGTAAAGGGCAGTAAACTATTTCTGTAGAAGGCGCAAACTAGGTATAAACCGAGGCCGTATATAGGAATAGTTAGCTGTTTTTACTTAGATCTGAATTAATACTAACCTTGAAAGTGTTACCTTTCAAAGACGTTATGGATTTGATTGACGATTTGCGTTGAGATAGCTCTGTAGCTTATTATCAACCTAATTGTCCTTTATGGTAACTCCCAAATTCATTGCCCCCACCACTTCTTTTTACGCTGAACTGAAAAGTCGCACGAACGCGTACTTTGAAGAAATAGGAAGTCACCCCACCGGCAATTATAAATTATACATTAAAGCCGCCGTGCTGATTTCCAGCCTGGTGTTCCTATACGTCCATTTAGTGTTTTTAACGCCACCAGTTTGGTTGGCTTTAGTTGAGTGCGTTCTGATGGGCGGGGTAACTGCGGCCATCGGGTTTAACATCATGCACGATGGCGGACACGGCAGTTTCAGCCGGAAGAAGTGGGTGAACGAACTAGCAGGTCTTACCTTAAACATACTGGGTGCCAACATCCACATGTGGACCACCAAGCACAACATCATTCACCACACCTACACCAACATTGATGGCGTAGACGATGATCTGGATGCCAAGCCCTTCCTGCGCCTTTGCGAAAACCAGGAGCACCTGAAGATCCACAAATACCAGCATTACTATTTCTGGGGCGCCTATGCCATGCTCTACATGTACTGGATCTTCTTCACCGATTACGCGAAGTATTTCACCCAAAAAGTAGGCGATATTCCTATTAAGAAGATGTCACGCAAAGACCACTTTTCTTTCTGGGGCTTCAAAGTGATGCACTTTGCTTTATTTGTGGTGGTACCTATCTACACCGTTGGGTTTCTGCCTTGGCTGGTAGGATTCCTGATCTATGGAATGTTTACCGGATTAGTTATGAGCATTGTGTTTCAATTGGCGCACACCATAGAGCACGCACACTTCCCAGTTCCTACGGAGTCTACGAACCGCATTGAGGATGAGTGGGCTTTGCACCAATTGAAAACCACTTCCAACTTCGCGACTAAGAACAAGGTTGTTTCCTGGTTAACGGGAGGCCTGAACTTCCAGATTGAGCACCATTTGTTCCCAAGAATCTCACACGTGCATTACCCGGCCATCAGCAAGATCATCAAAGAAGCTTGCGCGGAGTTTGGGGTAACGTACCACGAGTACCCAAAAACCAGAAACGCCATCATGTCCCACATCTCGCACCTACGCCAACTGGCCTTGCAACCTGTTATGGCGCAACGATAAAACATTTCAAAAGCTAAGGTGTTTTTACTTTAGCTTACAGTTTCCTTCAGAACCCCGCTTCTATTTTAGGAGCGGGGTTCTCTGTTTTTAGGCTGTTTTCTAGAAAAATGGAGCTAAATGGGGCTTTGTTGGGGATAATATATTTTAACGGCTGTCTCATTTGAGACTATCGCCTCACTGAAGTAGTAAACTTCAGATCATGATGGGTCCAAGTTGAAAACTTGAACCATAAGAGTAAACCTTATTCATTAGTTCGCCTTCCGTCCCCCTTTGAAGGGGGTAGGGGGATGAGCCACTCTTGCAGAACTCTGCGTTCACATCACCTAAACAGCAAACTTCAGAGACAAGGCCTTGCCCAATCTCTACAAAAATCAAAAGGTAGGTGCCGCTACAAAAAAGATCGGCCATAGTTTTGCCTCTCAAAAATCTGCTTTACCTTTCCGCTTTCCCAAAGCAGCTATGAATACAGGTCTCCGTCGTCTGCTGGCTATAGCAGAAAAAGAAAGAAGAACGATCATTGGGTTAATGTCAGGCACCTCGTTAGATGGGCTGGATGTGGCACTTTGTGAGTTTACCGGGCATGGCACCCAAACGCAGATGGTGCTCAAGCAGTTTGACACCATGCCATACAGCACGGAGTTCAAGCAGCAGGTAAAGGCTATCTTTTCAAAGCGCGAGGTAGATTTGGAAAAGGTGTGCCTCATGAATGCCTACATCGGGAGCTTTCATGCGGAGCTGATCAATGCCTGTCTGCAGAAGTGGAAGGTGGCACCCGAGGAGGTAGACGTGATTGCCAGCCATGGTCAGACCATTTACCACGCCCCGGCTTCGCAGCACCAGATAGAGGGCATGCCCAATGCCACCCTACAGATTGGCGACGGAGACCACATTGCGGTGAAGACAGGCATTATCACGCTTAGTGATTTCCGGCAGAAGCACATTGCGGCTGGGGGAGAAGGAGCCCCATTGGCAGTGTATGGCGATTATCTGCTGTTTTCTGAAAAAGGGCAGAATAGGATCATGCTGAATATTGGGGGGATCGCGAATTTTACTTTCCTGCCTGGCGACCTGGACACCACCCGCATCTTCTCTACCGATGTTGGACCTGGCAACACCCTCATGGATGCCTATGTGCAACAGAGGTTTCCGGGTAAGTACTATGATGCTGATTCAGAAATTGCCTCACAAGGAAAATATGACGCTGCATTGCTGGCTGCACTGCTGGACCATCCGTTCTTTGAATTAGGGTTTCCGAAGACGACTGGTCCCGAGCTGTTCAATCTTGCCTATCTGGAACAAGCCCAGCAAACTTCAAATACGACTCACTTATCACCGGAGGATGTGATGGCCACCTTGAACCGGTTTTCGGCCACGGCCATTTGCGAGGCTATTTCCAGATCTACGAACGAGGAGCAATTTGAAATCTTCCTAAGCGGCGGCGGCATGCACAACCCCTTGCTGCTTCAGAACATTACCCAACTGCTTTCTGGCGCTGTCATCCGGAATACCGCAGAACTTGGGGTGTCGCCAGACGCAAAGGAAGCTGTCTTGTTTGCTACGTTGGCCAATGAATGCCTGGTAGGAGAGAAGATAGATTTCGGGACTGGAAAGCAAAGTATTCCCTCGGTGCAGATGGGTAAGATCAGCTTGCCTTAATCCTGTATTTAGTAGAACTATATAGATAGAACAGTATATGATGCTGTTCTATAAATTACTACCTTGGTAAGCCCTTCGTTCTGGTTGGTCTTCTTACCTAAAGGCTTGCTTATGCCTTTTTTTGCCTCGGTGAAAAGTACGCAACTTGCTTTTCTTCTGTAGATTAAGCCTGTTCTGTACAGGCTTCTCCTCTGTAATGCTTCTTTTTGTTTCCTTCTAACCAAATCACTTATGAGAAAAACGTACTCAATGAAGTGGGCTGAGATGAAGGCAGTTTTCTTATGCATGCTGTTGCTAAACATGCTAAGTCAGGTGCCCGCTTTAGCCCAGAATGCAGGATACACTGTAACGGGGTTGGTGACCGATGCTCGTACCAAAACGCCTTTACCGGGTGTGGTGGTGAAGTTCCAGAGTGGCAACAATGCCAATGCCACCGCCACAGATGCCACCGGCAGGTATAGCCTGGAGACTACCCTTTCGGCCGGTTCATACCCCCTCACGTTTACCTATATCGGGTACAGTCCGGTGACCAGAACCGTGACGTTAGGTGGTGGGGCCTCAGTTACTTTGGATGTACAATTAAGCGAAGACATAGTGGGCCTGGATGAGGTAGTGGTAACGGGTACTTCGGTGGCTACTAGCAAGAAACAGCTCGGTAACGCCATCTCTACCGTTTCTGCGGCAGCGCTGGAGAACAGTGTGGCTACCTCAGTGGACCAGGCTATGGCCGGGAAAGTGGCAGGTGCCCAGATCACCCAGAACTCAGGAAACCCTGCCGGGGGCATTAGTGTGCGCCTGCGCGGTACCAGTACCGTGGTAGGTTCCAGTGACCCCCTCTACATTGTAGATGGCGTTATCATCAACAACAGCTCGCCTGAATTGATTGACCTGGGTGGCTATGCCCAGAACCGGTTAGTAGACATCAACCCTGCTGATATTGACCGCATTGAGATCATTAAAGGCGCGGCAGCGGCCGCCATTTACGGTTCGCGGGCCAGTAATGGGGTGGTGCAGATCTTCACCAAACGAGGGCAGGAGGGCAAGCCCAAAGTGGCAGTTTCCACCCAGTTTAGGGTAAGCGAATTGCGGAAGAAGCTGGAGTATAATGATTATCCGTTCCGGTTTGTGAATACCACGGCCACTGATTTAAGGCAGGAGCCGGTGCAGCGCTATGACCTTCAGGACCGCATTTTCCGGACAGCCTACGGTACCGAAAACAACGTGTCTGTTTCGGGGGGAAGTGCCAATACCCAATACTTCCTGAGTGGTAATTACCTCAAAAACCAGGGCATTGTGGACAATACTGAGTTTAACCGGGGTGGAAGCCGCCTGCGCATTGATCAGAAGATGAATGACTGGTTATCTGTTTCTCTAGGAGCCAATTACGTAATCAGCACCAGCCAAGAAATCCCGAATGGGGGGTTACTGGAGCAGTACGGGGCGCTTACCGGCTTCATATTTAGTAACAACCACATTAACCCAGATCCGGTGAATGGGGTGTACCCGTCTACGGCACCTACGTCTATCTTAAGAAGAACCAACCCTTTGGAAGCCATCAACCGGTTTGATTTCCGGCAGAGAACGAACCGCTTTATTGGAGATTTTCAGGTGATGCTGACCCCTATAAATGGACTGAACATTAACTACACCCTTGGCTACGACAATGCCACTTCCATCGCGACTGGTTTTATTCCGGTAGGAAACACCACGCCCTCCTATAATGCGGGGTTTTCCCGAAGGGCAGACAGAACCTCTTATCTGGTGAACAACGACCTTAACATTTCTTACCGAACCAGACTAGCTGATTGGTTAGAGTCTACAACTGGGGCCGGGGCCACGGCTCAGGTAGAGAAAAACTACTCAACCGGTATCTCCGCAACCCAGTTAGGGCCCATTGCGCAAACCATCAACAGCGGGGCTTCCATACTGTCCAGCGAGAACAGAAGCGATATCAACATCTTGGGTTTCTTTGCCCAGCAAACCTTTGGCATTGGCGACCGCCTGTTCCTGACCGGAGCCGGACGCTATGACGTTTCCTCCATTTTTGGGCAGGAGAACCGGTGGCAGTTTTACCCTAAGGTGAGCGGTAGTTACCTGATTTCCAATGAAACGTTCTGGCAACCCATCAGCAAGTTTATTCCTACCTTGAAGATAAGGGCCTCTTACGGACAGGCGGGTAACTTAACGGCGATTGGAGCTTATGACCGATACACCAACTACAACCCGGTTTCTTTGCCCGGACTGCCAGGCGTGATTTCCTCTACCCAGTTAGGAAACGCAGACATCAAGCCAGAAAGACAAACCGAGACCGAGTATGGCGTAGACATGAGCCTGCTGGGAGGGCGCCTAGGTTTTGAGTTTTCTTACTATGAGAAAGATGTAAAAGACCTGTTGCTGTTTGTAGGTTTGGCGCCTTCTACGGGGTTTGTGAACCAGTACGCCAACATCGGGACCTTGAGTAATAAAGGGTTTGAATTACTGGTAACAGGGGCTCCCTTTCAAAGTGAAACCTTCAAGTGGACTTCTACCATCACGTACTCCAGAAACCGGAATGAACTCAACAACATTCCAGGCGGTTTGCTCACCTTTGCTGGTGGTTTCGGGCAGGTGGCCGCAGTGAATGGTTCGCCCATAGGGTCTTTTTACAGCACGTACTTTGCCCGTAATGAAGATGGCTCTTTGTTGTTAACCCCAGCCGGATTGCCACAACCAGAAAGGGTGGGTCGTACGGCGGCGGGTCAGCCTACCGGCGCTACCAGAAGCAAAGTCATTGGCGATCCTAACCCGGACTGGACCGGCTCTTTCATCAACGAAGTTAGCGTAGGTAAAGGACTTTCGTTCCGGGCCCAGCTTGATGCCTCCTACGGCTTTGATGTGTTCAACTTCACCAGAAGGGTAGGGGAGCGTGATTTTTATGGTGGCTTGGCAGGTTATGAACGGGAGTTGAGAGGAGAAGTACCCAAAGGAACTTCGGCGGCTTTGTTCGGTATTTTCGAAAACTACATTGAAGACGGCTCTTTCATCAAGCTGAGAGAGCTTTCAATGTCGTATGACTTTGCCCCAGCTTTCTTGGGGAACCGAAAGGTACGGTTGACGCTAGCCGGTCGCAACCTGTTCTCCATTGACGACTACAGCGGCTATGATCCTGAAATAAATGCCGCCGGGCAAACCACGGCCGTGCGCGGGTTTGACTTCGTGGAGGTGCCCATCCCCAGAACGTATGCGCTGGGTATTAACGTGTCGTTCTAGTCTCCTTTATCACTTAACTTGATTTTCCATGAAAAACATAAGAACATATTTAAAGATAGGGGTACTGGCCTGCAGTCTGTTGGTGACCAGCGGCTGTGAGTTGGACATCCCCAATCCCAATGCCGCCAGTGACCTGGAGGTGCTGACTTCTCGTGAAGGTATCATTGCCTACAGCGTGGGGCTGCGCCAGTTCTACTCCACCGCAGGAATTGAAGCAGCTTACCTCTACCCTGCGGTAACCGGGCGTGAGCTGAAAGGGATAGCTACCTTCACCAATATCCTGGAGTTAGAGGCGGGAGGTTCTGCATTGCCCACGTTTAACGGCAATATTCTCAATATCTGGTCCAGAATGCAGCGCACCATGAGCATGAGCGAGCAGATCCTGGAGAGTGCACCTACCATAGAAACCCTGACCGGTGGCACCCTGAGTGGAATTCTGGCTCAAGCGCACCTCTTCAAAGCCATGGCACTGGGTACGTTGGCACTTTCCTTTGAGCAAGCTAATACAGAAACAAGTAGGACCGGGGCTGTAACCTTCAAGCCAAGGGCTGAAGTACTGGCCGCTGCCATCTCGCATTTAGAGGAAGGAATTGCATTACTGAACGCCACTCCTGCCTCGCAGGAATTTACCACCCTGGTGGCTGGAACGGCTTTTGACCTGAAGAATACGCTCTATGCCTACAATGCCCGGTTCAACCTGTTTGCCGGGAACTATGCGGCAGCTCTTACCAACGCCAACCTGGTAGACCTGACCAAGAAATCAGAGTACGTGTACAGCACCCTAAGCCCGAATCCTATTTATAACACAATCTTTGTCCTGAACTACTTCAGGCCCCGTGACCGGTTTGGTTTGCCACAGGAGTTGTTTGAAACCGGAGATGCCCGCTACAATTTTTACCTGACTACCCCAGATGCGGTGGTGAACGGGGACCCGGTGAAAACATTACGCGGCTTCTTCTCAACCCTAACGTCTAATATTCCGGTGTACCTCACAGATGAGATTAAACTGATCAAAGCCGAGGCTATTCTAAGAAGTAACGGTAACCTGAACGAAGCCCTTGCCCAGATTAACCAGGTCAGAACCCAAACGTCAGGCGATCCATTTGGCATACATGCTGGGTTGCCCGCCTACAGCGGACCCGTTACCCGAGAGGCTTTGTTGTTAGAGGTATACAAACAACGATCCGCCGAACTGTACCTGACGGGGCTGAAATGGGAGGACAGTCGCAGGTTCAACCGTCCTGGCCCCCCCACTTCCACCGCAGAACGCAACCGGAATTACTACCCGTACCCAGATCAGGAACGGTTAAACAATCCTAATACCCCAGCTGACCCAGCTATCTAAAAACAAGAAGAGCGGCCTTAAGGCCGCTCTTCTTGTTTTGGATGTGTTTTGGTGAAAAATGCCTTGAAGCATAAATCTTGAATTTGTAAATGAATAAAGAAAACCTCTATAACTAACATTCCTTCATAGCATCCGCGTGATGCAGAAGTTAGTGGCTAAGCGGTTTTTGATACGTTAGTAAAAATGGTTAGAGTGTCTATATTTTTGACTTCCCCTGTTCTTTATTTCATTTCCTACTAGGTAGCCCATGGTTAATCCATGTAACACACCATAAATGGTGTACTGAGGAAGTCCAAAAAGCAACCATCCAATGATGACAGACCAAAAACCATATTTTTGAAAGGGACCCGTACTTTCTACTGCTGCGAATAACATTGAACTCAAGAACAAGATCAACCAAAGCGATAGCAATGTTAAGGCACCAATAAAGAAACTTGACCTCTTGTGTTCAACTATCTGCTTTTCAGCAAACCTACCTAGAAAATAAATAGAAACAATACCCACAAGGGTTTGAATAAATACGAAGAGTTTGTTCTCTCTTATGGCCTCTAATAAGTTAATGTAAAAGGTGAAACTACTACTTTTTGTGTCCATGAAGAGTTGAAGAATCAAATCAACAATCAAGGGCGTAATCAAGAATATCGCAATAGAGAGTATGCAATATTTTAGAAGTACAGGTCTCCCTTTCATTTTGAAAGCCTTAGCTTTTAATTTATATCATGCACGCCAACAAACAGGGAGACCTTGCGGTAGTGGCCTCTCTGTTTCTGGACATGGTATCTGATTACAATTGCTTCGGCTGTAAATACCGTTCATAGAATTCGTAGGTGCGCAGCATCTGGTCAATGCGTTGGCGGTTGTTCCCGGCGCGGGTGATTTCGTGTGTGGCACCGGGGTGACGCACGTATTCAACCGGGCGGTTCAGGACTTTGAGGCTTTTGTAAAGCATTTCGCTTTGAATCACACCGGTACGCAAGTCATTCTCGCCGTGGAAGATGATGAGCGGAGTGGTGATATTCTGCACGTAGGTGAGAGGTGATTCGCTCTGGATGATGCCTTTGTGCGCTTCTTCCCAAGGATACCCGCCGAAGTAGTTGGGCACCAACCGCCAGGCGTTTCCTTCCCCGAAGAAGGTGCTCAGGTCATACACGCCGCGCTGCGAACAGGCCGCTTTGAACCGTTTGTCATGACCCAGAATCCAGGAAACCAGGTAGCCGCCGTAAGAACCGCCCGTAATCGCCAGGCGTGAGGTGTCGGCCCAGCCTTGGGCCACAGTTTTGTCCAGGGCGGTCAACACGTCACTGGCCGGACCAGCACCCCAATCTTTGATGTTGGCGCGCATGAATTCTTCGCCGTAACCACCCGAACCGCGTGGGTTAGCATAGACCACACCATAGCCTCTGGAGGTGAAGTACTGGTACTCATGCCACATGCTGCTTTCGCCAGGGCCCCACATGGCGGTAGGTCCACCATGTATTTCTAACAGGAGCGGGTATTTCTGGCCTTCCACAAAGTTGGTGGGTTTCATGACCCAATACTCTACGATATGGCCTTTGGCGTTGGTGAAGGTGTGTTTCTCAGGTTGGCTCAGTTTCTTTTGGCTTACCCATTCATGGTTGAAAGAGGTAAGACGGTGTGGCTTTTTACCCTCGGCCGAAGCCGCGTACAATTCATTAGGGTTTGCAACCTCGGTGAGCACGTAGGCCAATTGATCTTTCCGGAGGTCAAAGGCACCTACGCCTTTTGTCATGTCAGTGAGGCGCTCCACGGTTTTATTCTTTACATCGGCGCGGTTTAAAAGCACGCCACCGTTAGAGGGAGAGGTGAAGTAAACGTATTTCTCATTCTCGCTCCAAACCAGATTGCTTTTGTTGCGGTCGTAAGGAATGGTAATCAGGTTAGACGGGTTGCCGTTCACGGGCAGTAAGCCCAGTTTAGGAATGTTAACCTCATTTGCGATACTGTACTGGAACGCAAGCCATTTGCCCGAGGGTGAAATGGTGCTGCCAGAGTACGACATGCCTTTTTTGCCGAGGAGTTGTTTCAGGCCGGTACCGTCTGTGTTGACCAGGTAAATGGCATTTTCCTGCGAGCGGGTAGGGTTCTCAGTTTCATCAGAGGCGGCATCAAAGATGATCTGTTTGCCGTTGGGCAGAAAATCAGCGTTGGAGCTGGACACGAATCCGGCGGTAAGGTCTTTGGGAGTGGCGCCGGGTTTGGCGTCAATGATGAAAATGTGCGAGAGGTTGAGGGTAGACGAAGTGGTAGACTCCTCCTGGAAGCGCAGTTGGTTGATGACTTTGGCTTTCTGGTCTTTCTCATTCTGGTCCAGGTAGCCTCTGATCTCGGCCAGGGTACCGTCTGGGTTAGGTTTGGCGGTATTGGTGCGCAGGTTCTCGTTCTGAAAGAAACCCGGCTTTTCATACGACCATTTAGGCAGATCACGGGTGGGGTTCAGGGTAGAATCAGTCAGGAGTTCGTTCAACGCGATGCCCGAAGTGAAGAGCAACTGCTGACCATTGGGGCTCCAGCGGGGTTGGCTGGCACCGTATTTAAATTTGGTGAGTTGAAGAGGCTCGCCACCGGCAAAGGAAAGCAGAAAAATCTGAGGCTTGCTTTCTACCACGCGCACAAAGGCCAGTTGCTTGCCATCGGGGCTCCAGGTGGGCTGGGTGGCGTTGCTGTTGCCGTACGTGAGCTGGCGTGGTGGTTGGCTTCCGTTCGCGGGTTGCAGGTGCAACTGCGTATTGTACCGGAAATCGTTTTTCTTTTCGGGGTCTGGCTCAATGGTGGTTACCGTAAAGGCTACCTGTTTGCCATCTGGCGAGAGCGCCACGGCTCCTACTTGTTTGATTTTAAGAAGATCAGTGACCTGAACCAGGTTGCGGTTTTGCTGGGCCTGCACCCAGGAAAGGCTCGCCCACCACAGAAGAAGGAAAGCCGCGAGATGTTTGTTCATAAAAGTGAAGGAAGAATGGAACGTGCTTAAAAACAGAAAATTCACTGCCTTAAAGCTAAAAATAATTCCTTCAGGAACGCAGGGTTTTGTGATGTACTGGTTGTTCTTAATCCTTTTGTAATATCTGAGGGGCGGTTTCTGTTTAAGAGCTTCTTTTAATAAAAAGGTCAAAAAACAGGAACCGCCCCTCAGAACAACCCTACATATGAGTGATGGGGAATTCAACCACTATTTTACAGGATTTTCCTTCTTCAAAACACTTGGCGTTGATGGTGCCTTTGTGCTGCTCAATGATCTTTTTGGCTTGGGCCATTTCTTCGCCAGACAAAGCCCCATTACCCGTAGGCTGAATGCTCAGCTTGGCGTACCGCAGGAACACTTTCTTTATATCCTGATCAGATAAATGAAGGTGGTCATAGGTGAATTCCACATGTAGGATGTTATCTGCTTCAAAGATGTCAAGAGCGATGAAGGAGGAGGGCGGAGAGTAGCTTATTCCAAACTTGATCAAGTTGCTAAACGCCTGGTGCATGAGGGCCGGATCTACCCGCAACACCCTACCAGTAGCCACCATGAAGTAGATGTCTTGCTGTTTTGCCGCGGCAATGGGTTCAAACTCCTGGACCGTATTTCTGGCTATTTCAGCAATAGAAGCAGGTTCTGGGTGTAGGAGAAAAGGGTCATCGGCTTGGGAAGACTCCAGCAGCAGGGCCTGGGTGTTATGCACGATATTTTGGCTGTTTTCTTCGGCTTCTGAAAGCAGTTGCTTTGCAGAAGGAGATAAAGAACTGTCTTTGGCAACTTCCTGTAAAGTTTCTGAAAGTTGCTCCAGGGGCTGCAGGATTTCGGTCACGGCCCCGCCATGAAGTTCATCATGCTTTCTAACAGATCTAAGGGAGGCTGCCCTAAGCTCCAGTTGCTCTACTACTATTTCGGCCAGGTCCTGTAATACTTCCTTTTCTTTTTCGGTGATGGTTCTGGGTTTGTCATCAACCACGCACACGGTGCCCAGGTTTAATCCTTCATGGGTGGTAAGTGGTGCCCCGGCATAAAACCTGATGCCACCCTTAGCTTTCACATACGGACTGGAAAGCAGGCGCGGTACTTGCTGGGCATCAGAGAAAACGGTCACTCCTTTTGGTTGCAGAATAGTGATGGAGCAAAGGCTGTCTTCGCGCTTCACTGAGGAAACCTTAAGGCTGCTCAGGTTAGATTTGTACCACACCCGGTCTAAGTCTACAAGCGAGATAAAGGCACTGGATACTTCAAAAACCTTTTTAGCAAATGCGGTAATCTTATCAAAAAAAGCTTCAGTGGGGGTGTCTAGAATTTCATACCGGTACAAGGCTTTAAGCCTATCCTGGTCATTGGCAGGAATGAGCGAATCTGGGATTGCCGCATTCAGGTGTTGTGGTTCGTCGTTCATTTACGTTAAAAAGAGAAAGACCTATTTCGGAAGTAACCACTTGCTGAACCTAAAGTTTAGCCGATTCAGCAAAATATTTGCTTATATATAAGTTGCTCTATCGTTTTACGGGTGCCGTACAAATACAGATAGCAAACTGCCGTTTAAATACGATCAAGAACTGAATTAAAAAGCAGCGGTATAGCCTGTTTTTCAGACGTACAGGTTACCCGCTGCTACTAGAATGGAAGGATATTGAGAATAGATTTCAGCTAATGAAACTCTACCGCTTTTGTTTAATCTTTTCCAGCAGTTCCTCGTCTGAGGTTTCTTCCAGCCAGTTGCTGGGCAGTTTCAGGCGTACAGTTTGGGCCTGTCCGCTGGGGGTGCACACCACCGTTACGGTACCTTCGTCGCTTTCAGATATCTCGGCGGCCTTCTCACCGGCTTTGCCCTGTAAACCAGCATAGGCTTGCACGCAGGTCCAGGTGAGGTTCTCTTGATCGGTTACTTCGCGTTGAGTCATGTTCTAGAAATTAGGAATGAATTGAGATGTAACGGATTTCAAGAAGAAATGATGAGGTGAGGAACCCAAACTTTCTTTTTTAAGGCTGATTCTGGAAAAGGAGCTAAGAACTGGTTTGCAGCCCAAGGGAGTTTGAAGTAGGAGGAAGGTGGCAAGGATAGGGCTGGTAGTTCAGACTCAAATTGAACTACCAGCCTTAAGGATAAAATTTCTTCATCAGCTTTACTCCGCGAACGGCTGGGCAGCACAAGTGCCGTTCCCGAAATTGAGAATGCTTTTCTGGCCGGTGGTCATCTCCATCTGAATTTTGCCTTGTACTGGTTTTAAATTGTCCGCAGCATTGCAGGTTTTCTTTACCACCACTGGGGTAACCAGAGAGGCTTCAAATGCACCGTTGTGTTTGAAGCAGCTGTATTCACCTTCATAGATTTCCACCACGTCATCTGAGGTGTCATTAGGGGTACCGGCACCTTCTTTCAGGTGAGTTACCCGGTTTAAAGAGTATCTGTAAGACCCTCCGGTGGTGGGCACTACCTGGGCGTTGCTGCTCACCATTCTGATCACCGATGCTTTACCGGGTACTTGTATCAACTGGAATGCAAATGCACCTTCCAGCCGGGTACCATTCACTAGGTAGTTATCCAGGTAAATAATTCTTTCCAGATTGGTATTGTTGCTGGTGAACATGATGATCTTGCCGCTTCTTGTTTTGCCATCTACACAAGGGGAAGTACCGGAGAACGTGAAGGTGGTTTCCAATCCTTCAGGTGTAGCTTCATTTTGCACCGAAGAGCAGGCTAGAAACCTGCTGCCGTTGGGGTACGTGCCGCGGGCTATTTGCTCCATTTCAATGGCAATCTGTTCAATCTGCAGCATAGACTGCCCCCACTCATTTACGGCTTTGCCGGGTTGAGGCTGTGGTTGCTCATGACCATCTTCTGAACAGGCAAAAGTAAAGAACGCAAGGGCTATGAGGTAAGCCAGGGGTTTCACAAGAGTTTTCATACACGTAAAAGGAATTAAGTTGACTGATTCAGGATGAAGACGGGTGCCTTTCTGGGGGCTGTAGTCTGCTTCATTTCCCACTATCTGACAGGAACTTAGAATGCTGCCCCTATTCACTTTCTCCTTTTCGGGCTGTAAAGCTACTTTTCAGGAATTAAGCCGGAAATAGGGGTGCCCAACTGGAAGGTTGATTTCTGAAGGTGTAGGGTAGGGCCCATCCGCATGAGGTGATTTCGATATACTGTAACCATGTTCACCTCTATGATAAGTGGATTCTCCCCTTGAGGGGAGATAAAGAGGGGGTGTTTACACAGGAGGAAGCGCATTGATGATTATCACCCTACCTATCCAATACAACAGTCCATGAAATCTTATTCCTTTACAAACATATTAGTAGGTGTAAACACCCCTCTTCGTGAGCTACGCTCGTTGCCTAAAACTCACGTTTGGGCAATCCTCAAGGGGAGAATAGCCGGGGCTGAGCCGCTGTAGGTGCTGCTCAGCTTTCAAAATTTATACCTGCAAAGTTCACTTGGCCAGTCCTAAAACAGAAAACCCGTTTAGAGGCTGGTTTACCGAAACAGCCTCTAAACGGGTTATGGATCGTCCCTTTATTTTTACTTTACCTGCTCAGAAAGGGCAGTGGCGTCTTGAATGAACTGGTCCACATACTCGTCTGGGGTGGCCCAAGAAGTAATAATTCTGATGGCAGAATAGCCTTCCTGCATTTTCTTCCAGACAAAGAACCCATACTTTTTAGAGAGTTCCTGGATGAGGGAATCTGGCAGGATAGGGAAAATCTGGTTTGTCTCTGATTGAGTTAAGAAGGTGAACCCTAATGATTGGAAGTGTTGGGCAATGCGCTGGGCCAGTTCATTGGCATGGTTGCCCAACTCAAACATAAGGTTGTCTCTTAGCAATTCGGCAAACTGGATACCGAACAGCCTTCCTTTGGCCATAAGCGCGCCCCGCTGTTTAATGTAGTATTTGAAGTCTTTTTTGAGAGCCTCATTTGTGATTACGATAGCTTCGCCTATCAAACCGCCGCATTTAGTGGCTCCCAAATAGAAGATATCGGTTAAAGAAGCAATGTCGGCGAGGGTAAGGTCATTGCTTTTGGCAGATAAAGCCATGGCTAACCTGGCTCCATCCATGTATAACAGCAGGTTGTTCTCGCGGCAGAAGGCAGACAATTCTACCAGTTCCTGCTTTTTGTAAATGGTCCCAATCTCAGTGGAATTGGAGATGTAAACGATTCTGGGCTTTACGGTATGGTACTCGGGGAATTTGTTGATGAGAGGCTTTATATCTTCGGGACGAAGTTTTCCATTTGGGGTAGCCACTGTTTCAATCTTGTGCCCAGTTGCTTCAATGGCCCCAGCCTCATGGTTGTTGATATGCCCGGTTTCCGCCGATATGACTGACTCATAAGATTTCATGAAGGCACCCAGGACAATCAGATTGGCCAGCGTACCTCCCGCCACCAGGTGCACATCCAGGTCTGGCTTACCGCATAGTCCCCTAATTGCAGCTACTGACTCCAGGGTGAAAGCATCGTTGCCGTACCCGGCCTGTTGGGTAAGATTTGATTCGGTTAATTTTTGAAGGATGTTGGGGTGACAGCCTTCGCTGTAGTCATTGGTGAAACTATAAAGCATGATGGTTGTACTAAGGTCTACGGTAAAGTCCCCAAAGATACGGGTGTATCGCTACAAGCCCTATACCTGTCACAGATCAACCTTGGAAGAAATAACCACGGGTTTGTGTCCTGTAGAAGAGGAGTATGTAAATAATTTGTGAAGCATAAAGAGCTTTGGTGTCACCATTTAAATTATGACGTGGGTAGTTAGACCTGGGTGTTTTGAGGCTCCTTTGGTCAGACGGCTTCAAAACACCCATGTATTGGGAATGACTATAGTCGAGAAGTATAGATCAAGCTACCGATCTCCCTTTGAACGTGCCTGCATAGCAGCGCAGCCAATCCAGAGCATCTGCGGAAGCGTGAAAGAATTGGAGGTCATAGCAAACCTCTGAAGTCATTAAACAGCTTTCCAGGTTACGGGCGTGGTGCGGATTGTGCGGTACCACCAAGGCAAGTTGTTGTACTTCCTCGTCACAAAGAATAGGCACTACCTGGTGGGTAAGCCAAAGTAAATCTTGGGGTGCTGAATCGCCACGCTGACTACTATCTACCAGTATTTTTTTAGCCTGATGAAGGTGTACCTGTTTCAGGAATTGCATGGTGCCTCTTTCAAATTCTTGCGAAGTTGGCGGATGATTCCAGGTGAGTTTAAGAATACAGTATTGAGGATATAAACTAATTCTATAAAGAGAAGTTTGGTGCAGGGGGGTAACCATTCTATCCATATAATTTTTTATGATGGGGGAGTTAGATGTATTTGATAGCTGATTTATTTAGAAATAAGATTTAAGACTAAGTTTTTGAGTTGTCTTTGATTTATACAGTTTGTTAAATGCTCTTTGTAGTTTTGTTATACTTCTTTTTCAAATAAAAAGGTTTTAGAAAACGGCAATATGTCCGCTTAAACTAAGATTTTACAAAACTTCAATCTTTAGCAGCAAAAGAGAGTAGAGAATTGTAATTGGAAATAGGCAATTGATAGGCTCTCTTATTGTAAGTTTTGAGCCATATATAACTTTGTTGAGTTTGTTGAAGTTATGTATTGATTAAAGTAACAGTGGGCTCTTTCTCTGTTTAGTTGTACTGCAATGTTATAATTTAGTCTTTCTTATTGGTGATGAGGCAAAAGCATACAGGTAGTTGGCCTTGTGTAGCATCATATGATAAAGTAGAAGAGCAATAGTCAAATTTGCGTTTGTACGTTTATCTTTGAAGACATCGCTGAGTTGGTTTTTTATTAAACTTCTGAAATGATAACTATATACCATAATAACCGGTGCAGCAAAAGCCGACAGGCGCTGGATCTGCTTCAACAGCAAGGACAGGAGGTACAGATTGTGCAATACCTTACCCACACCCCTACCAAAGAAGAATTGAGAGAAGTGCTGGAGAAGTTGAAACTGGGGCCGGAAGACATTATTAGAAAAGGAGAGAAGCTTTATAAAGAAAGCTATGCCGGCCAACACCTAACCCAGGACGAATGGTTGCAGGTATTAGCAGAAAATCCGGTCTTGATAGAGCGGCCCATTGTGATCAACGGAGACAAAGCGGTAATTGGGCGTCCACCCGAGAATGTTCTGACTATTCTGTAAGGCTGGGCAAAGGCAGGTGCTTCCTCTTGTGATAAATGCGTCTGCTATGTGGCCTACGAAGCAGGCATTGCCTGTAAATCATGGCGGAATGGGGCCTAAAAGCAAGCATCCTGCTGATTACTGTTAATAAAGCCCTAACAGGCAAGTAGTGCCCGTAAATTAATGTAGAAAAATAGAAAAAGGTATATGTCATGAGGAGCAGACATATAAAAGACAGAATGTTTTGACCTAAAGCAGGATTTATATACCTGATTAATCTGCCTTACATAACAGCCACCATCAAGCCCATAGAACCAAGAGAATAGGTTATCCTCGCTTTGTTCCACTTACACTTTTCCCTATTGCCTTTTCTTCGGTTTACTTTTGCCTACCTGGTCTGCCGGACTCATGGTCATACTAGCGAAGGTTATTCCAGCAATGATCCTATCAACAGATTGCCAGCCTATAGTTGGAGCCAACCCTAGTAGGAGATAGGTAAGCCCCAATTTTAACAGGGAGAAGAGCAGCAATAGTAGACAAGCAAAGAGGCTAAATCAACTGCCAGAACGGGCGAAAACAGGAATTAAGCTTTAGAGAAAGCAAACCTTAGCCCAAGCCCCCTCACATAGATGCCTCACTCAAACTCCCTTTATTAACTCACTAATGAGCTTAGGTAAACAGGGGTACTCATTTCAAATTTATTGTCATCTTTTAATGATGTCATAAAAGTAAAACCCAAATCAGCTTTGCTTTGATCTTGCCTAGGCATCATCATGTGTTTGAAGACCTTAGAGGAACCTTACAGTATCTGTACAGCTAACTCAGAGTAAATGGTCAATAAATCCTTATATAAATCCTGTTGAAAATAAATTTTAAGTATTTTGTGGTGAAATTCTTGGATTAAATTAAAGATGTGATATATTTGTCTTAATCTATTTAAAATAAATACATTTAAAGTAATATTTAAAGCAAAAACTTAAAAGAAGCTATATGAAAATCAAATCTACGCTGTTAACCATTGTTCTTTCTTTCTCTTTGCTAGGTGTATCCCTAGCAGATACGGTTCCTTCTTCTTCAGCCGTTGCCCGTGAAATTGCCAACGCGTTGCAGTTAAACGAGGCTGAATACCTTAAAATCCACAAATTGGAGAAAGCCAGAAGAGAAGAAGTAAGAAAAAACAAAGCCGAGGAAGAGGCCATCAATGAGAAATACATGGCCGCTGTTATGGACTTATTAACCGCAGACCAAAAGAAAGCATACATCGCTTTCTCAAAGGAGCATCCAATGCCGCAAATTGCCCAAACCAAATAAGAATCTATTTATAAGTGCATAAAAAAGACCTGCTCCTAAAAAGCAGGTCTTTTTTATGCACTTTGGAGTGAAATTTCTTTCTGCTAAGTTTTTGCAGAGATCTGATAAGAACGGCAGGTAATGTAACCTCAGGATTGTTTCATTTCAGCACCTGTACTTCTGACTAGCTTCCAACTTAATGATGGGGGCATGCCTAAGAAGAAGTTGTTTCTGAACGTTATTCGAAGAAGTATGACGTGTAAATGAATCTACATTGGGTGGGGATTAAGTATGTTCCTTTTCAATTAGATTCTTACGAAAAAGAAACAGGGGCAACTTAATGAACAGCTACTTAAAAGCAAATTAGATTTAAGCTTGTGCTCTAAGGGCAAAAAAGAAATCCCCACTCTACCGAACAGGCTGAGTTGGGGATTTATTTGGAAAAGAAGACCTATAAGGACCGTAACCAGGATTTTATTTCATGTTCGGTTTTCCCTAGCTTTTGCTGAAGTCTTCCCAGCCATTTATCTTCCTGACCTTCGTCATACGTTAAGTCGTCGTCCGTAAGGTCTCCGTAGGCCATTTTCATCTTACCCTTCATCTCGTTCCAGGTACCTCTTGTTCTATATTCACCCTCGTGGGTGTTCATTCCATCA
Source organism: Rufibacter tibetensis (assembly GCF_001310085.1). Lineage (GTDB taxonomy): Bacteria > Bacteroidota > Bacteroidia > Cytophagales > Hymenobacteraceae > Nibribacter > Nibribacter tibetensis. The sequence goes on from NZ_CP012643.1 coordinate 3,601,219, forward strand.
TTCGTGTTCATAGTATGTATATGGTTAGATATAGGAATGTAATTATATACGTAACCGAAGCACTTCTGGTTAGCAGGTGTGATTGAAGTAGCGCTGGAAAGGAGTTTTTGTAGAAGTTTTTAACTAAGTAACCATTTAGAGACTAAGTAGTTGCCTTTTAATGTCCTTTTCAAAAAAGAGCATCAAAGCCTCTTCAGAAAATCTAATACAGCAGCAGGGTCCTGGAAATCATTGAGGGCGTACTCTAATTGCTGGATTTCCTCGCGCAAGCCTTTCTTTGCACTTCTGAACTTGGCTTCCATCTGTTTGGGCGTGCCCCCAAAATCATGGTAAAGGTGCGCATCTTGCCCCATGTAATAATTGCTGTGTTCGTCTTCTAATTCGGTGATTTGTTCCTGCAGAAGCTGGACGTAATACGTGAGTTGGTCTTCGGGGACTTGCTTTAAGACATGCTCCTGTTCCTGCATAAACTCCAGCTGCAGCCTGAACAACTCAAAGAAATCATCCTGGTGGTACGCGATGGTTACTTTCTTCATGGCTTCCTCTTTCCAGAGGCGGGCCGTGGCGTCCCTTTCTCGGTCGGGGTGCAGGAGTTTGGCAAGGGTAGTATATAATCTACGGCTGGCTTTGCTAATGCTCTGCAACTGGGTTTTTGCTTTCGCTTCCTTAGCCTGTTGGGCTTTGGATTTCTGCCGTTGGGTGCGTTGGGCCTCCCGTTTCTCCTGTTCCTCCTGCATCTGTTGGTCCAGCTTGGCCTGGAACGCTTCCAGGTCTGAGAGGTCTTGCAGGTTTACTTCCAGCCCCAGCACGTTTTTGAGCAGGCTCTGCGTTTCCTCCTTTACTTTAGACGCATTTGCTTCTGAGTTGGTAGGAGTAGGCACTTCATACCGCTGCAGCAGTTCTGCTAATTCCTCCGCGCCATAATGGTGCACCATGATAGAAGCCTGGTCTTTGATAAAAGCTTCCAGTTTCTCCTTCTCTAACCGAGGGAAGTCTTCCTGGTGGTAGGCCTCATCCAGAAGCTGCACCATGGCCACCCGATGAGTCACCATTTCCCGCACCAGCGGTTGCACCTCTTTCTGCACCCTTGCCCGTGCCTGGTCTATAATTTTCTCCCGCTCCGCAAGTTTTATTTTGAGCTGATCTATGGTCTGGATACTGGCGTTGAACTGGTGCTGCAGCTCAGATAAGGTAGCCTTTTCCTGGGGAACAAATTGGGGGAGGTGATCTTCTTTCTGTGACATGGAGTATTGTTTTGACAGGGCTTTAGGAAAAGGAGCCGATAAAACCTTAAGTAGAAAAAACCTCACAGAGTCTGGAATTCTGTGAGGTCTTTTCTTTAGGGAGTGAGAATTCTTAACCTACGCTTTAACCGGAATCTGTTTTAAGGTTTCCAGCAGGAAGGACCAGTATTTCTGAACGGAACTGATTTGCACTTTCTCATCAGGGGAATGGGCGCCTGTGATGTTAGGCCCAAAGGAAATCATTTCCATCTGCGGGTAATTTGTGCCCAGTATACCACATTCTAACCCGGCGTGGCACGCATTCACGTGCGGTTCCTCGTTGAATAACTCTTTGTAAAGGTTAGTCATGGTTTTCACAATGGTAGCATCTGGGTTAGGAGTCCAGCCGGGGTAAGATCCTTTCTGGGTTACGCTGGCGCCTGCCAGTTCAAAGGTGCTCTGGATAGCTTGGGCTAAATCTGTTTTTTCTGAATCTACAGACGAACGGGTAAGGCACTGGATGGAATAAGACCCGTCTTTCACCAGCACGCGCGCCAGGTTGTTGGAAGTCTGCACCAGTCCAGAGATGGCTGGGCTCATGCGGTAAATTCCGTTAGGACAAGCGTACAGCGCACGCAGCAACTGGTTCTGGAAATCATAGGATATCGCGAACTCAGGCAAATCAATTGGCTCTACCTGCAATTGTAAATTAGGATCGGTAAGGGAATATTCTGATTGCAGGATTTCGGCTTGTTTTAACAAAAACTGCTCAAAAACCTCGGCTTTGGCTTCTGGTACGGCCACCTCAGCGAACGACTCTCTGGGGATAGCGTTGCGCAGACTGCCACCGTCTATGCTGTACACGCGCGCATTGAATTTACTTGCCGCCTGGTACAGAATGCGGTTCATGAGCTTGTTTGCGTTGCCCCGTCCCAGATGAATGTCCATGCCCGAGTGGCCGCCGGTAAGACCGGTAATGCTGAGACGGTAGCCGGCAAAGTCAAACGGAATGTGCTCTTCGTTGTAAGAGCCAGTCGCGGTTACATCCACGCCACCCGCGCAGCCAATGGTAAGTTCGCGGTCGTCTTCGGTATCCAGGTTCAGCAAAATAGTGCCGGTAAGCAGGCCGCCTTTCAGGCCCATGGCACCAGTCATACCGGTTTCCTCGTCAATGGTAAACAGACACTCCAGCGGCGGGTGAGCAATATCTCTGGAGACAAGCAAGGCCATGAGGGTGGCCACGCCAATGCCGTTGTCGGCGCCTAACGTGGTTCCTTTTGCTTTGACCCAGTCGCCGTCTACGTACATGTCAATGCCCTGGCTGTTGAAGTCGAACTCGGTGTTGGCGTTTTTCTGGTGCACCATGTCCAGGTGGCTTTGCAGCACCACGGTCTGGCGGTTTTCCATGCCCGGCGAAGCCGCTTTCCGGATGATGACGTTGCCCACTTCATCTGTGATGGTGTCAAACCCCTGGCTGTTCCCGAAGTCCTGAATAAACTTGATCACCCGTTCTTCTTTCTTGGAAGGGCGGGGCACGGCGTTCAGGTCCGCAAAGTTTTGCCACAAGGCAGTAGGTTCTAATTTTTCTATTTGGGTGCTCATATAATCATGGTGCTTCGCCCTGGAAAAAGCCCTTCAGCTTAGGTCTGGAGCAGGTGGGAGTACGCGTTAGGTAAGTAAAGGTAGTAAACAGAACGGACACCTCCCGAGGGGCATCCCACAATTCCAGTATCCGTTTACGGGGCATTTCCCCAAAAGTAAGTTCAATCGCACAACTTCTTAAGGAAGACGGGGCGCTTAATATTCCATTCTTTTAGAACCCCTTTCCAGTAAACGGGGTACAAAGTGATTCTGCCTTGTGAGGGAAATTCACAAGGCAGGTACTTTTTTACACACAATCATTTACCCAGAATAGCCATGGCAAATAAGATGAATGCAGCCTTCTACCACGAGTTTGGCGGGCCAGAAAAGATAAAGATTGGAGAACTGGAAATCCCCGAACTGCAGGAAGGCGAGGTGTTGGTGCGCGTGAAAGCGGCCGGGGTGAACCCCGTAGACAATGCCGTTCTGGCCGGTTGGCTGAGTGGGAAATTACCTGTGCAGTTTCCGGTTATTCCCGGGTGGGACGTAGCCGGTGTGGTGGAAGACCGAGGGTTCAGTGCCCGCCGGTTTAATGTGGGAGACGAGGTATATGCCTATGCCCGAAGACCTCTTGTACAGCAGGGCACCTTTGCCGAGTACCTGGTGATTCCAGAGAGTTACCTGGCTTCTAAACCCAAGAACCTGAGTTTTGAAGAAGCAGCCGGCATTCCGTTGGTGGGCCTCACGGCGTACCAATCCATGTTTGATGCCGGGCAACTGCAAGCCGGACAAACGGTGCTGATTTTGGGTGCCTCAGGTGGTATCGGAAACCTGGGCATTCAATTGGCCAAATGGAAAGGAGCCACCGTCATAGGAGTAGCCAGCCAGAAGAACCACGCCTTCATGCAGGAGTTAGGAGCTGACCATACTATAGACTACAATGGGACCCACGTAGGCGAGGCGGTGAAAGAGCTGTTCCCAGACGGGGTGGACCTGATCTTTGACGCCGCCAGCGGTGATACCCTCCAGCAAAGCCTAATTGCACTTAAACCCGACGGCAGGCTAGTCTCAATCCTGAACACCGGCGAAGACCTGGACAAAAGCATCAACTTCCAGTATGTCTTTGTAGAACCTAACTCCACGGAGCTGGAACACCTGCGGGAAATTGCTGAGGCCGGTAAGTTGAAAGTACACGTGAGTAAAACATACTCTTTAAATCAAACTGGCGAAGCCCTTGCCCAGATAGCCAGCCATCATACTAGAGGCAAGATTGTAGTGGTGCCATAAAAAATCATGGTTTCAAAGCTGTTTTGATGAAAGTAAGTTTAAAGCAAAACCAATTTGTCTAAGCATTCATAAAACGTGATTCTCCCCTTGAGGGGAGCGAAGAGGGGTGTTTACATCTGCTTATTTGTTTGCAAAGGGATGTATTTCTTTCCACATGTCCTGTGTTGGTTTAGAAAAACCATTGTCAGCTAAGCGTGTACTCCTGAGTAAACACCCCCTCTTTATCTCCCCTCAAGGGGAGAATCCGTTCTTAGTATTTGCCTGTCTGTTTTCCTGAATGGAAAACCCTTCAATTATTTACCAATCTATACTGCTCCGGATTGTAGCGTTCGCCCACGTGCGGGTACCTGGCCAGAAGATCTTCCAATCCTTTGATGTCATCCATGGAGAGTTGCACGTCAACGGCGGCGGCGTTTTCCTCTAAATATTTTCTGCGTTTAGTGCCAGGGATGGGAATGATGGTTTCGCTTTGGGCTAGTACCCACGCCAAAGCCAGTTGGGCCGGAGTGCAGTTCTTGTTTGCCGCAAATTCTGCGAAGGCTTGGGCCAGTTTCTGGTTGTTATCCCAATTGTCCTGGTTCTGGAAGCGGGGCAGAGACTTTCGCATATCGCCCTCGGGCAGACTTTCTAGGCTCACAGTATTGGTGACCAACCCACGTACCAAGGGACTGAAAGGCACAAACACAATATCTAGTTCCTGGCACAACGGAATGACTTCCTGCTCTGCATCTCGGGTGAGCAGGGAGTACTCAGACTGAACGGCGGCAATGGGGTACACGGCGTGGGCCTTCCGGATGGAGGCGGCGGAAGCTTCTGACAAACCCAGGTAACGCACTTTTCCTTCCTGCACCAGCTGGGCCATGGCGCCCACCATTTCCTCTACCGGTACATTAGGGTCTATTCGGTGGGCGTAGTACAAGTCAATCACGTCTACCTTCAGGCGTTTCAGGCTGCCTTCCACGGCAGTGCGCATGTACGCAGGGGAGCCGTCAAAATCCATCTTTCCGTCTGCAGTTTGCTTGAACCCGAACTTGGTGGCGATGAAAATTTTGTCGCGGTTAGGCACCAGCACCTGCGAGATGAGTTCCTCGTTGTGGTGCGGTCCGTAGACATCGGCGGTGTCCCAGAAATTGATGCCCAGTTCCAGCGCACGGTGCAGCGTGGCGATAGATTCCGCATTATCGCGGGTGCCGTAGGCCTGGCTCATGCCCATGCAGCCTAACCCCAGCGCCGAGAGCCTTTCGCCGGTATTCCCTAGTTCTCTGTATGTCATAGCAGTAATTGTTACTTTTTGTTTAGAACCTCTTTTTACGAAAAGAGCTCTAAACCGGGCAGAAAAGAAAACTTAAGGAAAGAGCTGATTTTTTAAATCGGGATTTGGAGCCTCAGCTCTGAACGGCCACTCGTGGTTTACCTTTGCTTTGATCATATAAACGATGGCTCCCAACGTGATCACTACCAAGCCCGAGATTACCATGGTCAGGCCAGTAGACAGCAGAATACCCGCCCACATGAGCAAGGCAATGATCACCGGCAGCGGGAACAGCGGCATTTTGTATGGGAAATCTTCCTTGCTGCGGTTCTTCCGGAGGAGGAGCAAGCCCACGCCTTGGCCCATGAACTGGATGAGAATGCGCATGGCCAGAATGGCACTAATCACATCGCTCAACCGGAACAGCATGCTGAAAACAAATGCTACGCCGCCCAGAAACAGCAAAGAATAATGTGGGAAATGTTTGGTGGGGTGCAGACGGGCGAAGACCTTGAAAAAAGCGCCATCGGCCGCGGCGGCGTACGGAATGCGGGTGTACCCCAAGGTAGCCGAAAATACCGAGGCAAACGCTACCCACAGAATCAGGACGGTGACAATGGTAGCAGCGGTATTCCCGGCCAGCCGCTGAATAAACAAACTCACCACAAACTCGCTGTCTTTGGCTTCCTGCCACGGCACCACGCTCACCACACTTATGTTCATGAGCAGGTACAGTGCCGCAATACCCGCAATAGAGTAGAACATGCTGCGCGGGATGTTTTGGGTCGGGTTTTTGATTTCGGCCCCTAAATGGCAGATGTTGTAGTAGCCTAGGTAACTGTACACCGTTTTCACGCTCGCAAACCCGATGGCGGCCACAAAGCCGTAGTTCACCGTAAGGCCTTCGTTCATCTCGCGCAGGGGTTGCAGGAAGTTTCCGTTCGCCAGTCCGCCACCAATAATCCAGGCCATGGTGAGTAGCACGCCCACCCACAGCAGCACACTGATTTTGCCTATGGACTCTATCTTTCGATACAGCAATACCACAATCAAGACCACCACGCCGCCACTCACCAGTTTGGAGGTGATGTCTGTCAGGGGAACCAGGTACGAGAAATAAGAAGCAAACCCGATGGCCGCCGAGGCAATCACCAGTGGGGCCTGGATCATGGTCTGCCACACAAACAGGAAACTCATGAACCGGCCCGCGCCTTTCTCACTGTAGGCTTCTTTCAAGAAGTTATAGCTCCCGCCCGCCTTGGGGAAGGCGGCACCCAACTCGCTCCAGATCATGGCATCCACAATGGACAGCACGGCTCCGGCAATCCAGGCATACAGAAAGTAGGGACCGTTCATCATGCCAATGACCATGGGCAGGGTAATAAATGGCCCAATGCCCACCATGTCAATCATGTTAATGGCCGTGGCTTGCGCCAGCCCCAGGCGGCGTTCTAAGTGAGGTGTAGACATGTAAACGTTTTGTCAGATGAAGGAAGTTGGTTAGTTAAAGATGGCAAAAAGAAAGATGCCTATGCGTATGGAGGTTGGTATCTGTGGGTATAGCAAAGGGTAAGGATTCAGAAAGGAATGTGCCTACCTTGAAGTAGAAATCAATTCCTTACTTCCTTCCGTACAGTACTTTATCAGTTGCCTGTCTTGGTATGCAGAATTTCCAGGCGAAACAGGCTTGGCAACCTTTTTTGCAGCACCTACCAACATGAGTTTTTAAGTAAGATATCATTGCCTGCTGTCTTTTTACATATTCACGAAAGCAGGAAGGACATTACAGGCAAGCTTCTCCTGAGGCCTTAAAGAATTAGGTCATACCCAACCTGAAAAGGCATGATTAGCATTATAGTACCTACCTACAATGAAGCCGAACAGGTGGGGCAAACCATCAGTCGGATTATTGCCGCCTCCGGGGGGCATGGTCTGGAAATACTGGTGGTGGACGGCTGCAGCACTGACGGCACCGGGGCAATTGCAGAAAGGTTTGGCGCTACCGTGATACACAGTGCTCAAAAAGGAAGGGCAATTCAAATGAACAAAGGCGCGGCTCAGGCAAAAGGCAAAATCCTTTATTTTCTGCATGCAGACAGTATTCCACCCCAAGGTTTCATAGACCAGATTCTGGCCACTTACAGACAAGGGGCACAAAGCGGTTGTTTTCGGTTGGCCTTTGATTACCCGCATTGGTTTCTAAGAGCGAATGCCTGGTTCACCCGGTTCAATTGCAATAGCCTTAGGTTTGGCGACCAAAGTCTGTTCGTAACAAAAGAAGTATTTGAAAAAAGCGGTGGCTTCAGGGAAGATTTAATGGTTATGGAAGACCAGGAAATCATCCATCGTCTGAAAAAGCTGGGAACGTTCAGGGTACTGCCAGATGTGGTGGTTACCTCGGCCAGAAAGTATGTAGAGAACGGAGTGTTCCGGATGCAAGGCATTTTCTACCTTATCTGGAGCCTCTATTACCTGGGGTTTTCCCAGCGGAGATTAGTGGCTTTGTATAAAAAGTTGATACGGGAACATAAGCTGTAGTAAAAGGTACTTCGCTTAAACAAACGGGGGTTATACAGGTTAATTTTTAAGGCATTCCAATTCATGTACCTATGAGACCAGACGATAAAAATGCGGCGCTTTCGCCTGACAAAAGGCCTTTCAGAATCATGATTATTTCCGGGTCTGACAGGCGACAATACAATTGTCCGGGGGTAGACAGTAAGTCGCGCACCCTCATGTTGAAGATGGCCGAAATGCTGCCGCAGGACTGGGAAATAGACTATGAAGATTTAGGAAACGTGTACGCCCGGGCCAGAATCCAGAGCTGCAATGCCTGCGTGTCTACGTCTATGGCCTTGTGCGTGTGGCCTTGCAACTGCTATGAGAAAGACAGCAAAAAAGAGCCTGACCTCCTATGGGACCTGGACCTGTATTCCCGCTTAGACATGGCAGACGCCTGGGCCATTATAGGACCGGTGAATTGGTACGCGCCCACCAGTAACCTGAAGCTGATGTTTGACCGCCTGGTATGCATGAACGGCGGCAACCCCGACGAGAAAACCATAGAACACAAGAACCCTGAGAAAGCCATGGCCCTGGAGCACACTGAAGAGTGGGAAACCATGAGCCTGAACCACCTGGAAGGCCGGACTGCCGCCTTTTTCTGTTACGGTGACGAGGGTGGGGACGAAATGGATGAGTCCGGCAGGCCGAAACTACTGCGCCACAAACACTATTTTGATCCTGAGAAAGAGCCTTTTGATCACATGCGAGACGCGTACGCCCCTTTAGTATGGCAAAGCCGCTACGGCGGGGTAGAGGTGCCAGACCAGCTGTGGACCTATTGCACCACTGGCAAAGACCGCAAGTACAGTGAGAACCAGGCGGAAGATATGATCCAGGAAAATGAATTTATGGCGTCCTTCTCTGGTTGGGTGCAGCGTTTTGAAACGTTCGTCCGCCTGAAGGGAAAAGTAACTCCTGGTAAGTACCGTGCTTACGGGTTTGAAGCACCCGCTCATCATTGGGCCAATGTGCAGGATGGGATTCGTTACGTTAGGATGATGGTGGGAAAAGCGCCTGAAGGTTCTTCGCCTCGAATTCAGGAAGAGTTGGGGTTGAATCAGGATGCCACTCTGCATACCAAAAAAGGAGAGGGCGAAAAGCTAAGGGAAAAGGAGTAGGAGAGAAGGAATTTAGGAAGTCATGGATTGGGCTAATAGCGATTAGAGGATTTCTACCGCAGTTTCAGGGGAACTTCTATCTTTAGGGATGCAAACCCTCAATGGCTGGCCAACTACATGAAAAAGCTTCTGTTGCCTGTTTTTCTTTTACTTCACTTTACTTCCTTCTCCCAAAAACCGAAGTATGATTTAGTCCGCTGGGTGAACCCGATTATCGGGACGCACAAGATGGGTCATACCTATCCGGGAGCTACGGCGCCCTTTGGAATGGTGCAGCTCTCGCCAGATACCGATACTATTCCTTACGAGGTAAACGGCGGCTACAACAAAGACGTGTACAAGTACTGCGCGGGCTACCAGTACGATGATCCCACTATTGTGGGCTTCAGCCACACGCACTTCAGCGGCACCGGTCACTCCGATTTGGGTGATTTCCTGCTCATGCCCACCACCGGCAAACTACAGCTGAACCCCGGCACCGAGGCCAAACCCGAAAGCGGCTACCGTTCCAAATTCTCTCATGCCAATGAACGCGCGGAGCCTGCTTACTACAGCGTTCAACTGGACGACCACAACATTCAGGCGGAACTCACGGCCACCAACCGCGTGGGCATGCACCAGTACACGTTCCCCAAATCAGACGAGGCGCACATCATTCTGGACTTGATGCACGGCATCTACAACTACGAAGACAAAAACACCTGGACCTTCCTTCGCATTGAGAACGATACCTTGATTACCGGTTACCGCCAGACGAACGGTTGGGCACGTACCCGCACGGTGTATTTTGCGATGTCGTTTTCGAAGCCTTTTCACCAATATGGCAACAAAGACTACTCCAAGGCCCAGGTGTACCGCGGCTTCTGGCGCAAGTTTGACCAAACCAAGAACTTCCCCGAAATGGCCGGCAAACAGCTCCGCGCTTACTTCGATTTCAAGACCATGGAAGGGGAGAAGATCAAAGTGAAATTTGCCTTGTCGCCGGTGAGCACCGAAGGCGCTCTGGCCAACATGCGCGCCGAGATTCCGCACTGGGACTTTGGCCGCGTGAAAGACGAGAGCCAGGCGAAATGGAACCAGGAACTGAGCAAAGTACGCGCCACCCTGCCCACCAAAGACGACTACATCAACTTCTACACCGCGCTCTACCACACCTTTCTCGGCCCCACCACCTACATGGACGTGAACGGGCAGTACCGCGGCCTGGACCAGAACAACCACGCGGCCAAGAACTTCACAAATTACACCACCTTCTCGCTCTGGGATACCTACCGCGCCCTGCACCCCTGGTTTAACGTGGTGCAGCCCAAACGCAACGCCGACATGGTAGAGTCCATGCTGGCGCACTATGACCAGAGTGTGCACAACATGCTGCCCGTGTGGTCGCACCACGCGAACGAAAACTGGTGCATGATCGGGTACCACAGCGTGTCGGTCATCTCAGATGCCATTATGAAAGGCACCTACTCCGGAGACGCCAACCGCGCGCTGGATGCCTGCGTAGCCACTGCCCGCCAAGGCTATTACGACGGTCTGAACTTCTACATGCAACTGGGTTACGTGCCCGAAGACAAGAACAGTTCCTCGGTTTCCAAGACGCTGGAGTACGCCTATGACGATTGGTGCATTGTGCAAATCTCGCAGAAACTAGGTCGCCAGGATATTTACCAGGAATTCAGTAAACGCGCCCAAAACTGGAAGAACGTGTATGACAAGAGCATCGGGTACATGCGGCCCAAGCTGAGCAACGGCACCTTCAAAAAGGAGTTCGACGTGCTGAGTACCCATAACCAAGGCTTCATTGAGGGCAACGCCTGGAACTACAGCCTCTACGTACCGCAAGACCCCACCGCGTTAATCCAGACCATGGGCGGCAACGCCAAGTTCGTGCCGCACCTGGACTCGCTCTTCACCATGCACCTGCCGGATGAATTCTTCAAAGACACCGAGGACATCACCCGCGAAGGCATCATCGGGAACTACGTGCACGGCAACGAGCCTGCCCACCACGTAGCCTACCTTTATAACTGGACCGATCAGCCCTGGAAAACCCAAGAACGCGTACGCATGATTCTCAAAAAGCAATACCAGGCAGCCCCAGATGGTTTAGGCGGCAACGATGACTGTGGCCAGATGAGCGCCTGGTACCTGTTCAGCTCCCTCGGGTTCTATCCGGTAGCACCTGGCTCTGAGCAGTATTCCCTAGGAAGCCCGGCGGTGAAAGACGCCACCATCCAACTTGAAAACGGCAAGACTTTCCAGATTGAAGCCAAAAACCAGAGCGAGAAGAACGTGTACGTGCAGAAAGTGGAGCTGAATGGCAAAACTTTAAATCAACCAATATTGAACCACTCAGACCTGGTGAAAGGCGGGAAGCTGACCTTTTACATGAGCAGTAAGCCAAAGAAGTAAGTTGCTTTTAGAATTTTCTGATTAGTCTTAAAAGGAAAAGCCGAAGTGTTTTTAACCTTGCTTCAGGCAAACATCCTTGAAACCGGACTATTTCTTTGTGTAGTTAATCTGGTGTACAGCTTTCGCTGAAAGGAATTGGTTTCTTCTCTACCTTTGGCTTGTCAAGTAAACAAAGAGTCAATGAAGTTGAGCGTACTTCCGGTGTACCTAAGAACGGTTGCCGCCATATACACCAAAAGAGCGGCTAACCTGTTGCCGGTGTGGAAGGGGAAAGGCTACACTACTTTCGCGATTCTGGGAAGGGCACGCACGGGATCCACGCTACTGCATACGTACCTGAACAGTCACACCAGAATTCTCTCCATTGACGAGTTTCTGCATCCGGCAAACACCATAACCTTCACTCCGGACCAGACACTTGAGTACCTGCACACCACCGGCTTAAAAAAGTACAGCGGCTTGATTCAGGCCTTGGGGTTCAAGCTGTTTTATGAGTGGCAAGGGGAGAGGTACACGCCAATGTGGGACTTGTTCCGGCAAGATCCTGCGTTGAAGATCATCCATCTGAAAAGGCGCAACCACTTACGGTCTTTGGTCTCGCTTAGAATTGCCCTTAAAAATAAAAAATGGTCTAAAGGGGTGTACGAGGCTGGGGAATCAGCTTATTCTAAAGCGGTGCTTCTGAGCCAGGAAGAATGTTTGCAGCACTTCAAAGCCATGGAAGAGGAAGAGAAGCAATTTGACATGTTTTTTGAAAAACAGCACAAAATCGAACTCTTCTATGAAGACTTGGTCAAGAACCCAGAGAAAGAGCTGGCACGGGTTCAAACGTTCTTAGGCGTAAAACAGCATCGATTGGAAACCTTGCTGTCCCGGCAAAATCCGGAGGCCCTTTCAGAGTTGGTGGTGAATTTTCAGGAGTTGGAGTATGCTTTCCGGGGAACTAAGTGGCATGCGTTTTTCGTGGAGAATGGTTAATTAGGACCTCTGAAGAGGCTGTTGGAGCAAATTCCTTATTCCTGTTTCTCTCAGTTATAGTAATCTGCCTTATAAACGCAGGAGAAAAACTTTCCTGATCCCGCAAAAGAATGGCGCCCATTTCCTATCTTGGAACAAAGGAAAACCTATGGACCAGCGCATCATCAACCTGTTTGACGAGTACACCCACGTACCACTCACCCGCAAGGAATTCATCACCCGGTTAGCCAAACTCACGGGCAGCCTTACCCTGGCCATGTCGCTGTTGCCTATGCTGGAGAACAATTATTCCCAGGCTGCCACGGTAGACGATAAGGACATCAGCTCAGAAGATATCACCTATCCCGGAGCCGATGGCGTGACCATGAAAGCGTTTCAGGCACAGCCTAAAGGAAAGAAAAAACTGGGCACAGTGATGGTGATCCATGAAAACCGTGGTTTGAACCCGCACATCAAAGACGTGACCATGCGGGTGGCGCAGGCCGGCTATTTAGCCATTGCTCCAGATGCTTTGTCACCCATGGGCGGAACACCGGCTAATGAAGATGAAGCCAGAGGCCTGTTCTCCAAGTTAGATGCCCAGAAAAACCTGCAAAACTTCTTGAAAGGGCTAGAGTATTTGCAGAAGCATAAGAACGGTAACGGCAAAACCGGGGCGGTAGGGTTCTGCTGGGGTGGCGCTTTGGTGGGGCAGTTAGCAGTGCACTCTCCTCAACTAGACGCGGGAGTCGCCTATTACGGCCGTCAGCCCGAAGCAGCAGATGTTTCCAAAATCAAGGCCGAAATGCTCCTGCACTACGGCGGACTGGATGAACGGGTGAATGCCGGAATACCCGCGTTTGAGCAGGCCCTGAAAGAGGCCAATGTGAAATACCAGTTGTATGTGTATGAAGGTGCCAACCATGCCTTCAACAACAACACCTCCCCAGCGCGTTACAATGAAGCTGCCGCCAAACTGGCTTGGGACCGTACGCTCGACTTGTTCTCCCGGAAATTGAAATAGAGAAAGTAGAAGGAGAAAGGAAATCTTCTACCTCAACCCGTAGTTAAACCCAAAAGAAAATGATTGAATAAGGTATCGTTCTATTAGGTAAGCCCTTGAGTAGTTAGGGAGGTTGGGAGTAAGATTTCTCCTAAACAAAAGCACATCTACAGTACCGCTCAACCGTTTTCTTGTCCTGTAGCTGAAGCCGAAGCCTGCCATGGCAAACATATTTACGCCGCTAAGCTTCACGTCTTTTTGAGTAGTAGTCTCATTGTTGTGTGTCCATGTCTCCGTCTGCCGGTAGGTGCCGTAGGCAGGCATTAGGGTGGCGATGGTATAGATGGGCAAACGCTTGTTTACATTTACCAGATTGAACCTGCCGGTTATGGTAAGCACAGAGGTGCGGGAACGATAGCTTTCATCTACTATAACCATCCGTCCGCTTCCGTCATTGGGCATGCCGGTAGACTGATAGTTAGTAGTGTTACCCATATAGCCTATACCTCCTTGTAGACTTGCTCTTTTGTTAAATCGGTAAACTACATGCGCCTCAGGAGCCGAAAAGGCGCTAAATCTATATTGGTCAGGGATTGAAGAATCCTTGTAAAATATGCGGTGCACGGTTAACGGTAGTCCAATCCCGATGGACCACCTGTATTCCTTTGTTTTAGTAGAGTCTGGTACTTGGGCTGAAAGGTCAATTCCCACCAGGGAGAACAATACTAACAGAAGGGTGGTAGCGCCTCTCTTCATAAACCTAGGGGTTGGTTGCCCTGGTAAGGTAGAGAAATAAAAAGATAAACTTCTGTTTTTGAGGGTTATTGGTGAAAATAGATCGTAAACTCAGACCCTTTCCCTACCTCGCTTTTCACCTCAATTCGGTCACCAGAGTTATCCAGAATTCGTTTGACCAGGTACAAGCCCACGCCAGAACCCTCTACGTGATCGTGCACCCGTTTAAACATCCCGAAGATCTTATTAAACTGATTGTTAGGAATGCCTAAACCGTTGTCGGTAACGGATAAGGCAAACTCTCCAGCGTCAGTGATAAAGGTGCTGATGCTTACCTGGGGTTTTCTTTGCGGGTCAGCGTATTTGATTCCGTTGGAAACCAAATTGTACAAGATACTGCGCAGGTTTTTGCGCGAATACCGGAGGTTCTGAAAGGTAAGCTCACTGGTGGTCACCTCTGCGTTAGAGGAGGAAATGAGGGTACGCAGGTTTTCTTTCACCTCTTCTAACAGGCCGGGAAGATTGATGCTTTCAGAGCCAATTGCCTCAGGCTGTATTTTGGTTACTTCAGACAAGTCTGTGATGACCTTTCTTAAGGTACCAATGGAACCCTGCATGAGTACTAAGAGCTGGTTGAATTTTTCACCATCAGGACCCAGGTCTTCCTGCAGGGCAGAGAGCAATCCTTCCAGGTTGGTGATAGGTGATTTCAGATCATGAGAGGCGGTGTAGACAAAGTTGTCCAGATCATTGTTGATGCGCACCAGCTCCTGGTTTTTCTGGGTAAGCTCCTCGTTTCGGCGGCGCTCGGTTAAATCACGGGTTACTTTGGCGTAGCCCAGCAAGCGGTGCTCTGAATTGTACACCGGAGAAATAGTTACGTTGGCCCAGAACGCAGTTCCGTCTTTTCTGATGCGCCAGCCTTCGTCCTCAAAACGGCCATCTTCCAGGGCCTTGGTCAGTTCAAATTGCGGGAAGTTGCGTTCAATCGCTTCGCGGGGGTAGAACGTAGAGAAATGTTTGCCAATAATTTCTTTGGCGTTGTACCCTTTGATGCGCTCGGCTCCGGTGTTCCAGCTGGTGATGTAGCCCTCAGTGTTCAGCATGAGAATGGCATAATCTTTCACGCTGGCTATGAGTAAGCGGCTTTTTTCTTCGCTTTCCTTTAACTCTTCATGGGTCTGGAATAGTTGCTGCTCCAGCCGCCGTTTCTCAGTAAGGTCGCGGGTGATTTTGGAAAAGCCCAGGAGCTCTTTCTTGGGGTTGTAGATGGCGGTGATCACCACATTGGCCCAAAAAGCCGAGCCATCTTTGCGGTATCGCCAGCCTTCGTCTTCAAACCGACCTTCTTCTCTTGCTTTTTTAAGCTCGTATTCTGGATAGCCGCTTTCTATGGCTTCACGGCTGTAAAATCTGGAAAAGTACCGGCCTATGATCTCGCCAGCCTCATAGCCTATGATGTTTTTGGCGCCCTGGTTCCAGGTGGCCACGTGGCCTGCGGGGTCCAGCATGAAAATGGCGTAGTCGGTCACGCCTTCTACCATGAGCCGGAATCTTTCTTCGCTTTCTTTCAGTTCCTCATAGGCTTTGAACAGATCATCTTCGGCTTTCTTCCGTTCAGAAAGGTCACGCGTAATCTTAGAAAAGCCTAGATGGCGCTTGTCAGCAGTGTAGATAGGAGTGATGATGACGTTGGCCCAGAAAACAGAACCATCTTTGCGTACGCGCCAGCCTTCATCTTCAAATCGGCCCACCTTGAGGGCTTCTCTCAGTTCATAATCAGGGTAGCCTGTTTCTTTTGCCTGGGCGGTGTAGAAGGTAGAAAAATGTTTTCCTATGATCTCTGATTCATCGTACTGTTTTATCCGTTTGGCACCAGCGTTCCAGGTGGCTACATGACCGGTTTCATCCAGCAAGAAGATGGCATAGTCGGTGACATTTTCAATCAGGAGTTTATAGCGGTCTTCTGTCTGGGTAACTGGTACGTAGGTAGAAACTGCCACTGGTTCATTTGTCGTCATGGTGTCTGCTGAAAGCCGAAAAGATTAAGTGCGCCCGCTTGCTTGTTATAAGTACTTCAAATATCCTTCATTAAAATTGAAAGGGGGTAAGATATGAGTATCTTACAAAGTGTTTCTTTTTTAATTTAAAGAAAATCCTCTAAATACGAGCACCGGTTTCTTGTGTTGCACCTGAAAATGAGGTTTGGCAGATGTCAGCAGAAGCCGTATTTTACAGCTTCAACTAACAGAATAAAACGATGACGTATACCCCTTCGGAACAACGCTATGCTTCTATGGAGTACCGGCGCTGTGGCAAAAGCGGACTCAAACTACCGGCTCTTTCATTGGGTTTGTGGCATAACTTTGGGCACGTAGATGTACTGCAGAACTCCCGCCAGATTCTGCATGACGCCTTTGATGCCGGTGTGACCCATTTTGACCTGGCCAACAACTACGGTCCGCCTCCCGGCTCTGCCGAAGAGAACTTCGGGAAGATTCTGCACGAGGATTTCAGGGGCTACCGCGATGAACTCATCATCTCCAGCAAAGCCGGCTACAAAATGTGGGAAGGCCCGTACGGCGAGTGGGGCTCCCGGAAATACCTCATCTCCAGCCTGGACCAAAGCCTGAAGCGCATGAAGCTGGACTACGTAGATATTTTCTACAGCCACCGCCCAGACCCCAATACCCCGCTGGAAGAAACCATGGGGGCGCTTGATTCACTTGTGCGACAGGGCAAAGCGTTGTACGTGGGCATCTCCAACTATGAAACCCCGGAGGCAACCCGCGCCATTGAGATCCTGAGGGAACTGGGTACCCCATGCCTCATCCACCAGCCCAAGTACTCTATGTTTGTACGCTGGGTGGAGGAAAGTTTGCTTGATTTGCTGGAGCAGGAAGGAGTGGGTTGCATTCCGTTCTCACCGCTGGCCCAAGGCCTGCTTACGAACAAGTACCTCAAAGGGGTTCCGGAAGGTTCACGCGCTGCCAAGCCGCACGGCTTCCTGCAGGAGGAAGACATTACCGAAGCCCGCATCAGCCAAATCAGACAACTGAACGAACTAGCCGAAGGGCGTGGTCAGTCTTTGGCCCAGATGGCTTTGGCCTGGTTGCTGAAAGACCCGCGGGTAACTTCAGTTCTGATAGGAGCCAGCACCCCGGCCCAACTCGCCGATTCGCTCAAGTGCATGCAGAACACGCAGTTCAGTTCAGATGAGTTGGCGAAGATTGAGGCCATTCTGAAATAAAAAATCGCCGCTTTGAGGCTTGTTTTGAGAAATCAGGCGCAAAAGCGTAAATCAAAAACACAGGTTTTATCTATTCTTTCACGCACCTATGCACAAACCAACCCGGAAGAGACGCATCTCCTTTCTTTTAGCAGCCCTCTTGGGGTTTGCCATTTCATTTAATGCAGTATCAGCTCCTAAACGGGAGTTCTACCAACTCAAAATCTACCACCTGAAAGACCAGACCCAGGAAAACAGGTTAGATACATTCCTGAAGAATGCCTATTTGCCGGCCCTGCACCGGGCCGGAGTAGCTAAAGTGGGCGTGTTCAAACCTGTTGAAGAAGCTGCCACCACTACTGCTGCTCCTGCTGAAAAGCTGGTGTATGTCTTCATTCCTTTTAAATCTGCAGAGCAAGTTTTTAAAGTGGAGGAGGCGCTTACCAAAGACAAACAGTTTGCCACCGCCGGTCAGGACTATTTGGAGGCAGCCTTTAACAACCCGGTTTACCAGCGCATAGAAGTGGTGTTGATGGAAGCCTTTGAGGGCAAGCCTACGTTCACCGCGCCTAACCTGAAATCCGCTCATGCAGAGAGAATCTATGAATTGCGGAGCTACGAGGCGGCTACTGAGAAACTGCATGAAAACAAAATCGCCATGTTCAACAAGGGCGAAATGGATATCTTCAGCCGGTTAGGGTTCAATCCGGTGTTCTACGCCCAAGTAAAAGCCGGCAGTAAAATGCCGAACCTGATGTACATGACTTCCTTTGACAGCAAGGCTATACGGGAAGAAAAGTGGAAAGCGTTCGGGGCTGACCCGGCCTGGAAGAAAATGAGTGCCATGCCAGAGTACGCCAACAATTTCCTTCGCGCCGATATTTACCTGTTGCGCCCTACGGATTATTCAGAGATTTAGAATTCTTGTTTTATATGAAGCCCTTTGGCTTGAGTTTATAAAATAAGATTAAAACAGAAAAGCCTTCCCTGTTTGTGGGAAAGGCTTTTCTGTTTACAAAAGACCTACATTTAGTTTTATAAAACCTTCTATGGCGCGGAAGTTACTTCCGTGACTTAAGTAATCAGAAAGTCACGGAAGTAACTTCCGCGCCATAGTAAATCTATTTTGTCATCCTGAAAGGACCTTGTTGCGAACGGTAATGGCGCTAACTTAACGCTTCTCCAGATCGCTCACAAGATCCTTTCAGGATGACATTATATGATATAGGGCTGGGTGGCCAACCTTGATCAGGTTAGTCCCTGTTTTTGGAAAAGGAGTAAGGAAACGCGCTTTCCTCTGTTCCGCGTTTGGTGTTGGGTTGGGCTGCCATGTCAAACTTCAGCTTGGCTCCTTTAATAAGCTCGAAGTGCCCTATCCAGTTCTTCTCGAGTTTCTTACCGTTGAGTTTCAGGTCCTGCACGTACAGGTTGGCCGAGCTGTTTTCCGGCGCGTCAATCTCAACTTTCTTCCCGTTCTCCAACGTGAGAGTCAACTTAGGGAAGAGTGGAGCGCCCAGCACGTATTGGTCGGTGCCGGGGCAGACAGGGTAGAAGCCCATGGCGCTGAACACGTACCAAGCCGAGGTCTGGCCGTTGTCCTCGTCACCGCAGTAGCCGTCTGGGGTGGGTTGGTACATGCGGTCCAAGGTCTGACGCACCCAGTATTGTGTTTTCCAGGGGGCACCGGCAAAGTTATAGAGGTACGTCATGTGCTGGATGGGCTGGTTTCCGTGGGCATACTGTCCCATGTTGGCAATCTGCATCTCCCTGATCTCGTGGATCACGCTGCCGTAATAGCTTTCGTCATACACCGGCGGCAACGTGAACACCGAATCCAGCTTCTTAACGAAGTTCTCTTTTCCGCCCATCAAATCTACTAGGCCCTGTACGTCATGAAACACGCTCCATGAGTAGTGCCAGCTGTTGCCTTCGGTGAAAGCATCACCCCACTTAAACGGGTTAAACGGAGCTTGGAATTTGCCGTCCTGGTTTTTGCCGCGCATCAGCCCGGTAGCTGGGTCAAAGAGGTGGCGGTAGTTTTGGCTGCGTTTGGCGTACAGGTCAATCTCGGCTTGTGGTTTCTTTAGCGCTTTGGCCAATTGGTAAATGGCGAAGTCATCGTAGGCGTACTCCAGGGTACGGGCGGCGTTCTCGTTGATCTTCACATCATAAGGCACGTAGCCCAGCTTGTTGTAGTACTCAGCGCCTTTCCGGCCGATGGCTGAAATGGGGCCTTCGTTGTTGGCGCCGTGCACCAGCGCTTCGTACAGCTTCTCAATGTCGTAGCCGCGCAATCCTTTGATGTAGGCATCGGCCACCACGGAGGCCGAGTTGTTGCCCACCATGATATCGGCGTAGCCGGGGCTGGACCACTCGGGCAACCAGCCGCCTTCTTTGAAATCATTGATGAGGCCTTCCTGCATTTCTTTGTTGATGCTGGGGTACATGAGGTTCAGGAAGGGGTACAGGGCCCGGAAGGTGTCCCAGAAACCAGTGCCGGCGAAGCGGTAGCCGGGCAGGGTTTCTCCGGTGTAGGGGCTGTAATGAACTACTTTGTTGGCGGCGTCAACCTCATACATTTTGTGCGGGAAGAACAGCGTGCGGTAGAGGCAGGAATAGAAGGTGCGTTGTTGCACATCGGTACCACCCTCTACTTTAAGGCGGCCCAGTGCCTCGTTCC
Source organism: Rufibacter tibetensis (assembly GCF_001310085.1). GTDB lineage: Bacteria > Bacteroidota > Bacteroidia > Cytophagales > Hymenobacteraceae > Nibribacter > Nibribacter tibetensis. The sequence goes on from NZ_CP012643.1 coordinate 3,621,261, forward strand.
AGCGGTGCCTTGCTTTCTCTTTGGTGGCCTCAAAATCGTCTCTGGCCAGTTCCCGGCTCAGGTTCAGCTCGGCTTGCTCAAAACTGATGAAGGAAGAGGTGACCTTCAGGTTTACCTTTTCACCTTTAGCAGTTTTAAACCCGACCACCGCCCCTGAATGGTTGGTGGTAAGTTCCAGCGAGTCTTTCCCGGTGAGCGCCTTTCCCCGGAAGGTGCGGGCCAGGGCAAAGGGCTTGTCTACGTAGATGACAAAGTAGTTTTTGAAGTTCTTGGGGTTGGAGCGGGCTGCGCGGGTGGTGTACCCAATGATCTTTTTCTCGTTCGGCAGCACCTTGATATAGGAACCCCGGTCCAGCGCGTCAATCACCAGAAAGGAACTGTCAGATTTTGGGTAGGTGAAGCGGAACTGGGCAGCGCGTTCGGTGGGAGTCAGCTCTGCCGTCACGTCATGGTCTGCCAGGTACACGCCGTAGTAGTAAGGCTTGGCAGTTTCAGATTTGTGGGAAAACCAGCTGGCGCGACCGTCCTGGTCAAATCGCATCTTTCCAGTAACGGGCATAATTACAAACTGGCCGTAGTCGTTCATCCAGGGCGAAGGCTGGTGCGTTTGTTTGAAGCCCCTGATTTTGTCTGCGGTGTAGGTGTAGGCCCAGCCGTTGCCCAAGGTACCCGTCTGGGGTGTCCAGAGGTTCATGCCCCAGGGCACTGCCACGGCAGGGTAGGTGTTCCCATTGGAGAGCTCAGGCTTAGAATCGGTGCCCATGAGCGGGTTCACCAGTTCGGCCGGTTCAAAAACAGGCGTACTTTTCTTCTGGGCAGAAACGCTGTTTAAGAGGAGAAAACCAATACAAAGAAATAGGAGGGAGCGTAGACGGTGGGTCATTCTTTTAAGGCTGGTTTTGGAAAAGTAGCCCTAAAATAGAAGAATTCTGGAGAAGAACGTTGCTGAAAGGGAGATAGTGGTTGGTCAAGTTCCTGGCGTAGATGCTGTTTCAGACCCACTTTCCAGAAACTCCTTGAAAACAGGAAAGGCGAGATAACTCCCGCCTTTCCTGTTTGATCTTAAAACTAACCTGATGTTATCGCTCTGTGTGGTTGGAGACGTACTCCACAAAGTGCCCTACTGTTTGCAAAGGAACCTCGTCCGGGATTTCAATCTGGAAACTCTTCTCCAGTTCCCAGATAATGCTCACCAAATCAACGGTGTCATAGCCGAATTCTTTGCTGAGGTCTGAGGAAATCCGGAGCCGCGAAGGTTGGATTCTTTTTACTTTACTGATGATTTTGACCACCTTCTGGGTGACGGAAGGGACTGCTGCGGATATCATATGAGGACAGGTAAACGTGTTCTATAGTAGTTTCTTCAACTACGGAATAATGGTAAGCGCTGGATTTAGTCTGTTTTAGATCCCTTTTCAAGAAAGTAGCCTAGAAATCAGCGGTGCAAAAGTACAAGGCCTTTTGGTATGTCTACTACCTTTCCCAGTATCCTGCATGAAAGCGGTAAAAACGGGCGCATCTTGCGCCCGTTTTTCTTCATTATTCATTATTCAGGTAGTTGAGTTAGGCTTACACTAGGGCTGGTTGGCCGTGGTGGTGTTCTTTTTTATTTTCCAATTCAGCGGTCTCGCGCTCCAGTTCCTCGGCTGACTTGTCAATTAAGACAATCTCCGTCTGCTTGTCCCAGCCAAACTTAGCCAGAATGCGGTCGAAGCCATAGTAGATGATGGGCACTACAATCAAGGTCAGGAACATGGAGGAGCTCAGACCTCCAATCAAGGCCCAGGCCAGACCGTTCTTGGTCGCGGCTACGGAGCCACCCGCTAACGCAATCGGCAACATACCAATCACCATCGCCAGGGTCGTCATCAGAATCGGACGGAAACGGATGCGTACGGCTTCCAATAAGGCGCTCTTCACGTCATGTCCTTCCTTCTTCATCTGGTTCGTGAAGTCCACCACCATAATCGCGTTTTTAGCTACCAGACCAATCATCATGATAATCCCCAGGATGGAGAAGATACTCAATGACTGAGCGGCCAAGGCCAGAGCCAGCAAGGCACCTATGATCGCGAGCGGAATAGAGAACAAGACCACCAGCGGATACACGTACGAGTCATACAGGGCCACCATGATCAAGTACACGAAGATGATAGACGCCAGCAAGGCAATCCCAAGCGTACCAAATCCTTCACTTTGGTTTTTCAAGTCACCAGCGTAGTCAATGGTCACACCGTTCGGTACTTTTATCTCGGACATGCGGGTTTGAATGTCAGCTCCTACGGAACCTGACGGACGGCCAATCACCTGCGAATTCACGTTCAACGACGTCACGCGGTTGGTACGCTCCAACTGAGACGGACCTGTAGACTGCTTAATGTCGGCGAACTGGCCTAAGCGTACCACTTTTCCTTGGTTGTTCACTAAAGACAGGTTGGCAATGTCGGTCACGTTGCGGCGGTCAAACTCATCCAGACGAATGTTGATGTCATAGTCTTCAGTACCGGAGCGGAAGGTAGCGTCTGTGTTGCCGGAGAACGCCATCTGCATACCGGCGCCCACGCTTTCTAGCGTCATGCCCACGCTCGCCATCTTGTCGCGGTCCACCACTACTTCAATCTCCGGGTTACCGCCTTCCACTGACACTTCCACGTCCACGGTACCTTCCACACCTTCCACCACCTTCGTTACCCGGTTAGAGAAGGCGATTAGGGTGTCCAGGTCAGAGCCCGATAAGACTACCTGAATGGGTGCCTGGGCGTTTCCCACCAGGCCCACTGGGACCGGGGTTACTTCCACGTTGGGCAGTTTGCTTTCAATATCAGCTTTTACCTGGCGGCTGAATTGCTGCGTGCTGAACAAACGATCTTTCACGTCTACCAAGGCCACAGAAAGTTCAGCCTGGTAAGCAGAGGTTTGACCCTGCTGCGACGAAGCCGTGGTACCTACTGTGGTAAACACGCGGGTAACTTCCGGAATGGTGCGCAGGTACTCTTCCACCTGTTTAGTGGCGAAGTTGGTTTGCTCTACGGTAGAGATTTTAGGCAACTCCAACTGCAAGCTCACCTCACCGCGATCACCGGCCGGGATAAACTCAGACCCGATGAAACCTAAGGGCACCAGCATGAACGAGGCAATCAACAGCAGGAAAGTAACACCCAAGGTGATGAACTTGTGGTTGAACGCCCACTTTAAAATGTTAGTAAAGCCTTCAATGATGTTGTCTAATTGGCGTTCAAACCACAGAATGAACCGCCCGAACATGTTTTTGTCAGACACGTGCTCCAGTTTAGAGAAGCGGCTGGCCAGCAATGGAATTAAGGTAAAGGCCACAAAGAGCGAAATCATAGTCGCAATGGCCACCACCACCGCAAACTGCCGCAGGATGTCAGACACCAGACCGGTAGACAAGGCAATTGGCACGAACACCACCACAATTACCAGGGTGATGGAGGTAACCGTCGCCATGATTTCCTTGATACCGTCATAGGCAGCCTGAGCAGGGGTTTTACCCATCTCCATGTGCCGGTAAATGTTCTCAATCACCACAATGGCATCATCTACCAGAATACCTACCACCAGCGACAGGGCCAGTAATGACATCAGGTTCAGAGAGTAACCCAGCAGGTACATTGCAATGAAGGTAGCCACCAAAGAAGCCGGAATCGACACCATCACAATGATGGCGTTACGCAAGGAGTGCAGGAACAGCAGCATTACCACGGCCACCAGAATAACGGCAATCACCAGATCATGGATCACCGAGTCAGCGGCTTCTAAGGTAAAATCAGAGCTGTCTGAGGCAATATTGAATTTCAGCCCTTCTTTGGCGTAGATTTTCTCCAGGTTGGCCAAAGCGACTTTGGTCTGGGCACTCACCTCTACGGCGTTGGCGTCTGACTGCTTCTGGATGGTAATCCCTACTGACGCTTTGGAGTTAATGCGGCTCAACACCTCCACGTCTTTCTGGGTATCCTGCACTTCAGCCAGGTCAGACAAACGTACTGTTCCGTTCTGGTCAGACTTGATGACCAGGTTGCGCAGTTGGTCCAGGTTCTGGTACTTACCCGCTAAACGAAGCTGGGTCTGGCCGTTCTCGTTCTTGATTCTACCGGTTGGGAAGTCTAAGTTAGAATTCTTGATTCGCTGTTGCACTTGCAGGATGGAAATCCCGTAGGCTTCCAGTCTATCGGCTTTGATGTTTACTTTGATCTCCCGCTCAGCACCACCCAAAATTTTGATCTGGGCCATACCGGGTACGCGGGAAAGCTCTGGCTTGATCTTCTTGTCAATCAAATCAAAGAACTCCGTGGCGGGCATATTGGCCGTGGCTCCCATTTTAATGATGGGGAGATCGTCAAAGTCAAACTTGTTCAGGGTGGGTGAATCTGCGTCTTCAGGCAAGCGGGCCAGAATGGTGTTTATCTTCCGCTGGGCGTCCTGCAAGCTCAAATCTACGTTGGTGCCCTGGTTCAGCTGAATGGTGACAATGGAGAAACTCTCCAGCGAGGTACCTTTCATCTCCTTCACGTTCTCCAACGCTGAGAGGGCATCTTCAATCTCCTTGGTCACCGAGTTCTCCACCTCGTTGGGAGAGGCTCCCGGATAAAGCGTAGTAATGGTCAATACCGGAGGGCTGAACTTAGGCAGCAACTCGTAGTTGAGGGAATTATAGGAGACAATGCCTAGCAGGGTAAGGACCGTAAAGACCACCACCACCAGGGTTGACCGCTGGATGGATAATTTGGTTATGTTCATTTTCTAAACTTCTTCTGTAAATAGAAAAGCGAATGCAATTACTTAAGGGCGGTCACCTGAATGCCTTCGCGCAGGTTAAGCTGGCCGCTCTGTACTATCTTCTCATTGGACTGGATACCGTCCAGAATCTCTACCTGGTCTTGGGTCACCGTGCCCACCTTCACTTTGCGTAGATTGGCTTTGTTGTTGTTCACCACCCAAACGCTTGGGTCCTGAATGCTACCCACAATGGCTTCACGCGGTAATAGAAGCGCGTCACGTTGGGCATTCACCGGGAAGAAGGCGGTACCGTACATACCTGCGCGTAGATTGTTATTGGCCGTGTTTTTCACTTCAATCTCCACGTCAAATTTCAAGCTGGCGTCAGCGGCTGCGCCGATGGCAGTTACGGTGCCATCATATTCCTGGGCACCTCCGGCATTGGCGGTTACTTTCACTTTTTGGCCGCGGTTAATCAACAATACTTCGGCCTCAGACACCTTCACGTTCAGTTTCAGGCGGTCTACGTTCACAATGTCATACATCTTGGTACCGGCGTTGGCGTTCAGGTAAGAACCCACTTCAATGTACATCTCGTTGATCTCCCCGTTGATAGGCGACGTAACGCGGGTATTGGATTGGTTCTGGCGGGCAAACACTAATTGGGCGCGGGTGGCATTCACGTTGATCTGGGCTTCTTCTAACTGGCGCTTGGTCACGGCATCACCGGCAATTAGGTTCTTCATGCGCTCCAAATCTTTCTGGGCTTTCTGGTAGTTGGCCTGGGCGGTGACCAGGTTGGCATTCATGGTATTGTCCTCCACTTGCAGCAATAATTCACCGGCCCGCACCTTGTCGCCTTTGCGCTTTAGTACCCGCTGAATTTGGCCAGAAATCTCAGACACCAACGTCAGGTTTTGCACGGGTTTGAAATTCCCTTGGGCGGTGAAGGACTTGTCCAGCTTGGCAGATTGAACGCCCGTTAGAGTAACCGGAATGGCTTCGCTCGTGATTTCAGCCACGGCTGCGGCGGCCGTCATTTCTTGTTTATTATTGTTGAGTGTATAGGCTACCGCGCCCACTAGGACCACAACAACGAGGATATAAATCAGCTTTTTCATTTTTTAAGAAACAGAAGAGAGTTATTGAATTAGGTTTTTGATTTCGCCACGGGCTCTGATGTAATCCAGCTGGGCTATTTTGTATTTCAAGCGTTCGTTATTCAGGTTCGTCTGGGATTCGCGTAGGGCTACTTCCGCTTCCAGCAGATCCGTTAGGGGAGAAAGTCCCTCTTTGTACAGGCTGTTGGTGGTAGTGTACACCTCCTGCGCAAGTTTCACGTTCCGCTCCTGGTTCTGAATGGCCAATTGGCTGGCGCTTATCTGCTTCAGGGCGTTGTCTACACCCATCTGCGTGCTGAGCGAAAGGTTCTGCAGGTCCAATTCGGTTTTCTGGACATCCAACTGGGCCTGTCTGATCTGGTTTTTCCGCTGGAAACCGTCGAAAATGGGTACGTTCAACCGCAGCCCCAGCACGAATGTGTTAAACCAGGGTTTGCTGGTGTCCAGGAAGTTGAACTCCTGCCTTTGCGCCTGGTACACGTATTGCCCAAAACCCGCCAGATTAGCGTAGGCACGGCCCTTGATGTTCTCCACGTTCAGCCCATACAGTTTTCGCTGGGTTTGCAGGGCCTGGTAGTCGGTGCGTTGGGCCAGGATTTCCTCGGTATTGGAAGTCAGAGGCAGCACCGTATCAGTGAGCGTGGTCTCGTTCGCAATCTCTAAGTTTTGATCCATGGGCATGCCCATGAAGAACTTCAAGGCGTTTTTCTGCTGCTCGTAAGCGGCGGCCAGGGCTTGGCGCTGGTTTTCCAGGTTGGTTTTACTGACCGTGATGCGGTTGACATCTACCTTCTTGGCGAAATCATTCTTGTACTGCAGCGTCAGGATTTTCTCCAGCTGTACCAAACGGTTGTAGTTGGCCTCAATGGTGTTGAACTGCTCTTTGGTCTGCAAGGCCTGCAAATACGCCGAGCTTACATTGTAGAGCACGTCTTCCTGGCTCATCTGGGTGCGCAGGCGGTACAGGTCGCGGGTAGTGGCGGCAGCTTCTAAACCCACAAAGTACGACTTGCTGAAGATCAGCTGCGACAATTCAAGTCCACCGTTAGCCGTGTATTTGGTACCGAATTGCACGGGCACAAACGTACCGGGCTCCCCAATAATTTCACCGGGTAGCAATTGGGTTGGGATGGATGGGTACATGCTCAGTTGACCTACGCCATTGATCTGCGGCAAACCAGAGCCCTTGGCTTCTTTTATCCGGTACCCGGCCCCTTGCTCATCTAAGTGAGCCTGTTTAACTGCTATGTTGTTGCCGGTAGCAAACTTAAGAGCTTCCTGCAACGATAGCACTTGGCCCGAAGATGGGGTTTGGGCAAAACTGAACCTCACCAGGATTGTCAGGAAAAGGCTCAGCAGTAGATGCTTTTTATTCACGGTTTTAAAAATGTTAAATTGTTCTATATTATGTTTTTAGTTCTTGAAATTGAGAACTAATTAGGTAAAAAATATTACTTCCTGTTTTTAAGCCACTTTTCCAAAAGCACCGGTACTTCAGCGGAGAGAAACTCCATGAACTCAATACGGTCCAACACTTTTTTACTCATCTCCGGATTCTTGTTGCCACGTAGCTCATTGGCCTGCCGCAGTAGTTTACTGAATGCCAGAACAGAGTTCATCTTGTTTACCACCTCCTGTTGCCAATTATCCAGGAGCGCACTGAAATAACGTTTTCTATCGCCTGGAAAGGTGGTGTACTCAATGAGCCGTAATTGAAGCAGTAAGTTTAAGGCATTGCTGGTGGCACTCTTACTAATGTTGAGCGTATCAATGATCTCCTCAAAAGACAAGTGGGTCTGGTCAGAAACAAACAACAAACCCATGATGCGGCCTACCACCGGCGGGAAGCCTTGTTGCTCATGGTAAATGCCAATTGTTTCTATCAGCTGTTTCTGTTCCTGAGATAAGTTTGCCACGTAGTTCTCTTGTTGTTAGGTGTAAGAACAGCACAAAGGTATTAGTAAGTTTCTTTAGTTCTTAATTTCAAGAACTAAAAATGATAAAATATTTTTTAGCCTGGCGATATGGGGTAGAAGAAATAGGAAAAAGGCAGAGTATCAGGGTATGGGGGAGAAAAGCGGAAGGACGTTTAGAGCCTGGTTTATTATAACCAGGCTCTAAACGTCCTTCCGCTTTTAATATTAACAGATTCAAAGGAGAGAGTATCTCCATAATCAGCCCCTTGATGGCTGTTCCTGCTATTTTTTGTACCGGCCGCCAAAAATGTCTTTGGCATTCCAGGTAGGGCGCTGGGCAGCTTGGGCTACCTGGTAGCTGATCAGGAAGTTCAGTTGTACGTACCGCTTGCCAGCCTCAAAGTCAAAGGAATCGTTGAGCTCATCCTGGGGCTTGTGGTAGAACGCTGCGCGCCAAACCTCTACCTGCTTGTTCAGGTTGTTCTGCCCGTCTTTGGTTTTATTGCCGTACTTGATGTGCAGCGCTGGAATGCCTTGGGCCACGAAACTGAACTGGTCGCTCCGGATAAACCGGTTCTGGTCGGGCTCCGGGTCTGCTTCCAGGGCAATGCCCAGATAACCGGATGCATTAGCTACCGGACCTTTCAGGGTCGAATGCTCGGCGCCCAGAGCCACGGCTGATAGGAGCGGGGCAATAATGGTGGGCATATCGGTATTGATGTTAGCCACTATGTTTTGCTTGGGTACTGTAGGGTACTTGGCGAAGTACGCAGATCCCAGCAATCCCATTTCCTCCCCAGTCATCAGCACGAACAGGAGAGAGCGTTTCGGTTTCTGTTTTAACTGCGAGTACACGCGGGCAATCTCCAGTACACTTGCCACACCGGAGGCATTGTCATGCGCGCCGTTGTAAATAGAGTCACCTTTTATTGGTGCCCCAATGCCCATGTGGTCTAAATGGGCGCTGTGTACCACGTATTCGTTCCGGAGGGTAGCGTCTGAACCGGTGATTTTTCCCACTACATTGTAAGAGTCGAAATCCTGGTAAACGGAGGTATACCGTCCTTGCAGGGTAGCCGGGAGAGCGACTGATGCTGGTGTTCCGCCTTTCAGTTTCGCTGACACTTGCGCCGTGTCCAGACCTGCGCCTTGCAGCAGGGTGTTGAAAGTAGCCGCATTGATATAGGAGAAAATCTTGGACTGGTCAGACACAAAGCTCCCCGAGGCAGCCACTTTGCCATCGGGGGTCATGACGCTGTTCACGCCTTTGCTCAGGTCTGGAACCGTGGCTCTGGGGTTAGAACTTGTGGAGCCAATAATCACGCCCACTGCGCCGTGATTTACCGCATTCTGCAGAATAGTGGAAAAGTGCATGCTGGCCGCAGCAATAGTAGATTGAAAGTTTTTAGGCGCTCCCCGCAAAATCACCACTACTTTGCCTTTTACATCAAGGTTGGCGTAATCGTCATAGCCAACTTCTGGGGCAGTGATGCCATAGCCCGCAAAAGCCAGCGGAGCCTCTACCGTCACAGAAGGATTCTGAGGATTAGGGTAAAGAGAGAAGTCTCTGCCTTGCACCAAAGGAATCGTTTTTCCGCCGGAAGTGAGGGCAAAGGTAGCGTCTTTGCCGGTGAAGGCTTTCCTGATTCTTACCTGCTGGGTGTACGCCCCGTTTTCGCCGGCTGGCTGTACCCCAAGTCCTTTGAACTGCTGTACCACGTAATCTACGGCCATCTGGTAGCCGGGCGTGCCGGGCAGACGCCCTTTAAGCTTGTCATCGGCTAGGTATTGGATGTGGCTTCTGATGGCTAAAGGCTTTACCATTTCCAGGGTTTTAGCCACATCTTTGTCTAGCGTAAGTTTTTGTGCGAAGGCAGGGCCGGAAATAAGCAGGGCACCAAAAAGGAAGGATTTGAATTTCATTTATGAAATAAGGGATATCAGGTGAAGGTTTGTTTTTGTTTTAGCTTTTCACGGCTTTCAACCAAGCCTCGGCCATGAGCTTGGCGCCAGCCAGGGACGGATGCACGCCGTCATACGTCCAGTACACCCCTGGGGCTTGTTTCTGCGCTTTTTCATACACGCTCTGGTAGGGGATAAAGGTGGCTTTATACTGATTGGCCAGTTCACGGGCAGCCTGCCGATACTCATCAAAAGCTGGAAACCACTTCTCGTCCACGGCCTTGATGCCTTTCACTGCGAAGGGTTCACCAATGATCAACTGTACCTCGGGCAGGCGTTGCTTTGTGCGGTCCAGCAGGGTCTTATAGTCTTGCTGGTAGGTTTGCAAGGTACCCTTGTATCCACTGGAGAGAGTATGCCAGAAGTCATTCACGCCAATTAAGATGCTGAGCACATCTGGTTTCAAGGCCAGGGTATCGTCTTCCCAACGTTCGGCCACCTGGTACACTTTAAAACCGCTAATGCCTTTGTTGTAGATCTTCAGGTTCTTCTCAGGGTGCGCGTGCAGTAATTCAGCCGAGGCCAGCATGGCGTACCCGCCGCCCAGGTTTTTGCTGGTGCTGAATTCCTTTGACTCCCGGTTTCGGCCCGCATCTGTAATAGAATCACCCTGAAAAAGAATGGTGCTGTCTTTCTTCAAAGAAATGGAAGAACGCTTTTCTCCGGCGAAAGCTTCGGTGAGAATACTGGGAATGGAAAAAGCCGTTAAGCCTCCCACTGCCGTTTTCTTGATGAAATTTCGGCGGTTGTTATCTGAGGAAGAGGTCATAGAATGTTAGTTTCTGGAGGGAAATTACTAAAATAAGCAAGAACTAAGTAACCATAGCACAGGCTGTGCCAATTGATTCGTTCCCTGTTGATTTTACAACGTTTTTGTCAAAACACTTCTAAAATAGATTTCACTCTTCCTTTATCTTTCCCTAGCTAAATTTCGCCTCCGTTCGCATTTCGTTTTACGCTCCTTTTTTTAAAAACACTTTCAAAGCCTCAAGATGCTTTGAAGGGTGGCGCAGAAACTTTGCTGGGTCTTACAGACTTCAGAAAGGAATGAAATAAAAATCCCTGCCACTAAAGGTAGCAGGGATTTAAAGTATGTTGAAGAGTTGTAGTCTAGAGGGATGGCCTCCTGCCTAAGCAGAAAGGAAAGCTTCCGTTATTAGCGGTTACCCTGCTGCCGAACCGGAACCGGAATGGGCTGCAAAGTTGGGCCGGTTAACCTTGAAATCAAATTTTTCAATAACGTAGCAATAGAAGAAAGCGTGTTATTAGTCATGGGTTTAGAATTCAATTGTATTGTGAAATTTAACCAGGAAGGCCCCCTTTTGTCAAAGTTGCCCGAAGTTCACTGAGCCTGTCCTCTCCCTTCTATGGGTACCAACGCCGGATTTACTTTTTGATTTTACGATAATAAAATATTTCCGCCTAAGTTCAAAAGTAAATTCCGTAATGATTCTTGTATCTACAACAATAATGCCAGCTTAGGTGTTCCTTTTTGTACCATTTTAAGTTGATCAAAAGGAGCAGGAATGGGGCATTCTAGCTTACTGGTTACGTATTAGCTTTTCACCTACTGTTCTGCGGAAAGGCTTCTGTAAGATAACCAAGAAATCAAAAAGATGTTACTACTGTGATTGATTAATATTACAAGGAAGTGAGAAAAACTGATATTGTGCTCGTAGCTTTTTAACTCCTTCTTATAGCTATTTCATGCTTATAGCTATTTCATGGTCCTCCACTGCACACAAAGTAGGGTTCTTTTTGATGTAAGTACAAGTTCTATGCTCAGTTCATCAGTAAGAAGCACACTTCAGGTCCTCACATCACTATTCAAGTCAAAGCCACTTTTGCTTTAAGTATGCGGCTTAAGAAATTCATTTACGCCACCAGTCCGGGTCACCTCTCTTTTTAGTCGCTTCAATCTATTTTAACTTGCCTCTAAGGGGTAATAAGGCCAAGTTTGTAGAGCAAAAGCCGTTCCATAGCTCATAAGTTCTAAATCCATTTATAGAGTTTACTGTTATCAGGGCTGTTTTTGGAAATAAGCCTTAAAACAGAATAGGTGATAAAGCCTGTATGAGCTCACCCTTTCCAGGAGGTTTGTTCATGATTGTTTTTCATATCATTTAATGATTGGTTTCAAACGGAGGAGTCCCTTTCAGAAGGGCTCTTCTTTTATCTTTCCTGGGAGCGTAAACTTCCGTAAGAAACGGGAAGCAGAATATATCAGTAGTTTGAACATCACTTTGAGTAGTTTAGAGCATGTTGCAGGCAGAGTCCTATAAGAAAGGCTTATGGAAAATAGCGTTGATCACCTCCGTGGGATGGGGAGTCATCAGCCTTTTTCCGGTGGTAAACGCAAGGAGGCCTTTCTTTATGGATAGCAGAGGACCTAGGTCACCTAGAAGGATGGACCGAACCCAATTTGGCCTATCCCAAGAAGATATGATCCTGACTTCTGTTTGGATCTTTCTGCTGATGCTGTGTCTATGGGGCATGAATATCTTTCTGTATGGCCAATTCAGCAGGTTGAATTGGAGTGAGAAGGCAAGGAACCTTACCCGGTACGCCACCAGTTACTTACTTACAGTCATTGTCTATTATGGATTGTTGACCCTAATATTCGTGCTTGTGGATGGCCCTCCACCTCGTGTTTTTCCATTGATTGTGGCGCTCACAAACAACACCATCGTGCTAGTGCTCATGGACCTGGTCATTCTGCAACGTAAAAGTGCCCAGATAGCAGTAGAGAACAGCCAACTTAAGATGAACCACGCCATTGCGCAGCACCAGCACCTCAAGCACCAACTCCAGCCGCATTTCCTGTTCAACTCGCTCAATACATTAAAGACACTTATTAAAAAGAAACGGCCCGAGGCCGAGGAATACCTGGTGCGCTTGTCTGATTTGCTCAGGGCCTCTATTACCTCTGAAAACAAAACCACTATCCCGCTGGAGGAAGAGCTGAAGCTTTGCGTAGATTACCTGGAGATGCAGAAGGTTCGGTTTAAGGACTCGTTTTCCTATAAAATTGAGATTCCGCCCTCTCTTCTCACCTCCAGTTGCCTGCCCATTTTCTCCCTGCAACTGCTGGTGGAAAATGCCATTAAGCACAATGCATTCACCATAGAAGAGCCCTTGTCCATCCAGATTTCTTATAACAACAAAGATTCCATTGTGGTCTGGAACAACAGGAAACCGAAGCAGACGCTGGAGCCATCCTCCGGCATTGGCCTGAAGAACCTGTCTGAGCGGTACCAAGTCATCTGCGGAGATGGCATCAACGTGGTAGAAGCAGACCATTCCTTTTCTGTAGAACTTAAGCTGCTAATAAATGAATATTGTCATCATTGAAGATGAGCCCCTTACGGCCGAGGACCTGGAGGACACTCTGCTAGAGGTGGAACCCAGCGTACGCGTGGTGGCGGTGCTGGCCTCCGTGAAAGCGGCAGTAACGTATTTCACCCAAAACCCCGCCCCAGACCTAATCTTCTCTGACATACAGTTAGGCGATGGGTTGAGCTTTGAGATTTTTCAGGCAGTGCCCATCACCAAGCCGGTGGTCTTCTGCACCGCTTACAACGAGTATGCCTTGGAAGCCTTCAAGGCTAATGGCATTGACTACATCCTGAAGCCCTTCAACAAGGCTATTATTGAGAAAACGCTGCTGAAATACAAACAGCTGCAGGCAAACCTGGCCCCCGAGAGACCAGATTACCAGGCGCTGCTGCAACTGCTGGACAACCGGTTAGTGCAGAAGCCAAACTCGGTGCTGATGTTTCAGCGGGACAAGATCATCCCGTTGCCCATTGACCAGATTGCGGTGTGTTACTCGCAGAACTTAATTACGCACGTGGTTACGTTTGACCAGCGCAAGTTCACCCTCAACCAGAACATGGAAGAGATGGAAGCCATGTGCGGGAACCAGTTTTTCAGGGCCAACCGGCAGTTCCTAATCCATTACAAAGCCATCAAGGAAGCCTCACAATATTTTGGGCGTAAACTTTCCGTCACGCTCACCATACCTTTTCCGGAGGAAATCATCATCAGCAAAGCCAAAAGTCCGCTCTTCTTAAACTGGCTCGGAAATAAATAATGCGCAGGGACGCTTACCTAATGGGGGAAAGTTCCTCAATGCACATCATAATAACATGGAACCACAAAATGCCTCACCAGAAATACTAGAAACAAAAATAAACCTGATGAAGAAGTGTCTGCATCAACCTGATTTCAATCAGTTGAGCAGGCAAAGCAAGGTGTTATTTATCCAGGAACTCAACACACTTCAGGCTCAATTATAGTCTTTGCAGAGACAAAAAGTCAAAGTCACTCAGCGGAAGATGTATTCTGAGTAGACCTTTCTCTGCCTCCTTCTCTTTTCTTCTATTTACAGCCCTTTTCCAAAAACAGGCGCAAAATCATTCCTTTCTACTATTCTCTCCAATTTTGTCATCTTGGAAAGATCTTGTGGGCGAACTAAAAGGCTTTGCGATAACGCTACTACTGTTTTCCCACAAGTTCCTTTCAGGATGACAAAGAAAATAAATGCGCAAAAAGAGTTGAGGTTCTCCTTTGCTTGCTTTCCCAGCAGCACCTGTTTACACGCATCTATGTAAAAGCATCAAATAACTATCAAACGTTTCGAGCATGGTTTAGCCCGGTTCATCTCGAGTGGCCTGATGATCCGTTGTATCCTTGCTGGATTTGTGCCAAACTCCCTCTCTTGTTTCAACCCCTTTTCTGAAAAACGGTCCCAAATCAGGCTTGTCATTTGACATGCCTGTTCTGTCCGCTTCACTTTGGGCTTTGGCCGTTTGGCGGAATTCTCAAGTTTTTGGTCCCTTTCTGGCACCTGCTTTGCAAATGGGAGAACAAGCAGGCAAACCGCCTGAAAGACTAAAAATATAAACCCTTAATCTTAACTAGAATGAAAAAGTACCTTGTAATGATGGCCCTAGGTTTGGCGGTAGCCGGAACTTCTTACGCGCAAACTACTCCGCAGCAAAGAGGCAAAAACCCTGAGAACAGATCAGAGCAACGCAAAAACGACAAAGGTGAATTCCACCGGGGTGGCGAAAAACGTGCCCAACTCTCACCTGAGGAAAGAGCTACCAAGCGCACTGAGATGTTAACCCAGAAACTGGACCTGAATAGTTCTCAGAAAAGAAAATTACAGGCCATCAATCTGAAGCATGCTCAGCAAATGGCAAGCTTCAAGGGGCAGAAAAGTCAAAGAAACCAACTCTATGGAGGCGAAGGAAATGACCAGCACCGTCAGCAGATGCAACAACTTCATGCCTCCTGGGAGAAAGAATTCAAAGACATCGTGAGCAAAAAGCAATACGCTCAGTATGAAGAAGAGCGCAAGCAAATGCAGGCAAACCGTGGTAACCGCAAGGGCAGAGAAGAAGGGAAAGATACCCGGGTTAGAAGACAACAGAACGGCTAAGTAACTCAGTACCTAATGAAAGGAGCAAGCCAGTTGGCTTGCTCCTTTTTTTGTAAATTTCACAAAAAAATAGAATGCTTTAGATCTAAAAAGCACAAATGAGTTAAGTAGCGGCAGGTAAAGTAATATGGAAGGTGGTGCCCTTGCGCTCCTCACTTTCCACGTCAATAGAACCGCCGTGTTGCTCCACCAGTTGCCGGCAGATGCTTAACCCCAGGCCTGTAGACTTTTCTCCTTTTAAACCCCGTCGTCTGGCTTTGGAGAAGCGATCAAACAGGAGCGGGCGGATTTTCTCCGGGATGCCGATGCCTTCGTCCATCACCTCCACGTGTAGGTTCTTTTTGCCTTCCCGTACCTTAATGTGGATGGTCCCATGGGTGGGGGTGAACTTCACCGCGTTGGAAAGCAGGTTGTCCAAAACCCGGTGGAAGCGTTCTTTGTTCAGGTTGGCGTATAATGGAACTGGAGGGTACTGAAGGTGCAGGTTTCTTGATCCCTGTAATCGGGATTGCCACTCCAGATGTACTTGCTGCAGAACGGTGCAAAGATCCAGTTTTTCCAAAGGAATTTCTTCCACCAGGTCTTCACGGGCTACATACAGTATTTCATTGATAGTAGCTTTAGAAGATTGGCAACTGGTCAAAATCAAGTCCAAGTATTGTATTTCCTGCTCAGGAGATAAGTTCTTCTTCTGGAGCAGGGAGGTGATCATCTCTATGTTGTTGAAAGGGCTTCGGAGGTCATGCGCCACAACGCCCAGGATTTCTGACTTAGCCTGGCTCATTTTCTGAATTTCCTGGTTTTTCTTTTCAATCTCCTTCAATTGAATGAAATGTGTAGCTCTATAGCTGTACATGACACGAGAGAGAAAATAGAAGCAGACCAGAATGACAAAAGACACGCAATGGTTCAGGATTTTCTGCTCCGGGCTAAGAAAAGAAAATTGAATCATCAGGGTGAAAGCCAACGAGGTGAGAGCCACCAGAAGCAAAGTCTCCAGGTACTCAAAGTCCCAGAGAAAAGCCACCGTCACCAATCCCAGAAGGTACATGGTGAGCGTGTTTTTAGGATTTGACTGCGCAATAAAGGTGATACTCAAACAACAGCAAATAAAGGCAAACCCGAAGCCAAGACACACCAACTGCCCTAACCAGCGAGAAGAAGCGATTTTCTTGTTATTTAAGAAAAAGTGCTCTAAACAAAGAGTTGTAGCTGAGAGTGAAACCAAAGAAATGTTCAGGCCTCTAAAGAAAGAAACGTGCAGCGTCTGGTTCAGGAGCGGAAACAAAAGCGGTAAGAGCAAAATGCCGCAAGAAACCGACATGGCAAGAGAAGCCACCATCCGGAGTTTTTTTAAGTTTTGCAACACATAGTCCTGCCTGAATGCCTTAAGTGGCAATTGAGCAGGAGCATTAAAAATGTAGAATTTCAACGTATACTCTGGAATGGAAAAAGTCAAGCAACTACCTGGAGGAGAAGGGCAAGAGGCACTGCACAAAAGTAGCAAAAAGTCCTTTCATGATAGGTAAACAGCAAGGTGCCTTTTAAAAAAATCGGAGTCTCTAAAAAGGAATAGTGCAACGTCTATATAGGGCCTTTGGGGAGTGCTTAAGGGGAATGTGCAGATCAGACTAGACCTGTTGGGAATTAGATTGTTAGCCGTAATTTGCTAAAACATAAAAACATAGAAAAATTCAGATTTTTGGCAAGATTCTTGGGTTACGTGGAGAAAGCGATTTTCTACTTGTTTTTACCAAAACGACCACGAAACGGACCCCTGTTTCTGCGCCGCTGTTCAATTTAAATATCGTTCTTATGAAAACCTTTTTACAACGTATGTGGGCGCTGGGGGCGATTGTCCTTGTAGCCTTCAGCCTGATCGGTTCCCCAGAGGCCCAGGCCCGTCCGGGCGACCGTGTGTCGTTCCAGACGTTTTATGATGAACTGGAGCCTTATGGCCGTTGGATCAATGATCCGGAGTATGGCTATGTGTGGTCACCAGATGTGGAGTGGGATTTTCAGCCGTATGGCACCCGTGGGCACTGGGTTATGACCGAGTACGGCAACACCTGGGTGTCTGATTATGATTGGGGCTGGGCTCCATTCCACTACGGCCGCTGGATGTACGACGATTACTACGGTTGGCTTTGGATTCCGGGTTCTGAGTGGGGGCCTGCTTGGGTTAACTGGCGCAATGGCGGTGGCTACTACGGCTGGGCACCCATGGGGCCCAGGGTTACCTATGTGGTGGCTCCCGTGAGGTGGGTGTTTGTGCCGGTAATGTACATTACCAGCCCCCGCATTTACTCTTACTGCGTACCCAGAACCAAGGTGGTGAACATCTACCACAATACCACCATCATCAATAATTATTACGAGCGCTACAACCGTAAGTATGTGTATGGGCCTAGAACCCAGGACATAGAACGTGCTACCAACCGAAGGGTGAACGTTTACCGGGTAGACAGAGACAGCCGTCCGGGCAGAACCACACTAGCCGATAACTCTGTTCGGATTTACCGCCCAGACGTAAACTCGCGCCGTGAAGAAGCACCTGCTCGTGCCATTGCCAGAAACAGCGCCACTAACCGGTCAAGCTTAACAGATTCTAACAGAGGTGCCGTAGGCAGAAGCGATAGAAGCAGCAATGTAGATAGAAGTCGGGTTGGAAATGAATCCGGAACTTACCGCAGCCGCACTGGCCTGGAATCAAGTTCAGAACAGCGCAGCGTGGAAAGAGAAGGAGTACGCACAAGAGAAGGGGTGAGAGGCGCTACTTCTGAGAATGGAGAGTATTCCACCCCATCCCGTACCAGAAGGGCTGATTACCCGCAACGGTCCTCTGCTGAAATGAATTCTACCGGTACCCGCACCCGTAGGTCTGATGCAGCAGTCCAGCAACGATCTTCTGAATCACCAGTGCCACAACGGCCAGAGGGCTCGTATTCTCCCCGGCGGGCAGAAGCACCTTACAGCCAGGGACAATACCAGACCCGTACCCGGCAGGAGCCTAGCGGACAAGGTCAATACCAGCAAAGAAGCCGCCAGGAAGCTGCTCCGGTCCAGCGCCAAGCTGCGCCCCGTCAGGAGTCATCCTCTGGAAGCGAACCAACTACCCGAAGAAGTAGAAATTAACGTTTTTGATTTAATGAATGATTGGAAAACCGCACTTCTTTGAGGTGCGGCTTTTTTTTGTCTTGGACCAACATTTTAGGAATTCAGAAAATCAAGAATCAAGTTATTTACTTTATCTGGTTTTTCATGGTGCAGCCAATGGGTGGCCTCTTCTAAATACACAAGGTGGCCGTTCAGGCATTGTTCTATGCTGGGTTGTGCTAATTCAGCTCCCAGAAACTGATCCTGCTTCGCCCAGATCAGGAGGGTAGCCACTTCTACCGGATTTGGCGATTCTACCGTGTTATACTTGTAGGCCCGGTACCAATTAATCATGTTCTCCAGAGCACCGGGTTGTTTCCAGGCTTCTTTGTAAGCGGTGATGTCTTCCTGGCTGAACGTATTAGGCAGGGCAGAGCCTGTCAGGGTGTTTTCCAGAAGTTTAAAGTCAAACGTGCTGCTCACAGTTTCCGGTACCCAGGGAATCTGGAAGAAACCCGTGTACCAGCTTCTAAGCATCTGTCTGGGGTTGCTGGTCAAGTGTTGATGTATCACCTTTGGATGAGGCATGTTCAGAATCACCAGCTTTTCCAGTAACTGCGGATAATGCAACGCTACATTCCAGGCAACACCTCCACCCCAGTCATGCCCCACTAAGACTATTTTCTGGTCTGTAAGCTGCGGAATTAAGCCCACAATGTCCTTTGTGAGTTCATCAATGGTGTAGGATTTTACCCCTTCGGGTTTGCTGCTGAGGTTGTACCCGCGCTGATCTGGAGCCACTGCAAGCCACCTTTGCTGCGAGAAGAAGCTCAATTGATTTTTCCAGCCGTACCAATGCTCCGGGAAGCCGTGCAGAAACAAGATGACTTTATCATTTGGCTGACCTGCCTCTACCACGTGAAGTTCAATGCCGTTGGTAGTGTAAAAGCGTTCCCTTGTCTCCATGGTTGCATTGCTGGTTAAACTCTTTCTACGTGAACGTGAAGAATACTTCTGTTTCCTGCATCTTTTTAAAAAATCTGGCCTAATAAAGGGGCTTACATTCTTACCACAGTTCTCCCGAAAGGCATAGCTAGTTTGTTAAGCGTGCACGTTTTTAGAGTGCTGCCACTTACAAATGATGTTCTTGAGCCATATTCTAGAAAGTGATCTTAAAACAGAATAGCCCTGCCCTCACAAGCTAAGTGAGAGCAGGGCTACCTATCATGTAAAGCTGGTTCTGTTTAAAACAACTGGTATTTTGACAGCTCCTTGGACGGCAATTCTGAAGAACCCATCAGGTAAACGTCAATCGCTCTTGCGGCTTCGCGTCCGTCTGAAATGGCCCAAACTACCAGTGACTGACCACGGCAGGCGTCTCCAGCCGAGAAGATGCCGGGCACATTGGTTTGCCAGTCGTTCAATTTAAAGTTACCCCGGCGGTCTAGTTCAAACTTGAAGTTGGAAGTAAATGCATCGTGTTCGGGACGCTCATAGCCGATCGCGATTAAAGCCAGGTCGCAAGGCAGAATGCGTTCGCTGTTCGGCTTCTCCGTGTATTCAGATTGGTTTTTCCATTCCAGTTCCACCACACGCAAGCCTTTCACATGCCCGTTTTCATCGGCAATGAATTCCTTGTTCAGCCAGCCCCAGCTTCGTTCACAACCTTCTTCGTGGGAAGAGGAGGAGGAAAGAGTCACCGGAACTTCAGGCCATGGATTAGTTGGATGCCGCTCGGACGAAGGCATGAAACGGTACTGCAACTGCGTCACAGATTTGGCAAAGTGACGGTTGGCTGTACCAACGCAGTCAGAACCGGTATCGCCGCCACCAATCACAAGCACGTGCTTACCAAACGCATTGATGTCATTCTCGGGAGCAATCTGGGCACCGTCAACGCGGCGGTTCTGCAGCCCAAGATAATCCATGGCAAAATGAATGCCTTTCAGGTGATTGCCAGGAATAGCGATGGCACGTGGTTTTGTAGAGCCAATGCACAACAGCACCGCATCATACTTCCGGTACAACTTCTTGAGGGTGGTGTCTTGCCCTATTTTGCGGTTGTACTTGAACTTGATGCCTTCCGCTTCCAGAATGACCAGGCGGCGGTCAATGGTCCATTTTTCCAGTTTGAAATCAGGAATGCCGTAGCGGAGCAAACCACCGGCTTTCTCGTCTTTCTCAAACACGGTGACCTTGTGCCCGGCTTTGTTCAATTGGGCAGCAGCAGCTAGTCCGGCGGGGCCAGACCCTACCACCGCTACTTTCTTGCCCGTTCTTTGAAGGGGAGGCTCAGGTTTTACCAAGCCCATTTCAAATGACTTCTCGGCAATAGATTTCTCTATGTGCTCAATGGTCACGGCCGGTTTGTTGATAGACAGCACGCAGCTGCTCTCGCACGGAGCAGGGCAAATGCGGCCGGTAAACTCCGGGAAGTTATTCGTGCGGTACAGCACCCTGATGGCCCGTTCCCAATCTCCCTCAGACACCGCATCATTGAAATCCGGGATCAGGTTGCCTAGTGGGCAGCCGTTGTGGCAAAAGGGAATACCGCAGTCCATGCAGCGGGATGCCTGTTGCTTGGTCTTCTCCTCAGGAAAGGGAAGGTAAATCTCGTTAGAGTCGTTCACCCGAACTTTAGGATCGCGGGTTCCGGGTAGCTCCCGGTTGTATTTTAAGAATCCGTCTGCTATTCCCATTACGCCAATATTCTTTCTGTTTCTTTATCTTGTAATTGCAAGGCCTTTTTCAAATCATGTGGCATCACTTTCCGGAAGTGCTCACGGTGATGGTCCCAGTTTTCAAGGAACTCCTGCGCCAGTATGCTACCGGTATAAGCCACATGCTCCTGCAGTTTCTGTACAATCCAGCTTAAGTCTTCTGCTTCTGGATCTTCCAACCCCACCATGTCCAGGTTGCATTGCTCTACATGGCTAGGATCTGGCGCGTAGAGATACGCCATACCACCACTCATGCCCGCCGCGAAGTTTTTTCCAATAGCACCCAGCACCAGTACCTTTCCGCCGGTCATGTACTCGCAACCGTGGTCGCCAATGCCTTCCACTACCGCCTCAGCGCCGGAGTTCCGCACGCAGAAGCGCTCACCAGCCAACCCGTTGATGTACACTTTGCCGGAGGTGGCGCCGTAAAGGGCCACGTTGCCGGTAATGATGTGTTCATGGGGCAGGTAGTTACTTTCCTTGAAAGGCTGCAAAATCAACTTGCCTCCAGAAAGCCCTTTGCCCAGGTAGTCATTGGCCTCGCCGTATAACTTAAAGGAAATACCCGGTGCTAAAAACGCCCCAAAGCTTTGACCCGCTGAGCCATAGAACTGAGCTCTAAAGCTGTCTTCCGGTAAGCCGTGCTTCCCAAAATTTTTGGAGATCTCATATGACAACATGGTGCCCGTTGACCGGTCCACGTTGATGATGCGGTATTCCACTTCGGTGTTGCCTTTCTTCAAATCACGGATAAGCTTTCTGTCCAAGACTTTGCTTATCTCATGGTCCTGCTCAATCTGCTTGTAAGTACCCACGTTTCTTGGCGCGTACTCCTGGTAGAAGATAGGGGAGAGGTCCAGGTTCTTCAGTTTCCAATGGTTTAGGTCGGTTCTGATCTTTAATACCTGTGACTGGCCCACCATTTCATTGATGGTTCTGAAGCCTAGAGAAGCCATGATCTGCCGTAATTCCATGGCCAGGAAGGTGAACAGGTTCACCACGTGGTCAGGGTCGCCGGTGAAAAGGGCGCGCAGTTCTGGGTTCTGCGTAGCGATACCTACCGGGCAAGTGTTCAGGTGGCATTTACGCATCATGATACAGCCTTCGGTGATCAAAGCAGCAGTTGCTACGCCGTACTCCTCGGCTCCCAGCAGGGTAGCTACGGCCAGGTCATAGCCGGTCAGAATCTTGCCATCGGTCTGCAACACCACGCGGCTGCGCAGGTTGTTTTTGATAAGCGTCTGGTGCGCTTCAGCCAAGCCAATCTCCCAAGGAAGGCCTGTATGGCGGATAGAGCTCAGCGGACTTGCGCCAGTACCTCCATCAGCCCCCGAAATCATGATAGCATCGGCTTTGGCTTTGGCAACGCCTGAGGCGATGGTTCCTACGCCTGCCTCAGCCACCAATTTCACGTTGATGCGGGCTCTTGGGTTAGCGTTTTTCAGATCGAAGATCAGCTGTTTTAAATCTTCAATGGAGTAAATGTCATGGTGCGGCGGCGGTGAAATCAAACCTACACCCGGGGTAGAGCAACGCACTTTGGCAATCCAATGGTCTACTTTATGACCTGGTAACTGACCGCCTTCGCCTGGCTTAGCACCTTGGGCAATCTTGATCTGGATTTCATCGGCGTTGGCCAGATAGTGGCTGGTAACGCCAAACCGGCCGGAAGCTACCTGTTTCACTCTGGAAATTTCTGAATCTCCGTTTGGTTTACGGGTATACCGTGCCTCATCTTCCCCGCCTTCGCCGCTATTGCTTTTACCGCCAATGCGGTTCATGGCAATGGCCAGCGTACTATGCGCTTCATAGGAAATAGACCCGAACGACATGGCACCCGTAGCGAAACGTTTCAGGATAGCCGATACTGGTTCTACCTCTTCCAACGGCACTGACTGCCGCTTCCGGAACTCAAACAGGTTACGGAGCGTGATAGTCGTTTCCTGCTGGTGCTCCCGGATAGATTTGGAGTACTCTTTATAAAGCAGGTAGTCATTTATACGGGTGGACTTCTGAAGCAAGTGAATCACCCTAGGCGTGAGCAAGTGCTCCTCGCCATCACGGCGCCACTGGTAGTACCCACCAGATTCCAACAGGTTCTCCATGTCTGGATAAGCCGATTGGTGTTTGGTCAACGCCTCACGCTCCAAGTCTTCAAAGTTTAGTCCTTCTAACCGGTTGGTGGTACCTTTGAAACACTTTTCTATTACTTCCTGCCCGAAGCCAAGAATTTCAAAAATCTGGGCTCCCTGGTAAGACTGCAGCGTACTGATTCCCATTTTAGAGAGGATTTTCAATAGGCCGTTATCCACCGCTTTGATGAAGTTCTGGAAATAATATGTGTAAGGCTTCTCATTGTCCAGCTTGTGCTGGTCATGCAGGCTCTTGATGGTATCATACACCAGGAACGGATACACCGCACTGGCGCCATAGCCAATAATGGTGGCGAAATGGTGGGTTTCCCAGGCGTCACCCGCCTCTACTACCAGCCCTGCTTTGGTACGCAGGCGCTTCTCAATAAGATGGTGGTGCACGGCACCTACGGCCAACAAGGACGGGATAGCTGCCCGTTGCTCCTGAACATTACGGTTAGAGATGATCAGGATTTTCTTGCCGGCTCGTACCGCGGCTTCTGCATCTGCGCAGATGCGGTCAATGTCCCGCTGCAAGTTCCCTATTTCGCGGGTAGAGAAAGTCGCATCAATGGTTTCGTGCTCAAAGCCTTCTTCTTTCAGGAATACCAGTTTCTGGAACTCCACTGGGTCCATCACCGGCTGGGATATATGAATCTGGCGCGTATGCAGCTCACTTTCATCCAGAATGTTCAACGACTCACCCACGCGGGTGAACAAGGACATCACCAGGCGTTCACGGATGGAGTCAATAGGCGGGTTACTTACCTGCGCGAAGAACTGCTTGAAGTAATGCGATACATGTTGGCTATGGTGCGAGAGTACAGCTAACGGAGTATCAGACCCCATGCTGCCTACCGGCTCGTAACCTGTGGCGGCCATAGGTTCTACCAGCATCTTCAGGTCTTCACGGGTATACCCGTAAGATTTTTGGCGCTGGCGTAATTCCTCAGGGGTGCAAGGCTGTAACAATACTTTGGGTTCTGGACGCAAACGCAGTTTGATGCGGTTTTTCTGAATCCAGTCAAAATACGGCTTATCATTGCAGACCATTTGTTTGACTTCCTCGTCTTCAAAGATGCGGTTCTGCGAAATGTCTGCCAGAAGCATTTTGCCGGGCTGCAGGCGGCCGCGTTTGATCACGTCTTTAGGGTCAACGCATAAGGCACCGGCTTCAGAAGCCATTACCAGGCGGCCTTGTTTTGTCAGGCAATAACGCACGGGACGCAGGCCGTTTCTGTCCAGAGTGGCCCCAATCTGGGTTCCATCGGTAAAGAAAAGGGCAGCTGGACCATCCCAGGGCTCCATCAAAGACGCATGGAATTTATAGAACGCCTTTTTATAGGTGTCCATGTGCGGGTTGTTCTGCCAGGCTTCCGGCACCAGCATCATCATTACGTGGGGTAAAGGACGGCCAGAAAGCGTTAGTAGTTCTACCAGGGCGTCTAAGTTGGCAGAATCAGAATCTTCAGGGTTGGTGACTGGCAAAAGCCACTGCATTTCTTCCTCGGTGAACAGAGGAGAAGACATAAGGGCTTCCTTGGACTTCATCTTGTTCACGTTTCCTCTGATGGTGTTGATCTCACCGTTGTGCGCAATAAAGCGGAACGGCTGGGCTAAGCGCCAGTTAGGGAACGTGTTGGTAGAGAAGCGGGAGTGTACCACCGCAATTGCTGATTTAAAATCAGAGTGGCGCAGGTCAAGGTAATAGCGCTCCAGCTGATCAGTTTTGAGCTGTCCTTTATAAATAATAGTGCGGGAAGAGAAACTGGCAATGTAGAAAGTGCCATTTTCGCCGCGTACGTTCTTGCGGGTCTCGTTGCTGATAAGGTTGCGCAGCACGAACAACTTGCGTTCCAGGTCTTCTCCTTTTATAGTAGGGTCCACTGGCTGCACAAACACCTGCTCAATGTAAGGCTCCACCGCCTTGGCTTCGTGGCCCGGTACCTGGCTGTTCACCGGCACTAAGCGGTAGCCGATCAGGCTTAAGCCTAATTTGCGCAGGCAGCTATTGAGCACTTTTCGGGATTTCTCCCGCAATTCATACACAATAGGGAAGAAGACCATGCCCACGCCGTAGCTTCCCTCGGGAGGAAGGTTAATGGCAAATTCGGCAAGTTCTTTTCTGAAGAATTCGTGGGGTAATTGTACTAAGATTCCGGCTCCGTCTCCGGTCTCGGGGTCGCTGCCGGTGGCACCACGGTGCTCCATGTTTTTAAGCATGGTCAACGCGTCCTTTACCGTGGCATGGGATTTTACCCCATCAAGATTGACGACACATCCAACACCGCAAGCATCGTGCTCTAACTCGGGTGTGTACAACCCTTTGGTAAGCTTTTCGACCTGATTCATTCCTTTTTTGTCTGGTTCGGGTAGGGTGAATCAGTAATTTATCAAAGGATTTTCAAGAAATCAAGTAGTATTTTAAAAATAGTTTAACAAACAAGTGTTAGGGTTAAAAAGTTGTTAAGTAAAGAGGCTTTATTGTTGTATGTTTTCAAAATATTAAGCTTGTGTAGCTACTTTGTTAACAAAATGAAAATAGGCTCTTTAAAGTTTTTTTATATGTTTGATCCCTAGATGATTGTGAAAATGATAGAATTTAAGGTAAGTCCTAAAAAGAAGCATTAATGGTACTTACCGCAAGTTTTAGGCGGTTTATTTCAAAATATAAGAAAAACACAAAGTCTCTCTGGTTATTGGACGAGATCAAAACTAAAGGGTAGAGTAAAGATCATGGAAAAGCTTTCCTCAGGAGGAGGGTATTTTGTGAACTACTTTTTAGAGGCTTCTTCCCGGACTCTTTCCAGAAAATAGATAAGAAACAGGGCGAGTACATTTACGGTCACAAAAGAGGCCCCGGTGTTGGTGCCAAAGCTGAAACTAAAGGAGGACAAAGAGAACCTGAACTTGAAAACCCAGCTTAAAAGAAAATCTATGCCCACTCCAATTTTAATCCCGGATACATAATTATAAGCCAGACCAGCTACCCCAAAACCAATGACTTGCAAGACCTGGTTGACCAGCGAGAAGGTGTACCCTTTCCGTTTCCGCTGCAAAAGCGAGAAACCACAGAAAATAGAAAAGCTATACAAGAGGGCCGCGATACCGATGCCTACCCAGGTAGAAGGAGAGGGGTTTTGCAGCTGTGGAATCATCTTGAGGAACAGACCCAGGCCCAACACGCCACCCGCTATCTGGTAGATGGCCATGAGTAAGAGAAGGGGGGAGTCTTTTTGTAATGCAGATGAAGGGTTCTGTTTCATATCTCTAAATAAGATGGTCTAGTAAAAAGCCCCGGCTTAGGGAGCCAGGGCTTTTCAAGATGTGATACTTAAGATCTATTGGTGATCAAAGTCAATGCCTTGGTGCTTTTCGCGGAGCTGAGCCAGGCCTTTCTTGCCGTAGGCCAGGCGGGTGATCACCACGTACAACACGGGCACAATAAAGATAGCCAGGAACGTGGCAGCCAACATACCGCCAATTACTACCCAACCAATGGTCTGTCTTGACACGGCTCCGGCGCCGGAAGCCAGTACCAACGGCACTACCCCCAAGATGAAAGCCAGGGACGTCATGATGATCGGTCGCAGACGAAGACGCACTGCTTCAATGGTGGCCTCAATTAATTCCATGCCACGGTCTACCCGCTCTTTGGCGAACTCCACAATCAGGATGGCGTTTTTCGCGGCCAGACCAATCAAGGTGATCATCCCTATCTGTGCGTATACGTTATTCTCCAGTTTGGGCAGGAACGTAAGCGCTAGGATGGCCCCAAACATACCCAACGGAATGGCAAACATAATGGAGAACGGTACGCTCCAGCTTTCATACAAGGCAGCCAATAAGAGTAACACCAATATAATAGAAAGTGCGAAGATGTAAATGGTGCTGTTCCCCGCAGAAAGCTCCTCGCGGCTTAGACCAGAGAAACTGTAACCATAGCCGGCCGGTAAGGTTTGGGCAGCTACTTCTTCCAGAGCCTGCAAGGCTTGCCCACTACTAAAACCAGGTTTGGCACCACCTGAAATCTCCACAGATCTGAACAGGTTGTAATGCGAGATTACAGCCGGGTTCTCTACTACTTTTGCGGTAATCAGGGCACTTAGCGGTACCGATGCGCCCTCCCGGTTAAGGACGTAGAACTGGTTCATGTCCTTGATGTCCATCCGGTAGGCGGTGTCGGCTTGGGCTACTACCCGGTAGTTACGGCCGTAGCGCGTGAAGTCATTGATGTAGCGGCTACCCATGTAAGAAGACATGGTGGCGTAGACATCGGTCAGGCTGATGCCCAGTTTCTTCACTTTCTCACGGTCTACGTCTACGTGGTAGCCAGGAGTGCGGGTATTGAAGAAGCTGTAGGCCATGGCGATCTCCGGACGTTGGTTCGCGGCTGCCAGGAATTGACCCATCACGCGCTCCAGGTCTCTGATGTCACCCGCAGTGCGCTGCTCCAGCATAAAACTGAAACCACCCGATTGGCCCAGACCCGGAATAGCCGGTGGTGCCACCACTCTGATGTTTGCTTCCTTGATAGCGGCAAAACGTTGGTTCAGGTCATTCATCACGCCCTGCAACTGCATGGATTCTTCCTGCCGTTGGTCCCAGGGGTGCATCTGGATAAAGAACGTACCGCTGTTCGATTTGAAGGAGAAGTTGATGGCGTTCAGACCAGAAATGGATGTCGCGTTTTTGATCGCCTTCACTTCGCCTATGATGCCCGCCATTCTTTGAAGGATCGCTTGCGTTCTGTTCGCGGATGACCCTTCGGGTAATTCCACAGAGATAAACAAACGGCCTTCGTCTTCGGTAGGGATGAAACCAGTTGGTTTCTTCGCGAACAAGCCCACGGTGCCTACATACAAACACACTAGCAGAATCAAGGCCAAAGGAGCTGCTTTAATGCTCTTCCGAACACCCACTGAGTAAGACTCTGTTGTTCTGGCAAACCAGTTGTTAAAGCGGTAGAAGAACTTATTAATCCCTCTTGATTCGCGGCCCACGTTCATAGGGCGTAGCATTAAGGAGCAAAGCGCCGGAGTCAACGTCAAGGCCACAAATGCCGAGATCAAAACTGAGATAGCAATGGTGATGGCGAACTGCTGGTACAAACGACCCACAATACCCGGAATAAAACCTACCGGGATAAACACGGCTGCCAGAATCAACGCGATGGCAATTACTGGGGCAGTGATGTCTTTCATCGCCTTGCGGGTAGCTTCCCTTGGCGAGAGGCGCTCATGGTCAATGTAATGCTGCACCGCTTCTACCACCACAATGGCGTCATCTACCACAATACCTATGGCCAATACAAACCCGAAGAGGGTAAGCGTGTTAATAGTAAAGCCCAGCGGGATAAAGAAGATGAACGTACCAATAATGGAAACCGGAATGGCCAGGATGGGTACCAAGGTGGCGCGCCAGCTCTGCAGGAACAGGAATACCACAATGATTACCAGAATCAAAGCCTCTGCCAGCGTGTGTACCACCTCATTGATAGACACCTCCACCACCGTCACCGATTCAAACGACACAATGTAGTCTACGTCTGCCGGAAACGTTTTTTTCATCTCGTCCAAGGCAGCGTAAATACCATCGGCGGTAGCCACGGCGTTGGAGCCCGGGGCCTGGTAAATCAGCATCATGCCGGCAGGGTTTCCGTTAATGGTCGCTTGCCGTCCATAATCAAACTGGCCAAATTCTACCCGTGCCACATCCTTTAGGTACACCAAAGAACCGTCCTCGGGGTTGGTGCGGATGATGACGTTCTCAAACTGTTCTTTGGTGGTTAAGCGGCCACTAACGGTGATGGGGTACTGGAACGCCTGCGTGTTGTATTGCGGACGGGCACCCACCGTACCAGCCGCTACCTGCATGTTCTGTTCCTGGATGGCGGTTACCACCTGGTTCGCGTTCATGTTGTACTGCGAAAGCTTGTCGGGCTGCAGCCACAAACGCATACTGAAATCCTGACCAATGGCCGTTACGTCACCAACCCCTTGCACCCGCAGCAAGGCGTCTTTCACGTAGATGTTGGCGTAGTTGTCCAAATACTGAACGTCATGGGTTTTCTTAGGCGAGTAAATTCCGACCACCATCAAAATACTAGGGTTCCGCTTCCGAACGGTTACGCCCAGACGTCTTACTTCTTCCGGCAAACTTGGCTCGGCCACACTGGCGCGGTTCTGCACATCCAGGGTGGCAATGTTAATGTCTGTTCCTACCTCAAATGTCACGGTCATGTTCATCTGGCCGGTACTGGTGTTGGTAGAAGACAGATATGCCATGCCTGGAGTACCATTGATCTGGGTTTCTATGGGGGTAGCAACCGTCTGTTCAATGGTTTGTGCATCCGCGCCCGTGTAGTTTGCCGATACCGATACCGTAGGGGGAGAGATATCGGGGTACTGGGTAATGGGCAGGTTCATCATGGCCAATGTTCCCACCAGCACGATCACAATAGAGATCACAATGGCGGTGATTGGCCGTCTTATAAATACTTCAGATATCATACTCTTACTGAAAAGCTATTTGGATATTGTTTTTATCTGGCGCTGGCCGGAGCACCACCAGTGGCCTGTGGAGCACCCACCTGGATCTTAGCGCCCTGACGAAGGTTCTGGATTCCTTCCAACACAATCACATCACCGGCTTTAAGGCCTTCACGGGCTACAATCTTATCCTGGAAGCGGGTGCCTAACAAAATGTTCTGCTGCTGCACAGAATCTCCCTGCACTTTGTACACAAAGTATTCGCCCAGCTGCTCGGTTACCGCTTTGAAAGGCAAGGTGATTTGCTGCCCTATGTCCTGGTTTAGCACATTCACGCTCACGGTCATGCCTGCTACCAACTGGCGGCTAGGGTTGGGGAAGCTTACGCGCACTGTGATGGTCCCGCTTTGCAAGCCCACCGCACGGTCAATAGCGGAAAGTTTCCCGGTATGGGAGTACCGGGTGCCATCGGCCAATGTTAAAGTGAAAAGGGAGTCTGGTTGCTTGCCTTGCTGAAGACGGTTAAAGCGGGGAAGCTCCTGTTCGTTGATCACGAAATCTACGCCGGTGGGGCCGTCAGACGAGATGGTGTTCAGGAGGGTGGTGCCCGGGCTTACCTGAGAACCTACGCGCACCTGAGAGATGCCAATGGTACCGCTAAAGGGAGCATTGATAACCGAGTACCCTAAATCTGTAGAGGCACTGGATACCTGGGCACGGGCCACGGCTACTTGGGCACGAGCCGTTTCCACATCAGCGCGGGCATAATCTACGCGCTGGCGGGCAATAGCATCTTGTTTGGCCAGGTTCTCATAGCGTTCCAGGTCTTTCTGAACCCGGTTCAGGTTTGCCTGGGCGCTGCGCACGTTGGCCTGCGCCTGCCGATAAGCCGCCATGTATTTGGTGCGGTCAATCTCATATATTTTCTGGCCCTTGGATACACGTTGGCCGTCTTTCACATAGATTTGAGTGATGTAGCCGCTCACCTGGGGCCGAAGCTCTACTTCATTCAGCGGGACTACGGTGCCAGGGTAGGTATCAGTACCGGTAACGTGTTCTTCAGTGACAGTGTAGGTGTTCACGGAAACCGGACCACCCATCATGGGGCCTTGGGGTGCTGCGTCCTTTTTGCCGCAAGAAACCAGTACGGCGCTAAACAAGGAAAGCGCGGCAAAGGTGGATAAATGTAACTTCATGATGCTATGGTTTTTCTCTCTGATTAGTAGTTAGTGGCAATGGTACCCAGGGCGCGCTGCACATCCAGTTTGCTGGATAGCACGTTGTAAAGAGCATTGTAATAGTTAAGTTGAGCCGTTCTGAGGTCGGTTTCAGCCACAATCAAATCCAGATAGGCTTTGATGCCTTCGTTGTACTGCAGCTTGATCACGTTGTACACGTCTTCGGCGAGCTGCACATTGCTTTGCAGCGTGAGCCAGTCATTGTAGTCGCTTTTGTAATTGGCCAAGGCCGTCTGGTACTCGGTGTTGATCCTGCGCTGGACGTTCTGCAACTCCACATTCAGGCTTTCTTCCTGCAATTCAGAGATGCGCACATTCTGCAATCTTCGGCCACCCTGGAAAATAGGAATGCCCACTTGCAGCCCCAAAGCCGAAGTTGGGTAGGCTTGGCTGTAGATATCTCCTAAATTAGAGCTGAAGAACGTTGGGTTGTAGTTCACAAAAGCCGACGCGGTGGGCAGAAAGCCCCACCGGTGGTAGCGGGTGTTCAGCCCTTGTATCTGCCGTTGCGTCTGTATCTGCTGAAACTCTACCCGGTTGGTAAAGGCCACTGTTTGGGCCGTATCAATCAGAATATTTTGCTGCATCTGGTTGTAGTCATAGGCCAGCGTAAGCGGGGAGTTTACGGGTAAGCCCATCAGTTCCTGCAACAAGGCGGTGCTGGATTTGATCGCTTCCTGGGTTCTTTTGCGGTCGGCCTTGATGCTGTTCAAGGTAATGGAGGCGCGTTGGTAATCGGTTTTGTCTACCAGACCCTGCTCATATTGAGCACGGGCATCGCGGTACTGTTTTTCCTGGCGTACAATGTTCTCGTTCAGAATCCGGAGCTGCTCCTGGCTGAGGAGAATGTTGTAAAAAGCCTTGCTCACGTCTACCACCGTGTTGATCTTGGTAGACTGGGTATTCAGGTCAAGGGCCGTTCTGGTAAAGCGGGCGGCCCGGCTGGTCAGCAGCAGATCATTGCTGTACAGTGTCTGGTTTGCCTGAAAGTTGATGTTAGAGGTGTATTTCTGCCCGATGGTAATCACCTGGTCGCCGAACACGCTCTGTGGGCGTTTAATGTTGTGCGTGAACGCGTAATTAGCCGCCACCTGCGGCAACCAACCTGACAATTGTGCCCTGATCTGGCGCTCGCCAATTTCTTCTTCTATTTGCGCCTGCTGCACTTGCGCCTGATTTTTCAGGGCATAGGCCACGCACTGCTCCAGCGTCAGCCGGCCGGCGGTGCTATCTGGGGTCACCTGGGCCAACAATGCCACAGGTGCCAGAAGGCAACTGAGCAGCAGCATCAGATACGTTGATCTCTTCATAGGTACTGGTAAATGAATTATATAAGGGGATGGGGGGTGTAGTTAAAGCTTCCGGATGCTGTCCCAGACCATTT
The DNA here is from genome assembly GCF_001310085.1 of Rufibacter tibetensis. Lineage (GTDB taxonomy): Bacteria > Bacteroidota > Bacteroidia > Cytophagales > Hymenobacteraceae > Nibribacter > Nibribacter tibetensis. The sequence goes on from NZ_CP012643.1 coordinate 3,653,504, forward strand.
GGGCCAGTTGGTTGAATTCCTTGTCGGTTAGCTGTACTTTTCCGTCAAGGTGCACCTTGGCTGCGGTCATGATGCTACTGTGGATCATAATGGCCATTAGTCTATAATCCAGATCCCGGAGGATGCCGTGCTGTTGGGCCAACTTAATGAACTGCCTGATCTCATTCTGAACCCGCTCTTCCTGTTCTTGCGGACAGCGTGGGTAGTAGGGCGAATTCACGAACTGCTCAATAAAGAACAGGACATTAGGGTTTTGGATGTAGAACTGACAGCGGCTAATCCAGCGCAGAAAAAAGCTCTCCTTCAGGCCCATGTCGTCGCGCAGGTTCCGCTCCATGGCTTGCTGTACCTGATTTTGGGTGTAAGTAAACAGCTCCATGATCAGCGTGTCTTTGCTGTCAAAATAATGGTAAATGGTTCCGGCTGCTACGCCGGCCCTTTTGGCCACTAAACTCATGGGGGTTCCATGGAATCCATTCTCCTTAATCAACTTCAGGGTACTTTCCAGTATCGCCTTTTTCTTCTCTGCTATGATCTCCAACTCGTTTCTTATCTTTCTATTGAACGTTCATTCGGTATGCAAAGGAACGGACAAAAGCAGGAACCATGCAAAGACTTTAACATTTGAATCCTATTTTGTAAATCTAAACTGTTCTTTGATTTTGGATAATGTGTTAATTTTCAATGATTTATATAAGGTTGATTGCAGAGGTATCTTTCAGGATACCAAAGAGAGGCAAATGATTTATAAGACCTGTTTCAGTGCTAGTTTTTGAAAAGCAGGCTGTTAACAGGCAGGGTACCTGTTTAGTGGAACCATTGGAAAGCACTCTATAAGAGCGTTACTATAAAAGAAAAGAAGACCAAATCGTCCCCCTTTGAAGGGGGTAGGGGGATGACCTTGGCCGAAGAAGAGGCGAGCACCTTTTGCTACGGAGTGCCTAGCTTTGGTATGGAACCCAAAAGGGCAACTACAAGGGATTTCCCCTACTTATATTTTGGCAACACCATCACCAGCAGGAGTAATCATCCCCCTACCCCCCTTCAATGGGGGACGGAATGCGTAGGAACTTTGTGTAAATGGATAAACTGCTTTATGAGCCGTTTTCAAAAAAGTATGCCTGAAATGGAGAATGATCAGGATAGTCTGTCCTGCTCTACAATATGCTGCACAATCTTTTCGGCATGGTCACGGGAGTTTTCAATAAACCAAAGGTGGGTGTCCATACCACCGCAGACTACGCCTGCCAGGTAAAGACCTTGCTGGTTTGTTTCCATGGTTTGGGTGTTGTGCTGCGGGTATAACTTTTCATCGGGAGAAAGCTCCACGCCAAACTTCCGGAGCAAGTCAAAATTGGGTTTGTAACCGGTAAGCGCCAGCACGAAATCGTTTTCAATGGTGATCAATCCTTCCGGCGTCATGACATCCACTTCCCCCGGCCTGATGGCGGTGATACAGGAATTGAAGTGGGCCTTGATGCTGCCTTCAGAAATACGGTTTTCTACGTCTGGGCGTACCCAGTACTTCACCCGGCGGCCAATCTCGGGTCCGCGCACTACCATGGTGACTTCGGCACCTTTACGGTATGTTTCCAAAGCGGCATCTACTGAGGAGTTGCTGGCCCCCACCACCACTACTTTCTGCAACGCATAATAATGGGGGTCTTTGTAGTAGTGCGTTACGTGCGGCAGGTCTTCGCCGGGAATGCCCATCAACGCCGGTAAATCATAGAAACCGGTGGAGATGATCACTTTGCGGGCGTGGTAAGTGCCTTTGACCGTCTCCACTTCAAACCTGTTTTTGGTTTTCTGCACTGAAAGCACTTCTTCAAACAACCGCAGGTTCAGGTTGAATTTGAGCGTCACCCGACGGTAATACTCCAGGGCCTCGTTCCGGCGCGGCTTGGGATTGTCTGAAATGAAAGGAACTCCGCCAATCTCCAGTTTCTCAGAGGTAGAGAAAAACGTCATGGTCACCGGGTAGTTGTACAACGAGTTCACCAAGGCGCCTTTGTCAATAATCACGTAGGAGAGGCCCGCTTTTTGAGCCTCTATGCCACACGTTAAGCCAATGGGCCCCGCGCCAATAATCACAAGGTCAAATTCTGAAGGAGTACGCATGCTGCAAATCTACGAGGGATAATGAAAAGAGTAGGAGGAATACCATGTAACAATTTGATCCTACAGAAAAGGTGGTTCCTGCAAAACGAACTAATACTCAGTAAGTTCGTACTTCTACTATACTAATCTAAGGCTTATTACTATGAAAAATCTAACTATACTTTTTGTTCTGATCTTATCAGGATTCACGTTTGCCTGCAGCGAATCTGGCAAACGAATTGAAAACGCTGATTCTGTGGCAGAGATGGCTACAAATGATACGGCTGTGCTATACAGAGACGAAGCAGTCTGGGAAAACATAGATTTTGATGCTCCCGTTGTAAATGTACCTGACCTGGCCGGTTCAGATGTGACGGTGCGCGGCAATGACTCCGTCACCATTTACCAGGCCAGCCAGGATATTTTATTTGACGTGGATAAAGCGGAAATAAAGGAATCTGGAAAAGCGAGTTTACAAAAGATAGCTGCCAACATAAAAGAACGTACCCAGGGCGAGGGGATGATCCGGGTGTTTGGCTTTACAGACTCTACCGCCAGCAAAGAATACAACATGGAACTAGGGAAGGAGCGGGCCAAAGCAGTAGAAGATTGGATGACCTCTAACGCTGGATTCGAAGGTGACAGAATCAAGGTAATCTCAAAAGGCCAGCAAGATCCCATTGCTACGAATAAAACTGCCGAAGGACGTCAGCAAAACCGACGGGTGGAGATTGTGGTGTTGAAAGGACAGGCGAACGACTAGTTTCAACCACCAGAAAGGAGCTGCATATTTGGGCTCATTTCTAATTATAAGATAAAGTAAGAAAGCCAGCTTGTCTATCTTTGACGAGCTGGCTTTCTTACATTTTGAACAGTCCTTAATGATAAAGGGAATTAGATGTTTGGAGAACTGTTGCTCTTAGAGAAACAACACCTTACATTCTTAAGTAAGTTTTGAGTAACAGCATCTCTGCATGTTCCCTTTTTATGCATAGTTTTTAAAGCAGTTTTTCAATTCTAGCCTAAAAAGAGGTATTCCGTATATTCAATTCCATCACATTATCACCCATTGCTTCAATAGTACAGAATGAACAGGAAAGTCCGGGAGCTACAGTATTTCTTCTACAGTCAGAACTTCTATGATGGCATCAGAGTCACCATTGCAGCGCTGGTACCCGCACTTTTGATGTCATACTTGGGGCATTTTGAAATGGGAATCGCCATTTCTTTGGGGGCTATTGGTGTGAGTTTGGCAGATTCGCCCGGACCCATGCTCCACAAAAGAAACGGAATGCTTGCAGGTATTGGGGTTTGCACGCTGGTGGCTTTGCTGACAGGCTTCGCCCGGATGAACGTGTACACCCTGGGGCTGGAGATTCTGGTCGTCAGCTTTGTGTTGTCAATGTTGCTGGTGTACGGCATGCGGGCTTCGTTCATTGGCATGGGCGGTTTGCTGGTGCTCGTTTTAACCATGGACCGGGCACTTACCCCAGAGATGGTGTTGGTGAACAGTGCCCTGGTCATGAGCGGTGGGGTGTGGTACCTGCTGCTTAGTTTAGTAACCAACAAGGTGTTGCCTTATAGACCGGCCCAGCAGGAACTGGGAGAATGTATAAGGGAAGTAGCCAAATTCGTTCGGCTGAAAGCCGCCTTTTACCTGCCCGGTACAGATGTAGACCAGACCTACCGGCAGCTTATTTCGCAACAGATTCTGGTAAATGAGAAGCAGGCCTTGGTGCGCGAGATGCTGTTTAAGAGCCGGCAGATTGTAAAGGAATCTACGGAGGCAGGCCGCACGCTGGTCATGACCTTTGTGGACATGGTAGACATATATGAGCAGGTAACGGCTATTCATTATGATTACACCGCCATCAGGGAGCGGTTTGGGGCCACGGGCATCTTGCCGGAGATAGGTCACTTTATTGAATTCCTGGCAGATGAACTGGACAACATTGGGTTTGCCATTCAAGCCAACCTGAAGCACAGAAACCAGCCTGACGTAATGGGCAAACTGGACACCCTTAAAGCAAAGATTGATGCCATTGGGGAGCAGCAGGGTCAAAGCGGGAACCTGGTGCTGAAGAAGATCTTTGTGAACATCAGGACCATTGTCCAGCGCTTAACTGCTATAAGAACGTACTTCAGCGCCCATTCAGACCAGGTGCAGCGCAGGGTGAAGGAGCTGGAGTTTGCCCCGTTTTTGTCGCACCAGACCATAGACCCCAAGGTATTCTGGAACAACTTAACCTTTGAATCATCGGTGTTCAGGTTTTCTTTTAGGGTGGCGCTGGTGTCTTTGTTTGCCTACTCGCTCACTAAAATCTTCCCCTATGGGCAGCACAGTTACTGGGTCTTATTGACGGTCATCTTCCTGTTGAAACCCGCCTTCAGCTTGACCAAACAGCGGAACATCCAGCGGGTGATTGGCACGGTGGTGGGTGGAGCCATTGGATTGCTGATCTTGTATCTGGTGCAGGATGAGCGGCTGCAGTTTGTGTTCCTGCTTCTTTTCATGACCGGTTTCTACAGCGTGCAGCGCATCAATTATGTGCTAAGCGTCATTCTCATGACCCCCTTCATGCTGATCCTGTTCAATTTTCTGGGCGGCGGAAGTCTGGCCATTGTGCAGGAGCGGGTGGTAGATACCGTAGTGGGCTGCGCCATTGCCTTTGCCTCTACGTATTTTGTTTTTCCTAACTGGGAGTCTAAACAGGTAGGCAAATTCATGCAGGCGGCGCTCAAAGCCAATCTGCGGTACCTGCAGGTGTTAACCGATTTGTTCGCCGGAAAAGACGTGCAGGAAGTGGAGTACAAACTGGCCCGAAAAGAAGTGTACGTGAGTTCTGCCAACCTGTCGGCGGCGTTCCAGCGCATGACCGGAGAGCCTAAAAGCAAGCAGCTCAATGGCCGTGACATCTACCAGTTTGTGGTGCTCAACCACATTTTATCCTCCTACATTGCCACCATTGTATCGGCTAGGCTCCGGCAAGAAACCGGGAGCTATCCTAACAAAACCTTTCTCCGAACCCTGAGGCGTGCCACAATATCTCTCACCGACGCCTTGAAAACCCTGGATCCTACCTATGTAGTGCCTGAAGTTGTAAGCAAAACCAATGAACCCGAAGGTCAGGAAAAGACAGAATTTACCTCAGACGAACAATTGCTGAAAGAGCAGCTCGAGTTCATTAGAAAGGTAAGTGCAGAACTCCTGAAGATCACCGCTGCCATTCAAGGAGTACCGGCCCAGGCAGAAATTACCCCCGCTTATTCCTGATTTCCTCATACTTATTTATGTCGTGTTTTAGATTCTGTTTCTGGAAAAGAGGCTTGAAAGGGGGAGGGTATTTGTGAATAGGATATTAGAAGTTATATTTAGTTATCAACTATAAAGGTAAGCTTCAAGCGTCTACTGAGAGGTTGCTTCCGTAGATGTCTATTCTGCTGCATCAAACTTTTACCCTCTATTCTGAAAACTATGGCTACCGTAAAATGGTCTTTGGATCCTCTGCATAGTGAAGTGCAGTTCAAAGTGAAACACCTAATGATTACCACTGTCACGGGGTACTTTCAGAGTTTTAATGTAGAGGTAGAAACCGAGGAGGAAGATTTCTCACAAGCCAGCAACATCCTTTTTACTGCCGATGTAAATTCCATTAACACCAACAACGAGCAACGCGACACCCACCTGAAGTCTTCTGAGTTCTTTGACACTGACACCCACGGCGACATTAGGTTTGTAGGAAACCACTATGAACAAACCAGTTCCGATACGGCCCGCCTGCACGGCGACCTCACCATCAAGGGCCTTACTAAACCCGTTTCAGTGGACGTGGAATTTGGCGGTACTGTGATAGACCCCTATGGACAAACTAAGGCTGGTTTCACCGTTACTGGTAAAATAAGCCGCAAGGAATTTGACCTAACCTGGAATGCTGTAACAGAGGCAGGTAGTGTGGTGGTCAGCGATGACATTCGGGTGAATGCTGAGATACAGTTAGTAAAACAAGCTTGATTACTTTCTCTTCCTTTAAACAAATGGTAGTCGTTACACAGTGATTCCTTTGCTGGAGAGGAGTAATTATGCTCTAAAGTCAAGGTTTGGAGAGAGAATCAAAAAAGAAGTAGTCGCTGCAGATGGTAAACCTAATAGAATAATTTAAATAGAGGATATGAAAATTAGCAAGAGGTTACAGATGAATCTAATAGCTGAATTACCAAAGTTATAAATATTAGAAGAAAATGGTATTTTATTAAACATTTTTATAACTGTGCCTATTTTAGAACGTATAGTTTTCATCTGCTTATAAATGGTGAATAAGCAAAGTGAGAGTAGCGCATGGAAATGATTAATACTTTTGGGATTGACATCATCCCTGAAAACGAGGAAGGGCGAGTAAAAAAGCTTCACAAATATCAAGTACTAGACATTGACACCGAAGGGCCCTTCAATCATATTGCGGCTCTAGCTTCCCATCTCTTTAGGGTGCCCATTGCATTAGTTTCTTTTGTAGATTCTGACCGGGTTTGGTTTAAGGGAAATGTGGGCATGGAAGGAGTGAAGGAGATAAGCAGAGGAGAGAGCCTTTGTTCTCTGGCAATCTTACAGGAAGAAATGACCCTTTTCAAAGATGCTTTGAAAGAACCTTGCCTGTTAACCAACCCTTTGGTAGCGGGTGAGTTTGGCCTTAGGTTTTACGCAGCAGTTCCCCTGAAAACCCATGACGGTTACAACATAGGATCTGTTTGTATTGTAGACAAAGAACCCCGGGAGTTTACCACCGATGATCAGATTACCCTGGAGTACATGGGCAAACTGGTGATGGATGAGCTGGAACTCTGGAAATGCAAGCTGTATTTCCAAAATCAGGCATAAAACCTACTAACACTAAATTTCTATTAAATAAGAAAAGGCAAAAGCCTGAGAAACGTTCTTTCTCAGGCTTTTGCCTTTTCTGGCTCCATGGTATTGTAGCTTTAGGGCGTATTCCATTCCAGATTGAACAGGTACGGGCTATTTTATTGCTCCTCAAGTAATAAGGAAAAGATGCCTCTTTGTTTTCTCAGTAATATTATTATATTTTTGTAGGATTGTTTGTCAACTTTCTTTTTTGGCAAGGCGTTTCATATATATAGATACTTAATTACCGTCATGGAAAATGCTCTTGCAGTTGCCAACTTCTTTATAAAGAAGTCTTTTGACACCGGCGAACCCGTGACCAATATGAAGCTTGTAAAGCTGGTGTATATTGCCCACGGGTGGTATCTGGGTTTGTCTGGGCAACCGTTGTTAAGTGAACCAGTTGAAGCCTGGAAATATGGCCCTGTAGTGCCTTCCGTTTACTACAGTTTCAAAGATTTCGGGGGCGATGCCATTAGGCAGATGGCCACCGGTTTTAATTCAAATGAAATGGCGCCCGTGACCCTGACCGATGCGGAGCTGGTGCCCTTTTTAGAAAAGATTTGGGAAGTCTACGGCCAGTATTCAGGCATAGACCTTTCTGCCATGACCCATCAGGATAATACGCCTTGGAAGATGGTCTGGGACACGCAGGGCAAACATACCAATAACGTGATCATTCCCAACGACCTCATCAAGGAGTATTACCAGAAGTTAGTAAATGCCCCCCATGCAACCCAATCAGCCTAACAGTTCCTCTCCTCTTAATCTTACCGCCATAAAGGCATCGCCACCCCCTCAGGCAGCCTTACGAAAAGCCAAAGAGGAAGACGAATGGTTTGCAAGTGACCGGCGCAAAAGAGAGCACCAGCGCGAACAGGGGGCCAGAACCATCATCCACTGGGCTATACAAGGGAACATCATTGTCGCCGGTATTATCATAGCCATTTGCCTGGGTGTAAGAGGTTTCCACTTGATTGCTGCCGAAGAGTATAAATGGCTTCAGAAAGAACAAATAGACCTGCTGGACAACCTGGCAAAATATGCGGGGTCAGGTGCGGTAGGTAGTTTGCTCACCCGATACCTGACGAAAAATGTAGAACATGGGCAGGGGAATTCTTAAAGAAAGCTTTTAAAAGAGAAAATGAAAAGGAGAGCTTAAAGCTCTCCTTTTCATTTTCTAACGCGAACACCAGAATTATCTGGTTCAACAAACGCCTGTAACATGGACCCCACGATCAGATTCTCCCCTTGAGGGGAGATAAAGAGGGGTGTTTACATAGAAGAGTCCACGCATTACTGAATTACATTTTAACTTGTCTAAAAAGAGGAGTTAAGCAATAATTACAAGCATCCTTCCTGTGCCAGAATCTGGGTCAAGTTTATAGGGGTGTTTTTACAAAAGCTTGCTAAAAACAGGAAAGTTTACTTACTGGTGGTAAGCCCCTTTTTGCCCCCGAACCACACATCCTGCATCTCCACTCCCTCGGCATTTGTGATGCTGATGGGTACATTCACTTTTTCAATGCTGATGTTTTTGAGAGACAGGTTGCGAACTTTCTTTTCCTCAAAACCTTCTACCAAAATGCCGGTACCTGTTGCCTTTTGGCAAGTGATGTTGTTGAAGTAAATATCATGAATGTCGGTTTGGTAGCCTTGGCCTTCATTCTTGTATTTGGAGGTGATCATGATGCAGTCTTCCACTTCGCCAAAAGAAACATTGTTCACGAAGATGTTCGCGATCTCGCCACCCCGATCGGCGTTTGATTTTAGGTAAATGCCGCGCTTGAGTTTACCGGCAAAGGAGCAGTCATCAATAAACACATTCCGTACGCCCGCCGACATCTCGCTGCCCATCACCACGCCGTGCAGGCCCATGAACTTGCAGTTCCTGATCACAATGTTTTGGCTGCTGCGCTTGGAAGCACGTCCGTCGTGGTCGCGTCCGGCTTTAATGGCAATGTTGTCATCCCCGTTGTTGAAGGAAATGTTTTCAATCAGCACATCTTCAGAGTATTCGGGGTCAATGCCGTCGTTGTTCAGGTTATGGGCATTGAACTGCACGCCTCGCACAATCACATTTTTGCACAACACCGGGTGGATGCACCAGAAAGGTGAATCTTCAATCTTTATGTCTTCAATGAGCACGTTTTCGCATTCAAAGAACTGAATCAACTGCGGACGCAGGAACCATCCTTTGCCAAACACCCGCTTTTCTACCGGCACTTGTTTGTGGTTCATGTCGCGGCTCTCGTCCTGGGCGGGTTTCTGTTGGTCGCGCCATTTGGCCCAGGTCTCGGCTGCCTCAGCTTTGATGGTGCCTTTACCCGTGATGGCTACGTTCTTCAACCCGATTCCATAAATAAAGGGACTGTAGTTGTAGAGGAATGTGCCTTCCCAGGTGGTTTTCACTACGGGCAGGTAATGGTCGGCCTCGGCGCTGAACACAAGCAAAGCTCCTTCCTGCAAATGCAGCTCGGTGTTAGATTGAAAGTGGATAGGACCGTTGATTTTGTATGTACCTGCGGGTACCACAATGCGACCGCCTTTGCCTTTCCTGGCTTTTTGCATGGCCTGGTCAAAAGCTGGCTTCCAGTTGTTGCCGTTATTGGAAGAACCTTTGAATTGCGTGATGTTGATTTGCTTGTTAGGAATCATCGGAGCCTTGATGCGTTTCAAGATTGCTTCTTTAGAATCCGGAGCGGCAGTGAAACCAGCCAGAGCCACTAAAGAAATTATTATCGCCACCGCGGGTATCCAACGCTGAAGGTTCTTTGGAAGATGGATAACAGACTTCTTTTTTGCTAAAGGAAGAAGTAAAGGCTGCTGCTGTTTCATGGGTATTTATAAAAGCTGATAGGTGAGACAGAAAAGTAAAGATAAACTTAAAACAGTCTTGTGGTAAGCAAACCCGAAGAAACTGACCAGTTAGTACCTCTAAACAATGCTCTGTAATGAGAAGGTGATGTTGGTTGGTGCTTGGCTCCTGCTACTCCTTCCGCTTGGCTGCTTAGTGTGTAGCCTTTATGCTGGATTGTTTCATGTTCAGCGATAAGCGCTCACGGCCGCGAGGCCCCGTCTTCCCCTCTCGCACTGCCCTTTCGGCCTGAACTGTCTGTCAATCTTAGCTTCTGTCTATCAAGGGCCAAAAGCGAGGCGCTCGATGGAAAGACTGGAACAGGGGAAAGTTGCAGAAGCCCTTTTAAAACCTATATTTTTACATGGTTCAAGTTTTCAACTTGGACCTACCATGACCTGAAGTTTGTAACTTCAGTGGGGTGATAGCCCCAGAAGGAATATTGCCAGCTACATTTGGAGGTTTCCTAAGCAAATCTTGTTTTATAAGAGATTCCCCTCCACAAAAGAAAAGAGTAGGGTAGGTTCTTTTTCCAATCATCTGTATCAAAGCTGAAATATTAAAAACGTCCCCAAAACAAAACAGGTCCTGCTACCTCCAAGAGGGCAGGACCTGTAATAAAAGTAAGAATGTTTGCTGGCTTAGAAGCCTAAACCTAGGGCAAAGCTCATTGGCATTCTGGAAAGAGAAGAAACCTTGGTGGCAGTTCCGGTGCTTAGGTTGATTCTGTAAATACCAGATTGGCCTCCGGTCTGCAGCAAGGCGAGGGCAGTACCAGTTACGCCGCCAATATCAAATCCATTGTTGGGGCCTGTGGCTACGCCTAAGCTACCTTTCATCACTTGCACACCATCATTAGGAGGGCTTTGCAGGTTAAGGGCGTCTGTTCCGTAATCAATGTTGTAGAGCATGGTGGAGGTAGCACCGGCAAAATTGTTGGTGTACGCACTGGCATCAACAGAGGCACCTTGCGTGAGCATGCCGTCAACGGCTGCTACCATGCCGGTGATAGGGTTCAGGCGCAGGTTCTGACCGGTGTTGCTCACTACCCTGATTCTGTCTACTGTTGGGTTGAAATCAAAGCCGAAGAATTCGCCGGAAAGGGCAGGGGTAAACGGACCTCCTACGGCCGTAAACATCCCGGTTGCTAAGTTAACAGTGTAGATTCGGTTGGTGCTGCCCAGAGCATACAGCTGAGAAGTAGCCGGACGCATGTCAATTCCTAGAACTTTTTCGCCGGATTGCAGGCCGGTAATAGGTTTAGAAATGACCATGGACGCATTATAAGGGTTGAAGATCAACAGGTTGTTAGTAGCATCTACCCCGTAGGCTACCGGGTTTGTGGGAATAGCCACCCCAATGATCATACGGTCTGTTTTGCCCAGGTTCATGGCTTTGCCGGTGGCCAGGTCAATGCTGTAGAAACGGTATTTGTTTCCGTTAGAGTCTTCTTTCTGGTTTTCGGTGCCACCACCGCGGCCAAACAAAGCGGCTATGGCAATGGAATTATCTGGGGCTATGTCAAAGCCGCCTTCGCCTACTGCCTGCACGTTCAGGCGTCCTACCTCTACCAGTGTACCTGCATTGGGCGGGTTTTGGATATAGAGCTTGTCGGTTTTTACATCTATGTCATAAAGGGTGGTAGACGTGGCGCCGGCCATGCTGTTGGTATAGGCTACGGCTACTACCTCAGGGCTGCCAGGGTTCAGGTTGCCGTCAATGGCTACCCGGGCACCAGTTTCAGGGTGTAAACGAAGGTTCTGTGTTTCATCTGTCACCAGCCTGATGCGGTCTACGGTAGGGTTGAAGTCAAAGCCTACCTGGGTTCCATTAATGGCTGGGCTGAAGGGAGTGTTGCTTACCCGGGTGGCAACACCAGTGTTTTGGTTGATGACATACAACAGGCTTTGGTTACTCACCCCATAGAGTTGTCCGGTAGCCGGGCGGAAATCAATGGCCAATATCCTTTCGCCGCTTCCCAAGCCCGTAATGTTTACTGCTCCCGTTTCCCGCACTTTTCCGCTGGTGCTGTACATCACCAGTTGGTTGTTATTGGTCAACGCATAGAAGGTCAGGTCATTCTTTACTTTTGCTTCGGCAATGGCATTCGCGTTAAGTCCGTCTTTTGATTCAAGAGCGTCTTCTGAACAGGACGTGAAAAGGGTGGAGAGGGAAAGCAGGCCGGAAGCCAGAAAAAGAAAGCGGTTTTTGTTTTTCATATAGTCGTAGGGTTACTGGTTGGATAAGTGGACCTACGATGTGCTTTAAAACCCGGATTTCAGCTTTTGTGAATAAATTTAATTCAAAACAAAGGTGGTTAAGTACCACGATTATAAAACTGATGACCTCCCAAGAAGCTCTTCAGAAAAGATGAAAAAAGTCCGCCAGTGACTCTCTGCTAAGAGAGCCAAAGGGGGACATCCAAAACAGATTTGTGCCTCTTTTCTGAAAACAGCGAGAAAACGGGGATTATGTAAAATCTGGCCTCTGTTTGAAATGGCGCTCCAGACTTTGTCTGCCGCGGCGTTAAAGTTGCGGTTTACTACAATAGGTTCTTGGTTCTTAGGTATGGGATGTTTTTACAGCGGTTTCAGGCCCTTATTTGAAAAGTAGTTTCTAAACGCACATGATTTACTTCCGAATACAGAAGAATGAATGATTTACCACCTCGTTTGTACCCATTCCTTTTGCTGGTTAGGAGTGAGAAAAGTCCAGGCCACCATGCGGCTGATCTTATTTCCCTGGCTCATGGGGATTGTTTTCACCTCCGCCGCGCCCACCGTTTCTAAAGCTTTATAAGTGCCTTTAAGGTTTGTACTTTTGGATACCAACGTGGTAAACCAGAAACAGGAAGAGGCAAATTCTTTGCTCTGCTTAATCATGTTAGCGATAAAGGTTTCTTCACCCCCAGCGCACCACAATTCATTGCTTTGTCCCCCGAAATTCAGGACGGGTTTCTTAGTGTTCTGCTGCTTCAGGTTCCTCAATTTCCGGATAGAGCCAGACTGGGCCTCAGCCGCTGAGGCATGAAAAGGAGGGTTGCTCAGAGTTATATCAAAACGTTCGTCTTTTTGAAAAACACCCCTAAAAATGTCTTTTGGGTTTGGTTGTAAGCGGCATTCTATCTGCCCTTTTAAAACAGGGTTGTTTTCCACTATCTTTTTAGCAGAATCAACGGAAACAGGGTCAATGTCGGCCCCTACAAAAGACCATCCATATTCTCGGTTTCCGATGATGGGGTACACGCAGTTAGCTCCCACTCCTATATCCAGGCACTTGATGTGCGCTCCTCTGGGTATTTTGTTTTTCTTGCCTGCAGGGTTAGAGCTGCTCAATAAATCTGCGAGGTGATGAATGTAATCTGCTCTTCCGGGAATGGGTGGGGTGAGATAGCCTTGGGGAATGTCCCAGTACGAAATGCCGTAAAAGTGCTTCAACAAGGCCTTGTTCAGCGTTTTCACCGCCTCGGGGTTGAAGAAATCAATAGATTCATCCTTAAAGGCGTTCAAACTCACAAACCGGGAGAGCGCAGGGGTGCCCTTGATCAGTTGGGCAAAGTTATAGCGCTCCCGATGCTTGTTGCGGGGGTGTAGCTCGGCTTTCTCTTTGGGATGTTCTTTCTTTTTAGGAAGCATCAAACGGAAATTAACTGATCTGAAGCAAAGGTATTGGTTGTTTCCACAACTTTCCTTTGTTTTTGTAGGGTACTGATAGGCTGTGTAAAACCTTATGGAAGTACCTGTTTCTATAAGTGATGTGCTACACTCAAGTATCTCAATAGAACTGTAGAAAAGTGGTTGAAGAGGAAGTCAGGAGGTGGTCTTGCCTGTGACAGAACATCAGTTGTCGGGAGTTGCGAAGGCACCTGCCAGTATTCCACCATCTATGGTTAGTTCAATGCCGGTCACGTACCGAGCTTCATCAGAGCCAAGATACACTGCGGCATAGGCAACATCCTGGGACATTTCTAAGATGCCTAATAGAATTCAACAACGGAAGACCATTGTGGAGCAGGAGCCAACAGTTCATAATCAAATCCAGATGCCATTTCTGTTGAATGCATGAGTGCCTCTCAGTTCATTACCTCCTTCTTATTATTTTTACCTTCCCATGGCAAGAGGCTAAATTAGAGGTAGGCCATTTCTTCTAATTGAAAGTACTAAAAGCCTATTTTCTTTTTAGTGCCAGTTGTATCAAATGCTTTTTCCTCAAAATTGAAGATGTCTGCTAACGCCATCTCAGTATTGGTTGTGCTATGCCCCAACGTTTCCAGCAGTTTATTTGATTTTTCTACAGAAAGGGGCTTAAACTCATACGTTGCAATCAACCGGCCTTTCCGAAGCAAGGCTTTGTCTACTTTCTCAATAGTAGTATTGAAGGTGCAGATGATCTTTATGTTCAGATAATCGCTGAAAAGCCCGTCTGTCAGTTGCAGAATGGTAGACACCACTGAGTTCTCACTGATGTTTTCTCTGGTGGTAATCACTTTCTCTGCATCTTCAATAACCAGAATTGAATTTCGGTTTTTCAATAAGAAAGAGATAAATTCAGGCTTCAAGAGATCCTGTACAAACTCATTCTGTATAAAGATGAAGTTGTTTTCATGGAACCGGGAGAGCAGGTTCTTTATATAAGAAGTCTTTCCGGTGCCGGGCACCCCATGTAATAGAATCAATCCTGATTTTTCCTGCCCTATTGCCCTTTCAATGATGGCGTTGACCTCCATGAAATCATCGTTGTACAACTCTTCTATGTTGACTTTCAGAAACTCGCTTTTCACGTCTTCTGTGTTAAAAGAACTAGAGTTATGCGTTAGTACCTTGAAGGTAGGAGATTTGTTTGTGCCAAAATTTTCCCGCAAGATTGTGTTCATGGAAATCACTTCCTGCTCAAGGTCAAGATCAGACGCATCATAGAGAAAATCTACAAATAAGCCGCCGGTTGATAAAGAAATCCAGAGAACCAATTCTTTTGTTTCGCTCTTCAACAAGTACTGGTAAGGGTAGTCGTTTAAGGAGTCCGCATCTTTGTCATCTTCTGTATTCCAGTATTTAAACACCTCTTTTAGGGTTAGTTTTTGGAAGTCCAGGGCAGCCATGACTCTCTCCATAGATTCTTTGCTTTCCTTTAATGGAGTATTAAAGCTCAGAGAAGAAGGGAGTTTATCAAAACTGAGGATAAAATAGCGCATTCTGCAGAAATCAGCGTATTCAGCAAATGCATCTAATAAATGAGGCATCTTTCCAGGTTTTAAGGTGCTTTTAAGAGTTGCTTCACCGGTAGGCTCAGGAAGAAGTACCAGTCTTGCATCATTTCCTGTGCACAGGAAATCTCAATTGTCTGAATGTAGGAAGAAGCTTCATAAGAAGCATAAAACTTATTATTACTTAATGATTTTTTGGCAAGTCATGACAACTTTTCTTTTTTGGGAACAGCCCTGAGGCACATAAAAGAAGGAAACTCGTTTAATTCTTTAAAATGCCTAGGGTCCAGTTTTTCAAATTCTGCCAGAGGTTTTGGTTCCAGTAGGGTGTCAATGTAGAAACCATTGTCTGTCAAAGAGGAGATACAGGAGCCCAGCGGTCTTCTAAAGCTATTCACTTCTACGGGTTTCCCGAAGCCCTTCCAGGTACATTGCACGGGCTCTACCTCATAATACTGGGTAGACTGGAAGAAGTTGAATTCAAAGAAGGGATGTTCAATGGAAATCACCAGGTGACCGTCTGGTTTTAGCACCCGGTGAAATTCCTGGATAGTCAGGGTCCAGTCTTCCAAGTAATGTAGAGCCAAGGCGCACAGCACGATGTCAAAGCAATTGTCTTCTAGCATCTCTAGCGGTTGTGCCAGGTCATGCACGAAGAACGTTCCTGCTCCCTTGTTCCGTTCTTTGGCCATTTCTACCATTTTAGGGCTAAAGTCAAACCCCGTCACCTGTGCCCCTTGCGCCAGAAGTACTTCAGCGTATTTACCCGGACCGCAGGCCGCATCCAAAATGGATTTTCCTTCCACCTCTGACATCAGGCTCAAAGTGTTAGGCCGGTCGTAATAAGCATTATGCGGTTTGTGATCAATCAACCGATTATAGCTCTCCGCCAGCTCCTCATAAGCCGAAAGAATCTTATCTCTTCTATTCTCGTCCATTGCGTCTTTTGATTTAAGCTTGATTTTTTGAAAGGATTGATAAACTTTGGAGGCTCATGATATTTCTAAATGCTCTATAATAGCCTAACCTTGATATTCTTTGTCTAGAAGTATACTGATGTCACAGTCTTGCAGGTAGATTCTCCCCTTGAGGGGAGATAAAGAGGGGTGTTTACACAGACGAGCACGCATTACGAACTGTTGACTTTAATAACTCTTTTGGCTCTTAAATTAAAGCTATCATAAACCTAGCTTCTTGAGTTATAAGAGGTGAAGCTATGGAAAGTCAGTCAATTTTATAATAATTGTAAAAAGTACGCTTATCTTTAAACAAGATTTGCGTACAATTCTGTTTAGATACTAGCAACGTAAAAAAGCATGATGAACTCCACTAAACTCTTACAACTACTTCTAGCCGTTACGCTCCTTTTCAGCGGATGCGCTGGAGGCGCGTTAAAACCAACGAAGAACCAGTTCAATAACCCATTAGCCTTGCAAAGGGCAGACCCACATGTCTGGAAAACCAAGGATGGCACCTATTACTTTGTGGCCACCGTGCCAGAATATGACCGCCTGGAGATCCGGAAGTCAAAGACCATCAATGGCATCAAAGAAGCTGAACCGGTGGTGGTTTGGCGCAAGCACGAGAAGGGCCCCATGGGCAACCACATCTGGGCTCCTGAACTGCATCAGATAGACGGAAAATGGTACATCTACTTTGCCGCCGGCTCCGTGGAAGACAAATGGGCCATCCGCAAGTACGCCTTGTCTAATACCTCCGCAGACCCTACCAAAGGCGAGTGGAAAGAAGAAGGGGAGATTGTGAGTAAACCAAACCAGTTCACCCTGGATGCCACCACCTTTGAACACAAAGGGCAACGCTACATGATCTGGGTAGACCGGGCCTCTAACAAGGAGATAAACACCGGCTTGTATATTGCTAAAATGACCAGCCCCACCACCCTTGGCGACAAACAGGTGGTAATCTCCCGACCAGAATATGCCTGGGAAAGGATAGGGCATAATGTGAACGAGGCTCCGGCCGTGATCATCCGCAACGGAAAGGTATTTGTGACCTTCTCAGCCAGCGCCACAGATGCCAACTACGCCTTAGGCTTGCTTTGGGCTAAGGAAGATGCTGATTTGCTGGATACCGCCTCATGGAACAAGTTACCTGAGCCCGTTTTTTACACAAATGAACGCCTAAAGCGCTTCGGACCTGGTCACAACAGCTTTATAGTTGCAGAGGACGGTAAAACCGACGTGATGATTTACCACGCCCGCGACTACAAAGAAATCAAAGGTGAACCCCTCTACGATCCTAACCGCCACACCCGCGCCCGGGTATTGAGATGGACCGAGGATGGTATGCCTGATTTCGGTCAGGAATTGGATGACAATGAAATGGCAGTGAAAAAGGGAAAACAGGCTAAAAACGCAAAGAAGTAAAAGGTATTTGAGGTTTTAGGTAAACTAAAAAGGGGTAGAGAATTTCTCTACCCCTTTTTAGTTTACCTATTTGTTTACTTTCGTGCTGTTGTGACTGATTTCTTACAACATGTTTACCTCTTGAAGCTGGTAGGCTACAACTCAGTTACTAGTAAAATTTAATATAAGTACGGGTACGATTGTTGGTGCACGCATTTTGCCTTTGCTGGCGTAGTGCTGGTTGATGCAGAGCACTTATGCTAATCTATGCATAGCTGCCCTCCGTGCGCTCACGGCCGCGGGGCTTCGTCTTTCCCTCTCGCACTGCCCTTTCGGCCTGAACTGTCTGTTCTTCTTAGCTAAGCTTTTCTAGGGCCAAAAGCGGGGCGCTCGATGGAAAAACTGGAACAGGAAAGTAGCAAAGCCTTCACCATCTAAATCCCTCTCTATGGTTCAAGTTTTTAACTTGGACCTACCATGACCTGAAGTTTGTAACTTCAGTGGGGCGACAGCCCTAAGAAAGGGGTTGCCAAGAACCTTTGGCGATTTTCAAAGCTATCCCTCAAAAAAAAGCCGGCTGAAAAGAACATATGAGTTTTTTCAGCCGGATTTTTTTATGATGATAGTAGTGTTTTAGAAAAGTTTCTTCCCGTTAACTTTTACGTTTTTGAGTTTAAAGTCTTCTATTATGGAGGTGTTGATCTCCAGGAAGTTCTTAGCGGTCACCTCAATGTTTTCAAACGTGAAGTCAGATAGTTTGTACCCAAAGCCTTGAGCCGGGCTGGGGTCTTTTGAGGCTCCTACGTTAAAGAAATTGTTGCAATCCAGTTTGATGTTGCGCATGGTGATGTGGTGCGCGGTAGACGTGCCCGCCACCTGTGCGCCTTTAAGGTCGAAGAACTGGGTCCAGGGCTGGATGAAGATGAAGTTGCCAATGTCACTGCCGGTAATGTCCTCCACCAGCACATATTCATAGTTCTGAGGGGTGTCCGGGCGCATTTTCAGCCAAAGCAAACGCTCTGCGTGGTTTACCTTGATACGGCGCAAGATGATGTTACGATTATGGATAGACTCACTCCCGAAGGTTAAGGCGCCGTGGCAAAAACCGTAGGTGCAGTCTTCAATGATGATGTTCTGGTTGCCACCGTTGTTCGGGTCTTTGTCAGCTTTTGGTCCCTTTCCACCTTTCAGGGCTACGGCATCGTCATTTACAGACATGTAGCAGTTTTTGATAAGGACATTTCTGCAGGCGTCAATGTCCACGGCATCAGAACTCGGGGCTTTTACGGGTTCTTTAGGAGAGTAAATGTACAGGTCCAGCAACTTAACGTTTTCGCATTTGTACAGGTGGGTTGTCCAGAAAGGCGAGTTAATCAACCGTACGCCTGAAAGCTGCACGTTCTTGCTGTTGGAGATGAACACCAGCCTTGGCCGCATCTCGTCCATGTTGGTAGTGGCAGGGTTGAATTGCCGCCGTAGCCAAAATGATTTCCAGTAACGTAGCCCATTACCGTCAATGGTGCCTTTTCCGGAGATGGTAAATCCATCCAGGCCATCGGCATTCACCAGGGCCGAAAAATATTTCAAGGTTTGCCCTTCCATACGGGTCATCACCAGCGGGAAATTGCTGATGTCGTCGCTGCCTTTCAGCTTGCCACCCTCTTCCAGGTGCAGGTGGGTGTTCTTCTTAAAGAACAGCGCACCACTCAGGAATGTCCCTTTGGGGATAATGACCACGCCGCCGCCATTCTCATGAGCTTTGTCTATAACCGCCTGTATTAACGAAGTCTGAAGGACAGTGCTGTCGTTTTGGAGGTTGTAGTCGGTAATGCGGTACTGCTTGCCTAGTTTGGAGATATCAGTAGGTTTGTTTTGCCGGAACCAGTCCGGGATCGGCGTTCCATCCGGGAATACTTCCTTCTTGGCAAAGGCACTAAGATTCAGGGTAATAGTAAGCAGGAGCAGCAGCACGAGGCTGTATTTTTTTGTCATCATAAGAGTTTGTTTTCAATGGGTAGAATAGTGCGGAACGTTGTCATGATTCCGGTGCCAACCTTTTATGGTCCAATATAACAAACTCTCTTCTGGATAGAGTCCTGTAGAATCCTGTACAGGACTCTACAGGACAATTAGTATAAATAATTTTTACATCTTGGCTAAAGTATTGATTCTCAAAGATGGCTACTTCCTATTGTTGGTTCCTGTTGTTTTGCTATATTTCAAGAAGATAGATGTAACCTGTGGTGTAAATCACTTTGCTTAGTTCGGAAACAAAACTTAATTCTCATAAATTTTATGGCTTCAGAAATATCCCGCAGAGAGTTTATGTTGAAAGCGGGCGTGGGGGCGCTGGTCCTTCCTGCCCTATCTTGTGTAAGCATTAACAGTGCCGGATCTGTCTCGGTGCCGGGTATGAAAGTAGGGTATGCCTCTATTACCTGGGGCGGAAATGATCTGCAGGCTATTAAGGATATTTCTTCTCTGGGCTTTAAAGGAATACAGTTACGCGCTAATACCTTCAGAGAATACGGGGAACGACCGGATGCCCTGCGGGATTTACTTAAGACACATAAACTGGAACTATGCATGTTCTCCAGTGGAAATGCCAACATCAACACGGGCAACGACAAAGCGGTGATTGACCAGCATCTGAAGAACGCTGCCTTCATAAAGAAGCTAGGAGGCCAGTTACTTCAGGTGACCAATTCCTCACGCCCCAAAGAAGGTGCCCCCAGCACTGCCGACCTGAAAAGCTATGGCCATCTACTAAACGAAATAGGCAAGCGCACGCTCGACCTTGGTGTCCAGACGGTTTACCATAACCACATGCACCAACTAGGGGAAACCCCCGAAGAGGTGGAGATGATCATGGATAGCTGCGACGAAAAGTATGTAAACCTACTGCTGGACATAGCGCACTACCAACAGGGGGGAGGAAGCCCGGAAGCAGCCATTAAACAATATAAAAGCAGGATACAGGCATTGCACCTAAAAGACGTGCGCCAGATGCCGGAAGCGGGAGCCAAAGCTTACAAATTCGTAGAGCTTGGGCAGGGAGAGGTAAACCTGCCAAATGTTCTGGCGGCACTTCAGGAAATCAAATTCAAAGGCTGGGGAATAATCGAGTTAGACGCTGTGCCTGATAAGGACAAGACACCGCTGGAGTGTGCTAAGATAAGCCATGCATACCTGAAGTCTAAAGGAATGAAAATTTAATGATTTCTGTAAATCAGGCCATAAATGAGAATTCTAAAAAACAATATATTACTGGGCGCCATGGCAATAGGAACAATAATAGCCTGCAATAGCCAACAACCCATGACAGGAGGTTCAACGACTACTGCCAAAGTAAATACCGCAACTCAAGCCCTGAACACTTTGAACGATGAGGAGAAAAAGGAAGGCTGGAAATTACTCTTTGACGGTAAAACAACTGCCGGCTGGCGGGGAGCCTACAAAGATGCGTTCCCGGAGCAAGGCTGGAAGATTGAAAACGGCGAACTGGTCGTGCTCAAATCAGGGGGCGGTGAATCCAGGAACGGGGGCGACATTATCACGGAGCAGCAGTATGACAACTTTGAGCTGACCCTGGAGGCAAAATTAACCCCGGGTGCAAACAGCGGTGTCAAATACTTTGTAACCGAGCGCCTGCCCAAAAGCCCGGGCTCTGCCATTGGCCTGGAGTTCCAGATTCTGGACGACGAACTACACCCCGATGCAAAAATGGGAAGAGACGGTAACCGTACCATTGGCTCGCTCTATGACCTGATTACTGCCCAAAATAAAAAAGTAAACCCAATTGGTGAGTGGAACAAAGTGCGCATTGTTTCAAACAACAAACACGTAGAGCACTGGCTGAACGGGGTAAAGGTAGTGGAGTATGAGCGGGGTAGCCAGGAGTTCAGAGATCTGGTGGCGGCAAGCAAATACCAGAAGTTTGAAAATTTTGGGGAAGCGCCGCAAGGGCACATCCTGCTACAGGACCACGGCGATGAGGTGCGTTACCGCAACATCAAACTCCTTGATCTGAATACGAAGTAAAACACCACAGAACTTTTGAATAGGGCTTATTTGACAGAAAGCCCACCCCTTTTGCCATATGAAAACAATTCTCAAGTTCTTATTAATTGGCCTATTCATGACCCAACTAGATTCTGCGCAGGCACAGACCACTGCTGCTACAGATAAACCCGCCATCAAATTCAACCACCTTGCTTTGCACGTGCATGACCTGAAAAAGAGCTCTGCATTTTACGAGCAGGTTATGCAGTTCAAAAAGATTCCGGAGCCTTTTAAAGACGGCCTGCATGATTGGTTCAGCATAGGCGACCCCTACCAGCTGCACCTGATCCAAGGCGCACCCAAAGAGATCTACCAGGACATCACCCGCCATTTTTGTTTCAGCGTGCCTTCTCTTGTTGCATTTATGGAGCGCATTCGCAAACACAACATCGGGTACTATAACTCAAAAGGTGAGCCCGGAAAGGTAAATGTGCGGGCCGATGGCGTGAAGCAGATCTATATCCAGGACCCGGACGGTTACTGGATTGAAGTAAACAACGAGTATTAATCAGCATTAGTAATAGATAAAGGTCCTTTCTCACCCTGAATAAAGTGTAAACTCAAAACTAAAACAGCAATACCTATGGACTACAATGACAACAACCCCCGCCGGGACTTTATTAAAAAAGCTGCGCTCGGCACATTAGGCTTTTCTTTAATGGGCATGGGCATAAGTGCAAAAAGTTATGGAAGAATTTTAGGAGCTAATGACCGCGTACAAGTAGGTATTGTTGGTTTTTCGAACAGGTTTAAGAATTCACTGTATCCAGCGTTCATGAACCACTCCAAAGAGTTGAACTTCGAGTTTGTGGGTGTTTCTGACATCTGGAACCGCCGCCGCGATGAGGCAGAGGCCTTCATTAAAGAGAAGTCGGGTGGTAAAATCAAGAAGTACCGAAACAACGATGAGCTTTACGCATCTAAAAACCTGGATGCAGTGATCATCAGTACCGCCGACTTCCAGCATGCCCTAATGGGGGTAGAGGCAGTACGTAACGGCAAGGATGCCTATATTGAAAAGCCACTGGCAGAAACCATTGAAGATGCACGTGCTGTGCTGAAGGCAGTAGAGGAAACCGGTAAAATTGTACAGATAGGTTCTCAGCGCCGCAGCGCACCAAACTACATTTCTGCAAACGAATACATCAAGTCTGGCAAGTTTGGTGACATTAAAATGGTGGAAATGAGCTGGAACGTGAACCAGCCGGGCCGCTGGCGTTTGCCTAAGCTGGTAAATGAAATCCGGAAGGAAGATACCGACTGGGACCGCTTCCTGATGAACCGCCCCAAAGTGGCCTGGGACCCTCGCAAGTACTTAGAGTACCGTTTGTTCTGGCCTTATTCTTCCGGTATACCGGGCCAGTGGATGTCGCACCAGATTGATACCGTGCATTGGTTCACCGACCTGGAGCATCCGCGCAGTGTGGTAGCCAATGGCGGCACCTACTTATGGCAGGACGGCCGCGAAAACCCGGATACTTTAACGGCGGTTTTCGATTATGGCCCACTAAACGACCCTAAGAAAGGGTTCCAGGTAGTGTATACTTCCAGGTTCACCAACAGTGCCGGGGGCGTGAAAGAGCTATACTACTCAAACGGCGGTATGCTGAACCTGGACACAAACCAGGTTACCTCAGAAGGCGGTCTGACGCAGAGCATGGCCAACGAAATGGGCCTGAAGGCTAATCTGCTGGCGGATTATACCTTACCCACCCGTGCTGAAAAAGTATCTACTGATGCCAATACCGGGGGTGACCCAATGACCTCGCTGCACATGCGCAACTGGATGGAATGTGTGCGCAGCCGCAAAACGCCCAATGCCTCTGTGCGTGCTGGCTATAACCATTCCCTTGCTACCATCATGACCCGTGTAGCCATGCAAACCGGCAAACGCGTCACCTTTGATGATGCTAAACAGGATGTAATTGTAAGCTAATCCAATCCCACACAAGCGTATTGAAGCTCCGGTTCCTGAGGCAGGGGCCGGAGTAGATTTTCCTAAACTGATTGAACATGAAAACCAAACCAATACAACTTATTGTCGCTCCACTGCTGGCAATGGCTTTGCTGATGGGCAACAACATACAAGTTGCCGCGCAGAGCAAGGCAAAGCGCTTTATGCTAACAGAAAACAAGCAGGAGAAGCGGGTAGATGTAACCGTAGAAGGTAAGCCTTTCACCTCGTATGTCTATCCGGATGTACTGAAGAAGCCGGTGCTGTATCCGATACGCACTGCCAAGGGAAACTTTATCACGCGGGGCTGGCCAATGGACCCCAGACCGGGTGAAAGGGTAGACCATCCGCACCACGTGGGTATGTGGTTTAACTTTGGTGATGTAAACGGCCATGACTTCTGGAACAACTCCAATGATACAGGCAGCCACAAAGGGCCGTTTGGCACCATTCGCCATACCAAGGTAAACAAAATGACCAGCGGCGATGCAAAGGCAGAACTGGAGGTAAGCTCAGAATGGCAGAAGCCTGACGGTACGTCCTTAATCAAAGAAGATACTAAGTACGTCTTCAGCGGCGAAGGCGATACTCGTATCATTGACCGAATCACCACCCTGACCGCGCAGAAGGAAGATGTTTTGTTTAAGGATAACAAAGAAGGGGTCATTGCCATTCGCCTGGCACGGGAACTGGAGCATCCTTCTACCAAACCTGAGGTGTTTACCGATGCCAGCGGCAAAGCAACGCCGGTGCCGGTCATGAACAATGAAGGCGTTACCGGCCATTACCAGAGCAGCGAAGGCAAAAAAGGGGATGATGTATGGGGTACACGCGGAAAATGGGTGAATTTAACCGGGCGCATAGGCAATGAGCCGGTATCTGTGGTGCTGATGGATAACCCGCAAAACGTGGGTTTCCCAACCTACTGGCATGCCCGCGGGTATGGCTTGTTTGGCGCGAACCCTTTTGGACAAAAAGTAATGAGCGATGGCAAGGAAGAGCTTAACTACAAGCTTCCTGCCGGTAAATCGGTTACCTTCAGGCACCGGGTTCTCATTCAATCGGGCAACAGCCTTACAGATGAGCAGGTAAATGCACAGTACCAAAAGTTCGCCGGTAAAAAGTAAGAATTAAGTACCAATATCGTTTTTCAAACCAGATGGTGCGGTGCCTGCTACGTGGAAGATAGCAGGTGCCGCACCATCCGTATTAAGAATGTAGCAGTACAGCATGAAAAGTATTTTGTATAGTGCCTTGTTGGCCATCAGCTGTGCAGGCATGCTGCAGGCTTGTCAGCCGAACAGTAATACCCAGGCGGTGCAGGAAGAAGGGAAGCCGCTTGAAACAGACTCGGTTAAAATAAGGGAGATGTACGATTCCTCGCCTGTATTGTCGCCTGGAGAATCGCTGAAGAAGATGCAGGTAGAGGAAGGGTTTACGGTGGAACTGGTCGCCGCAGAGCCCCTGATCAACTCGCCCGTAGCCATGACCTTTGATGAGAAAGGCCGCATGTGGGTAGCAGAAATGCAGAACTACATGCCTGACACGGCAGGCACCGGCGAAGAACTGCCCACGGGCAAGATTGTCATCCTGGAAGACAAAAACGGGGATGGTACATTTGACGACCGAAAGGTGTTCCTGGACTCCCTTGTGTTGCCACGGGCGCTCTCCCTGGTAGAGGATGGCTTGCTGGTGGCCATGCCGCCCAACCTATGGTATTATGAGATAAACCAGAATAAGCCGGGCAAAAAGACCTTAGTGGATAACAACTATACCCAAGGCGGCAATGTGGAGCATGAACCGAACGGACTACTGCGCGCCATGGATAACTGGATCTACAGCGCTAAGTTCACCAAGCGCTACCGTAAAAAAGGAGACAAATGGCTCATCGAAAAAACGCATTTCAGGGGACAGTGGGGCATTGCAAAGGACGATCAAGGCAGGCTTTATTACAACAACAACTCCCAAAACCTGTTAGGCGATTATTTCGCCCCGGGCATGGGAGCCGCCAACGCGAACCAACAGCATGTGGCAGGCTTTGATGTGGACCTGGTAGGCAACAATAGGGTGTATCCGGCCAGAGCTACCACCGGGGTAAACCGGGGGTATCAGGAAGGCATTTTAAACAAAGAACTGCGCCTGGTAAACTTCACAGCGGCCTGCGGACCGGTTATTTACCGGGGTGGGTTGTTTGGGGAAAGGTACTCCCAAAATGCCTTTGTGGCTGAACCGGCCGCCAACCTGATCAAACGCAACATCCTAAACGAAAAGGGATACCAAATAAAGGGTACGCAGGCGTATGCAGGGCGAGAGTTCCTGGCAAGCACAGATGAGCGTTTCCGGCCCGTCAACCTGTACGACGGTCCCGATGGTGGTTTGTATGTGCTGGATATGTACCGGGGCGTGATACAGCATAAATTCTACTTAACAGATTACCTGGCCAAAGAGATAGCCCAAAGGCACCTGGAACAGCCCATCACCTGTGGGCGCATTTACAGGGTAGTCCCTGCCAAAAAAGAAGCTAAAGCGGTGGTTGTGCCGCAGGAGCCACTTCAGCTGGTAAAGCTGCTAGAGCACAAAAACGGATGGGTGCGTGACAAAGCACAACAGTTACTTGTAGATAAAAAGTATCCGCAGGCTATACCAGCCCTGCGCCAGCTGCTGAAACAGACAAAGCAACCTGTAACGGCCGCTCATGCGCTGTGGTCACTGGAAGGAATGAATGCCTTGTTACCGGAAGACGTACTGCCCCTGCTTAAACAGCCACAATGGTCAATCCGGATGCAGGCCCTGAGTGTCTTGCCTTCGGTCATGACGACGAAAAATTACACTACGTTTGCGCAGGTGCTTGGGCAGCTGGTCGCACAACATGATTCGCTGGCAGCCCCTTATGTGGCTTTCCTGGCACCTGGTATTCGTCAGTTTGATAAGCCTGCTGCTGACAGACTGGTGCAGGCGGTTGTAAAGCAGTATCCTGCTAACAAATATGTGGCAGATGCCGCCATCAGCAGTATGCAGGGCAGGGAAGAAGTATTCTATACCAAAGCATTGGCTGCCAAGGATACAAGTTCTGTGCTACACGTGCGGCTCAGAGAAGTGCTGGAAGATATGAGGAATGCAAAACGCAGCAAAGATCCTGAACTGCTGGCAAAGGAATTTCCGGTTGGCGCCAGGCTGTACAAGTCCACCTGCCAGTCCTGCCACGGGGCGGACGGGAATGGCGTGAAGCGCCTGGCGCCGCCGCTGAATAACTCAAACTGGGTAACTGGCAGCAAAAGCAGGTTGATACCCATTGTCCTGTATGGCATGACCGGCCCCGTCAAAGTAAATGGAATGCTTTACCAAACCCCCGACATTATTGGCGAGATGCCAGGCATTGGCCACAACAAGGATCTGTCAGATAAAGACATAGCCGAACTGTTAAGCTTTATTCGAAAGTCTTGGAACAACAATGCTGGTAAAATAGAGGCAGCAGATGTGGAGCAGACCCGCAAAGCGTACAAGGGCAGGCAGAAAGCATTCACTATGGGAGAGTTGAATACTTTATAAATTGGGGTACTGCTTGTTTACTACAGTCCATTGCCAGTAGGCGACTACTGGCAATGGACTGTTTTACTTTACCTGTATTCAGGTATTCATTTGTTACCTGCTAAAAGGCAAAACTCCAACATAATCTCCAGGCCTGCTCTTACACCTTAATTGGAGGCATGGAACCATTTGATCGCATAGTACCAGCACGGCTCATTTCCTGTGTTTTTAAGATTGTGCGGAACATCAGGCCTTACTAAAATAGCATCACCTGCTACGGCTTTAGAGCTGACGGATGCGATGTTCATGGTTACGCTTCCCTGCATCAGTAACATCACTTCTTCGGCTCTATGGGTATGAGGCGCATGGCTTTCTTCTCCGGCATTCAGCATGGTAGCATGTACCTCAAATCTCGGAAACATGGATGAGGGTCTGTCAAAGACAGGTCGTGATTCTCCTTTGCTTGTTTTCTTCACCGGTAATTCTGTCCAGTCTTTCATCAGAGAACCACCGCCAGCCACCCCGCGGGGTATGTTCACTGGTGCTTTTGAGGTAAAGCCTAACACATAATAGGTGACCGGTTTGTCAGAAACATTTTGAAAGCTCTGCTTATCGCCGGCTACGATCAAGGCAATGCTTCCTGGCCCCAGCACTTTACTGCTGTCATTGATGGTGATCTGCAGCTGCCCTTCTTTTACCACAATCAGTTCTTCCCGATTAGGTAGTGCCCGGGGAGGGTGATTAATTTTTCCGGGAGGAAGGGTGGACGTATGGTAGCTAAAGCCTGCCAGGTCTGTAGTGCTTCCCTGTACCTTAGGCTTTGCCTGAACTCCTGTACTACTCCTGGGTTTTACTCTATCAGGATTATACACGCCTGATGGCAAAGTATCTGTCTGCCCTTTTACAGAAGTAGCAACTATCCATATCATGGAGGTAAACAAGAGTATTCTTTTCATCATGTGTTTTATGGATTCTGATTAGGGCAGCAAGTTTCTATTAGTTTATAATATACACTATTATTTCTGAATAACTTCCTGGATAATGCCTCAGAATCTGGTATTGGTCAACAAAAAACCGCAGCCCAAGAAGACTGCGGTCATTACGTATGCTTAGCTTAACCGGGTACTAGTCATTCATTCCAGTTATGTCTTTCAGCTTCTCCTTGGCCTGGTAGACCATATTGTCCATAATGGTTACTTGGTCAGTATCCATGGTGTTGCCTTTGGGTAGTTCAAACTGTAGTTTTTCGGCGAAGGGCGCAGGATTGTTCATGACAAAGGCTGCGGTTTGTTCTGAATACTTTTCGCGGGCCTGCTCTGCCGTAAGTCTGCCGGTGACAATTTCGTGCATGAGGTTCAGGGCAAGTATGTTGGCGGCTTCCATGTCGCAGCGGGCTGAAACTTCGCCTTTTGTGCGCTCCACAATCACGCTGCCGTCAAAGCGGGCGAGCTCGGTAAATTTCTCAATAGGAACCTGGTAGTCAATTACCTGTTCCAAGGTGTCTGAGTGAGGTTGGGGGAAGTTGTGCGGTATCTCATCACGGAATACGATGGTGCGCTTCCATGGCCCGTTGTTATACCAGATAAGCCTGCTTGGGATGGCTTCGTTGGGCGGACCATATTTCTGCACCATCTGCTCCATGCTTTTCCTTGACATGGCGGGCCAGTCTTTGGTGAGGGCATGTACCGTGTCCATATCGGCATAAGATAGAGTAGGCTGCTCCCCGGCTTCGCCCACAGTTTGTGTTTTAAGGTTGCTCATCATGCCTGTAGCAGCCGTTTTCAATCTTTCTGCTGGGTTATCAATCGGATCCTTGTCGTTCATATACGTAATGGGTTAGGGTAAATAATACCTCAATACCTTAAGAATAAGGCAGATGTAAGAAACAACTAAAGAGTACGGGGTGCCATCAATGAGGTTGCCGATAGTTGTTAGTTGTCGTGCAAGGAAGGTATAAATGTAAATGAGTTTGCTATGATGACTACGCCGCTACCGTTCTCATGGGCTTTGTAGTTTACAGTCTGCAGGAGCGTAGCCCAGAGACAGTACTGTCGTTTATGAAGGTCAAGCCGGTAATTCAGGATTGCTGACAAGGCTCTACTTCATTATTCTCAGATTTACTCGAGTTATTTAAACCTTAACCTTCGAGTCATAATAATTAGCTCAGAATAGAAGGTGTGTAAATTGTTATATGATATTTATAGAATAATTCTAAAACTTTAAAGTATAAACATACATATTTTAAAAATAACTATTTAAATACTTATTTAGAGCTATTCTATTAAAGAATTTTAAGAAAATGATATAAAAATTGCAAGTTTAAAAATTTTACAAACATTTAAACGCCTATTTAGATCAGTTCGTCGGTTAATTGAGGATATCCGGCGAAATTATATATGGGCATATTCTAATATGTTAATATTACAAAAAATATAACTATTAGAACATGAATTTGTCAATTGTTAGCGCAAGCCTTACCTTTTCTCATCAAATGATTATATGTTCTTTGTCACTCAGAGTTACCCTTGTTTGCTTGTTGGGGTTATTTATTACACCCCATGCTTTTGGCCAAACTGATCTTGTTGCTAATACGGTAACTGCTGCTAATGTTAATGATGATCCAACAATAAGCAATGCATTGAGACCAGTAGGAGGAGTAGATGTAAATGGGTTTATAAAAGAGTTTAGGGTTACAGTTTTACCAGATGCTAGTAGCCAAGGTACTTTAAATATAAATGGAAGTCCCGTAGATGTTAACACTGTATATCCTATAAGTGATGCCTCAAAGCTTACTTTCAAAGCAGCAGCTATTAGTGCTAGTTCATCCGCAGCTATTGTTAGTTTCGATTATGTAGTAGTAGATAATGATAATAACCTTTCCGCTTCTGCTAAATATTATATCCCCGTAAATAATGGGAGTAATAAAATTGCCATACCCCCAGCTTCAGCAACTAATTTAAAGAGCGATTTTGTGCTTTCCACCGCATTAGGTACTGTCGGAATAAAAAGTATACATAATACCGGAACTGGGGGTTCTATTACAAATTTTAAAATCACAGAACTGCCAGATGCTGCTAGCCAGGGAGTGCTGTATATTAATGGTACGGCTCAGACCAGCGTAACAGCAACAGAATTCCCTTACAACGCAACACTTTCTTTTGACCCCAATGAAAATTTCTCAGGTACCGCTGTGTTCAAATATCAGGTTGAAAATTCAGAAGCTGACAACACATACGGGAATACTGCCTACTATTTTGTTCAGGTAAACAAGGCGCCTTCTGTTCCGACGGACGCCAACACAGCTGGCAACACCGTTTCGGAGAATGCAGCTAATGGTACAGAGGTAGGTATTACTGCTTCAGCAACAGATCCGGAAGGAGCAACCATTACTTATTCTTTATCTAACAATTCTGGGGGGCGCTTTGCTATAGACGCCTCAACTGGGGTGGTTACAGTGGCAAACGGCTCATTGTTGAATTACGAATCGGCCATTGCCCATTCAATTAGTGTGCAAGCTTCTGATGGCCACTTTACTTCCAGCCAGACCTTCACCATTGTGGTTACTGACGTTAACGAGGCACCTTCAACTTCCACGGATGCTAATGCTACTGCCAATGCAGTGCCCGAAAACTCCGCTAACGGTACGCTGGTAAATATCACGGCTTCGTCTGCCGACCCGGAAGGAGCACCTATTAGTTATACTTTAACCGATAATGCTGGCGGTCGCTTCGCTATACATGCCTCTACAGGAGTTGTTACCGTAGCCAACGGTGCGCTACTGGATTTCGAAACTGCCACTTCTTATAGCATTACAGTACAGGCTTCAGATGGCGGTTTAACTTCCACCCAGACCTTTACCATAGCTGTAACCAATGATAACGAGGGGCCTTCAGTTCCTATAGATGTAAATACGGCTGCTAATACCGTGGCCGAAAACTCGGCAGGAGGTACCCTGGTTGGCATAACGGCCAGTTCCACAGACCCGGATGCCGGTACTACGCTTACCTATTCCCTGTCTGTAAATCCTGAGAATCGGTTTGCCATCAATTCCTCCACAGGGGTAGTTTCAGTGGCAAGCGGTGCGGTTATCGACTTTGAGACAACTCCTTCTTTAGACATTACCGTGCAAGTTTCAGATGGTAGTTTAACTTCCAGCCAAACCTTTACCATTGAGGTTACCAATGTTAACGAAGCACCAGTTATTACATCTGCCTCTGCGGTTTTTATGCCGGAAAATACAACCTATGTGATTACAGTTACTGCAACCGATCCAGAAAATGGTACCCTTGAGTATTTCTTAGATGCTAATTCTTTCAGTTCTCCGGATTATACTAAATTCAACGTCAAGTCTAATACTGGTGAATTATCCTTTGTAAATTATATTCCTAATTATGAGGCACCGGGTTCAGCTGCCGGTACTAACGTATATACAGTAGGAGTTTTGGTAGGTGATGGTAACCTGTTTAAAAGTCAGACAATTACCGTAACCATAACTGATGTGGTGGATGAGAACCCGCCTAGCACTCCAACAGATGTAAATGCAGAGACTAACACAATACCTGAGAATGCTGTTACAGGCACGGTTGTAGGAGTAACTGCTTATGCAACAGATGCGGAAGCAAGGGTAAGTTACTCCTTATCTGACGATGCTGGTGGCCGCTTTGCTATAGATGCCTCAACCGGCGTAGTTACGGTAGCAAATGGCGCTTTATTGAATTTTGAAGCAGCTACTTCCCACACCATCCGGGTGCTAGCTTCAGACGGAACCCATACCACCAGCCAGATTTTTACAATTGCCGTGACCAACGTAAACGAAGCTCCGGTTTTCACCTCTGCCAGTTCAGTTTCAGTACCAGAAAATACTACCAGTGTGATGACCGTAGCGGCAACTGACCCGGAAAATAATACAATCGTGTATTCTATTTCCACCAGCCCAGACCAAAGTAGTTTCAGAATAGATCCTGCCACTGGTGCTTTATCCTTTATGAAAGCCCCAGACTATGAAGCACCTGGTTCAGCAGCTAATTCAAACGTGTATACTGTAGCCGTTATAGTAAGCGATGGGGTATTGTCTAAAGAGCAAACCATCACAGTTACAGTGACAGAAGTAACTGAAGAAACACCCCTGCCGGTTGCTCTTTTAAACTTTAAGGCCACAAGAAACAAGAAGAATGCCCTTTTAACGTGGCAAACTGCTACAGAGCAGGAAAATGAAACTTTTGAGGTAGAACGTAGCACCAATGGCCGAAACTTCTCTAAAATAGGCCAGGTAGCAGGTGCAGGAAATAGCCTCAACTTACTTAACTATTCCTTCACTGATAACAATCCACTGGAAGGTATTAACTATTACCGGTTAAGGCAGGTAGATTTCAACGGTGAATCTGAAACCAGCGCCATTGTTGCAGTAAAATATGTAACAACAATAACTGAGGTAAGCATGCTTTCCTATCCTAATCCAACCTCCGCTGCTTTTACTTTGGAAATCTCAATGACAAATCCGGAAAATATAATTGTTGAAATCAGGGACATTGCCGGGAAGTTGGTTCGTGCCAGTTCTTATGCGGCTACAGCAGGTTTGAATAAAATAAAGTATGATCTAAATCAGGAGGTAGATGGTATGTATATCATTACGGTAAAAGGGAAGGATTTTCAAAAAGCTAACCGAATCATCAAAAGTGGATCTGCTGCTGCCAAAAATAGCGGGCGCTAGAAAGCAGTAGTACTTGTTTGCATTCAAGAACATGCCTGGTTGTTCATGTGTGCCGCTACTCCCTTCAGCTAAAAACTTGTTTCGGTTTGGGGCTTGAGAAAGTTCTAAGAGTTAGGTAGATGAAAAGAAACAAAATGTCTTGGTGAAACATAGGCAGACAAAGGGATTTTAGCCACTGTTGCTTTCTGCCTGGAGGATCTTGTTACTCAATTTAAACTTAACCTTATGGGAAGCGTTATCTAAATCTTTAGCAGATAACTTTTTAGTTACAAGTGCCTTAAATGATTTGAATATGGAAACAGCAGTACCAGGTTTGCTACTCTACCATGACTTTATCAGTGAATCAATGGAAGATGAACTGATAAAGGAAATTGACAACCAGATATGGGTAGTTGATTACGAAAGGAGGTTGCAATATTATGGGTACAGGAATGAACTGGAGTCTCCCTATGATCTGATCAGCTTTCCAGTTCCTATGCCCCCGCTGATTCACAAATTGTCAGAACAATTAACGGAACAGGGGATAGTATCCATCCAACCAGACCAGGTCATCATTAATGAATACTTTCCCGGAGAGGGGCTCAGGCCTCATAAGGACAGGAACTATTTCGAAAACCAAATCTGTGGTGTTAATCTTGGAAGTGGTTGCATCATGAAATTCATACATATCAAAAATAAAGACGTGGTGGATGTGGAGGTTCCCAGGCGTTCAGTGTATGTGATGCAAGATGAGGCCAGGTATAAGTGGAACCACTCCATCCCTTCCAGAAAGAAAGATGTTGTTGATGGAAACGTGAAGCATAGGGAAAGAAGGCTCTCTATTACTTACCGAAAGGTAAATATGAAGAAAGTGAAGCCCATCAACCCTGAAGGGAAAGTAGCGAAGATGTTACACGAACAATTCAATATAAACTCTTGATAAGTAGGAGTTCCAACACGAAGTTGTTGTACTGATTGATTCAAAGCCTGTCTTTCCTGTCTTTATCCAACACTGAAAGTGTAAAGTAAGAGATTGATTTCATTTGCAAGAATTAATAGCTTATAAAGTATCAAGCTATTTGTTAACATTGAGATAACATTGAGTTAATAGTTAGGTATTAATGGCTTTGTAGTTTTGCACCGTGGTAGAACAACATAGCTTCTGTGCTGTACGTGTAAAACCAAAGCAGTTGAAACCAAACGCTTCTCAGCCTGACTAACTGATGAGCTTTCTTGAGGTTTATGGCTTTACCACAATAAAAGGCTTATTTCTCACCTAAACCTTACTTACTGTGACTATCAAGCTCACCAGAGTAGTATGTCTGCTCTCTATCTCCTTGTTCTTTGTTTTTAATGCGCAAGCCCAAAGTATAAACAGAACAAAGTTTGGAAAAGGAATTCAAGTTGTAGCTGAAGATTCCTCATTTAGTTTCAAATTTGGAATACGGTTTCAGACGCTTTACCAAGGCGTGCATACGAAAGGCACCAAGGGCTGGGATGATCGTTTCCTGATACGAAGAGCCCGTCTTAAGTTTGATGGCTACGCATTCACGCCAAGGCTTGTATACAAAATTGAGCTGGGCCTAAGTAACAGCGATATAGGTGCCGGTGGTGGTGGCGACATCAGCCAGACAAATAATGCAGATAACATCATTCTTGATGCCGTAGCTAAATACCAGCTAACACCAACGCTGTCGTTATGGGTTGGTCAGACAAAGTTGCCTGGTAACCGTGAGCGTGTAATCTCCTCTCAAAAGCTCCAGTTTGTAGATAGAAGTTTGTTGAATTCGCGTATAAATCTTGACCGCGATGCAGGTTTCCAGTTACGCAATGAACATCAAGTTGGTACAGTATTGCTACGCGAAATGGCTTCCATCTCCATGGGGGAGGGCCGCGATATAACTGTAAATAATGCCGGAGGTTATGACTATACCGGACGCATAGAGATATTGCCACTTGGCGAATTCCAGGGTGACGGAGACTATGTTGGCGGCGATATTGCAAGGGAAGAAACCCCAAAACTAGCCTTGGCCGCATCTTATGATTTTAACGATAATGCATCTCGTTCGCGTGGACAGTTAGGAAGTTTTCTGAGTGAACAACGCGACTTAAGTACTTGGTTTGTAGATGCTATGTTTAAGTACAAAGGTTTTTCGGCTATGGGCGAATACGCAGACCGTAAGGTGCCCAATGGAACCCCTGTTATTAGTTACCAACTTGATGGTACCGTAGACGAAACTTTTGTAACAGGCAAAGCTCTTAACCTGCAGGCAGGCTATCTGCTTGCGTCTAATTGGGAGATGGCAGGCCGATATACTACCTTCGATCCTACCGCTGTAACCGGTATAGGGGAGCAAGAACAATACACTGCCGGATTATCAAAATACATTGTAGACCATAGCCTGAAGGTGCAGAGCGATGTAACCTTAATCAAAGAGCAAGGCAGAAACGACAGAGTACAGTTCAGGATGCAAATGGAAATCGCCTTATAATTGCAGTTTCTTGTAAAAGGGTAACCGCTACAAGTAACAGTAGTGCCTCACACAGTAAAATAAGCCACGCACTCTAAAGCAGTAATCGCCTTAGAGTGCGTGGTTTACTAATTTCTAATGAGGGAAGCGTCTTCTTTCTTCAATACTAATTGTTCAACTAGGATTAAGGCATTTGCCTGGATTCCGAAAACAATAAAGGCAGAATTCTATATTCTGCCTTTATTGTTTAAACTCTTGCCGCCTTAATTAATTACTAAACTGTACCGGCGGCTTGCGGTGCTTCGTGCCCTGCTCATAAGAATAAGAGAGCCTGATCAGCGTGGGTTCTGCGAATAGGTCGCCCAAGAACTGCAGCCCGGCAGGCAGGTTGTCGTAGGTATAGCCCATGGGCACCGTAAAGGCGGGTAAGCCCGTGTGCGGCGCAATGATCTGGCTGTTGTCGCCTTTGTAGCCCTTGAAATCGCCTACTTTGGCGGGCGGGTGGTTCCAGGTGGGATAGATGACGGCATCCAAACGGTGCTTTTTCATGGCCCCGGTCACGGCTTCCCGGAAAGCGATACGGCGGGTATCGTGGTAGGCATCGCCGCAGGTGGTGGCATCCGCAGCCGGAGCGGTAGTCTGGTCCAGTTGGTATTTCAAGTTTTCTTTGATGTAGGGCGAATATTTGCCCGAAGCCCACACTTCCTGTATACTTTTTACGGGTGCCTTGGACCCTAGGGACGACAGGTACTGGTTTATATCGTGCTGGAAAACGGAACACCACTGGTCTTTGCTTACCTCCGCAAAATTAGGAACTTCAAACGGATCCACAATTTCGGCGCCCAGGCGTTTGATGTCGGCAATGGCTTTCTCAAACAAGGCTTTTACCTGTGGGTCGGGATCTTTGTCACTCAAAGTTCGCAGCACGCCAATCCGGGCACCTTTCAAGCCGTTCTTATCCAGAAATTGGCGGTAGTTGGCCGGTACCTTGCCCCGGCTGTGTTCGGTTAAAGGATCAGCCGGGTCGTACCCCGCAATTACCTCCAGTATGCGGGTAGCGTCTTCTACCGTCCGGGCCATGGGGCCGCCCACGTCGTTGCGCAAGTAAAGCGGCGCGATGCCCGCGCGGCTGGTAAGGCCCAGGGTGGAGCGGAAGCCCACCAGGGCAGTGTGCGAAGAAGGGCCGCGAATGGAGTTGCCGGTATCGGAACCCAAACCCACGGTGCCCAGGTTGGCTGCCACCGCTGCGGCCGTGCCGCCGCTGGATCCGGCTGGCACATGCCCCAGGTTGTAGGGGTTCAGCGTTTCGCCCGCGATGGAGCTGATGGAGACCATGGGACTGAAGGCCCACTCGGCCATGTTGGATTTGGCCAGCACCAACGCGCCGGCCTCCTGCAATACCCGCACCTGGTAGGCATCGGTTTCCGGTTCAAAGCCTTTCAGCGCCAGCGAGCCCGCGGTGGTTTGCAGGCCCTTAGTATTGAAATTGTCTTTCACAATGAGCGGAATGCAGTGCAGCGGCCGCAGTTTCTTCGTTCGCCGGTATTCCGCATCCAACTCCCGTGCCAGCCGAAGCGCCTCTGGGTTGGTGAGGACAATGGAATTTAATCTGGTAGGCTGGTCGTAGGTTTCTATCCGCTGCAGGTAGGTGGTCACCAACTGCTCACAGGAACAGGTGCCTTTCTTGAAAGCAGTGTGGATGTCGGCAATGGTCGCTTCCTCCACGGCAAATTGCCCGCCCGCTCCGGTTCCTACTTTACCCGTTCGGGTGCAGGCACTAAACAGGGCTAATAAAACGAATAAGCTAAGTGCCTTGGAGAAGTAAAGTCGCATAAGTATTCTTTAAATATGAATGACACGCTGTGACGCAGCATGAATTTACACAAGGCTTGGGGTAAGTTTTTTATTCCACATCATAGTTTACAAGCACCATAACAGCCAGTATTTAAATCAAGGTGTGTTAGAAAGTTCTACCATTTGGGAATATACAGGTCTTTATAAGTAAGATTTGCCTCTTTAATGGCCCTCATGACAAACATTGATTTCTGCATGTTAGAAGCAGGCACCAGTCCCGCGAACGTGAATTTACAGCCTTTGGCTTTTGCTATCTTTATGATTTCCAGCGATGGGCTATTGCTTACATTGTCAATTTCTATGGCAATATTGTTTTGCTTGGCCATGTCTAACAACTCTGCGGTCTTAGGGTTGTTAAGGGTTCTGCCCTTATCAGACCAGATATTTATTTTCTTGCCGCGAAGCAATGCCTTCGCGCTCTTTAAATCATTGCTTTCGCCAATAATATAGTCAGCGGTTGATGCCTTAGCCGTTGCCTGGTTAGCAGCAGTCACTTTTATGCCCGTAAAAAGTGGTAGGTTTTTAGCTGCTGCCAGTTCTTTGGCAGAGGCAGGACTCTTTACCAAGGAAACGTTTATGCCTGTGGTATAATAGTAGTTGGCAAGTTCTTTTGCTGATAAAGTGGTTTTTGGATTTAAATCAATAAAAGCAAACTGCTGGCTCTGCAGCGCCACGAGGCTGTCATGCCAGGCACCCAATGTAGGAGCAGCCAGGTTGGAACGGGCATCATCTGGCAAGCGGCGCACCCTGAAACTTTTGTACTGCATTTTACTCAGGGTATCATGCCCTTGGAGGCAGAACGTTCCTTCCCCAAGTCGTCTTATGGCCGAAAAGGTTTTTTCGGGCTGCAGATAGTCAACTGTTTTCATGCCATTGAGCCAAACCTGGACACGATTGCTCTCTACGCGGGCTTTTACCGTCATCCATTCTCCGTCCTTGCCAAACGTTTTGTATAGATTCCGCACCCCATAAAGGCTGGCCATTTTTTTGAGTTCGATGTAATCCCCTTCCCCAATATGGGTGTTGTTCACCTGTATTTCCAGACCGGTATCGGGCCAGCCTGTTTCCTGGTACTTGGTATGAAAATAGATTCCTGTATTCGCCAACTTGAAAGTTTTTACCTGCACTTCCAGTTCAAAATTCTTGAAACCATCTTTCAGGTATTCTCCTTCATAGAAGAGATGTGAACGTTTTCCGTCGGCCTGGAAAAGTCCGTCAGTTACTGACCAGGTAGAAGGATTTTCGGTGGCTTTCCAACCAGTCAAATCTTTTCCATTGATAAGTTCCACCCAACCAGCGTCATTAGAGAGGTTGGAAACTGTTTTATCATCAGCAGGTTTGAAAGCTAGAATAGCCAAGGCAAGTATGCTTAACAGCCCGAATAATCTTTTCATTAATATTTATTTAAATCTGAACTGTATCAATTCAGTCTTCTAAGCTTACGAATTTAAGAATAGTAGGACCCAACTTGGAAAATGATTTATAAATTGGTAAGGTTAAAAGCGAAAACTATTCCTCCCCATTGAATTCCCTTTGTGGTAAATTTTTGTCACTTATTTTTGTCACTTGTAATATGTTCGGTTTCTTTGCTCCGAATTGATGTTTAGCTAAGCCTAGTTTTACTAAATATTTTATATCATGTAATTCTTCTTTTGAAGCAAAATCATACCTGTATTTTGTTCTCAAGGAATTTACAGTATTGGATAGGTAATATGAATTTTTATTGAGAGTTGTGATGTAATTCTCAATTTGTTGTTTCCAACCAGATGGGCGTTTAAAAATTAACATCAAGGCTTGTTGATGTTTCATGAGTTCATTGGTTTCTAAATTAAATTTTTCATAAAGTAATGGAGCTATTTTAGGTGAGTATAAATCCTCTTTGAAATAACCTATTATATTTGTTGGTAATACTGTAAGGATCTTTGTTAATCTTTCCTCAAAAGTGCTACCAAAGTTTCCGTTTAATTCAAATGCAGCACCTTCAAAGGATGCTTGTCCTTTTGAAGCCATAATAGGAGCTAAAACAAACAAAACTTTTGATAGTTGATGCCATGACTGATAAATTTCGTTCAACAAGTCTTTCTTTATTTGGGGATTAGCATAATCACTATTTCTCAAAGCTGTTGATGAAGCTTTAATTTGTTGTATCAAATTCAATAAAGAATACTCCTCAAAAATTCTCTGTATGGATTGATTGTATGGTTTTATTTGATTGTATGTGTTGTCTAAAAACTGATCTTTTACAATGTCAGGTAGATTAGAAGTTAATACATTCTCACTTATCTCCTCTTGAATCTTCTCGATTGCGTCCTCAGATGGTACCCACTCTATGCTGTTGAGAGGATTTATATCCTCATTAATTCCTAATTTAATTTTGACAGTTTCCTTTGTTGTTCTAATATCATCTAATAATATTTTAAGAGCATCATCCCTATTTCTGTCTATTCCTGTGTAAAACTCTATAATTTCTGGATATGAAGAGTATTTTTTTGAATCAAATATGAATTTTTTAAAATCTTGATCGATATGCATTCTTTTAGCTCCGAAATAGTAAATCCAAAAAGAAGACTTAAACCTAAAGCTTTTATAGTCAAATACTATTATATTGTTATTAAGTAAAACTTCAAATACAACCTCTATATCTAATTCAATATATTTTTCTTTGCAAAAGCTTTTTAATTCTCTTAAAAAATCATCTTTTGAAAAAGTAAATTTCTCTCTTTTTAACATTAGCTCGCAAAACCTTCCTAAAACATATTCACAATCTTTCAAATCGGGCTTTGTTTTATATCTTGGTATCTCACCAAAGTCAAATAGAACAAACAATATCATTTCTATCATTTTTGTTCTATTGACTGGACTGTCATCAAAATTTTTTTCTGATACTTTAAGTATAGTAAGGACGTTATATGGTGTTCTATGTAAATTTAAGCATTCTAATTCTGTCGTTACTTTGTCCAATACCTTATCGTCATCAGCTATCTTTCTTTCTTTATTATATTGATTTACAATGCTTCTTATTTGGTTTCTGGGTAATGCAATTAAGTGTAGTTTTATAAAATCAATATTTATTTCTATATTCTCTTCTGTATTTGTATCATCTTCATCTTTATCCAAGTATAAACTTTCATCTACGGAGTTCATTACAATAATCTTTTTTCCACGATTTGCTTCAGCTAGTTTTTTTAGTTTTTTTAAAGAAACCTTATCCTGGCTTAAGAAAGAATCAAAAATTATACACTTTAAATTTTCTTCTTTTTGGTCAAGTGAAGTAAGTTCATTTTTTACAGCATTATGTATTGTGTGAGGCTTTGTCGACGAATTGTCTATATAAACCCATAGGTAATTATTTTCCCAAGCTGTTAAAACTAAGTGATGTGCTAAAGTTGTTAACCCAAACTGTGCTGGTGAATTAATCAAGTAAGATTCTTCTGAGAAGAGTAATTCCTCAATTAAGACTCTTTGGTTATAATTTTCGTCAGGATTTTGAGAAATTTCACTTCTTCTACTTATAACTGGTTCAACCCACACTTTAGGTTGGTCATCAAATCCTTTTAAGGAGTCATTAAAACGTTTATTAAAAATCTTTTTTAATGTCTCCCTATTGATTAATTGCTCTGCATTTAAAGGGGCTTCATTTTTTTTTTATATTCATCAATGAAGAACTTGCTAAGGTGCTTTCTTAGCTTTTCTTCAAAATCCAAAACTCCATTATATTGTCCGTATATTCCTAATGGTTGTAACCTTTTTTTAAAGTATGTAATTTTAATCCATTCACTTGCATTGATTTCTGACATCGATTTAGGAGGTTCATCATTAAAATAGAACATTACCTCGACGTCTTTATGTTGATTATATCTATTGAATGCGGATTCAAATTCTTCTTCAGTCCCTGAACCAGCTCTTGGTGTAGGTGCTCCAAATTTTTTGTTCATAATACCGATGAATATTTCATATTCATCGCCTATCTGATTGAAAATTATGGATTGTCCGTCCTTGTTTTGAATCGATGGTCTTACGTCATTTTCCCATTTTAAAGATTCAATTCTAAAATTATAGATATGTCCTAAACCAGAATTTATTTCATTGAAGATTTTTTCTGATATATCACGTTCTCTATTTGTGTCGCTAGGTGATGCAATAAAAGCTTTGTATATTTTTGCTTCCATAAATTATTTTTGTTTTTGAAAATAGATTTGTACAACAAGTATATTAGAACAATTGGAGAGATTAGGTTCTCGGCGTTAACTATAGAAGCCTGGATTCATTTATAAAATATTCTGAAACTAGATAGGTCAACTACATTGCCCAATATACTATATAGTTCTTTACTTATAGTAAAGGATAGTACAATTTATTCTTTATTAAAGCCAGAATTTTTAAAACACTCTTAAAACGCCTTTCTACTTCAGCCTTCCCTGTTTCCGGCGCATGATTTCCTGCACGGGTACGTTCTCAATCTTACTTTCCAGCCAGGAGATGATATCCAGGTACATGAAAGGACGCCGCTCGTAGGGGTTCTGGGAAATGGCGATCAGCTTTTCTTTGAGGGTGATGAAAGCGTCTTTCAACTGGTAAGGGGCAATGTTGCCTACGGTACGCAGGAACTTGAAAATCTCTACCTGCATTTGCTGCTGGTTGTCCATTTTGCCCAGGAAATGGTACACTGTCCGGATCTGGTAATCCAGGGTGTCGTCGTCGTAGCCAGCTTCGTAGTGGGCAATCAGGTTCAGGATACGCGCGAAGCATTGCAGGTCTTCGCGCAAGCTCGTGTTCTGGTGATGGATGACCTTGTTCAGGTACTCAATGGCTTTCTTGAAATCGCCGGAGCCAAAGTACAGGCTGGCAATTTTGTAGTAGAACACCAGCATGCGGTGCGGGTCTAGCTGTGCCTGGAAGCCTTCCAGGTTCTTGAGTACGCCCGGTATCACCTGCAATCCCTCGGTGAACTTGCCTTCCAGAAAATAGCCGTTAATCTTATTGGTGTAGATGTACAGGAACAGCAGCGTTTCTACATTGGGGTTAGACCGGCGCGCCGTGTCCGCAGCAAAGTCTTCCAGTTGCTGCAGCACTTTCACAAATTTGGAATGGTACAGGATGTTGTACAGCGTGTTCAGCAGGTTGTGCATACCCTTGATGTACAACACCGGTCGCCGCTCCTTCATGTGGGGGTACTCGTCAAACAGATTCACCCACTTCTGCGCGGCCCGGTAACAGTTTTTGAAGTCCTGAATCATGAGGTAATACCACACGTGTGATTGGTGGTAATACAGTTTCTCATAAAACCCCGCCCGCCGGATGTCTATTTGGGGTAGGTTTTCCTGAAAGAAGCTTGAAATGTAATCGTAGTCCTCCTGGTTGCGGGCCAGGCCCACTTTCAGATACAGCCCATATAAGCGTAGCGCCACATTGGACAGCTGGTGCATTTGGGAGATGTGCGTGGAAACGGCCGTGGCTTCCTGGGTCAGGTTCTCGGCGCGGCCGCTCAGACTACGGGTGATGTATTGGCTCTCAATTAGCTTTTCAAAATCAATGGCCGTGAGCGCGATGTGTGGTAATTCATACTCCAGCGCCGCCGCTTTCACTTTGTCCAGCATCTTCAAACTCTGCTGGTAGAACCCTTTATTATACAGTACCCGGGCATAATCCAGCTGCTCGTGCAGTTGAATGTCCAGGTTTTGTGGGGCGTGAAATGCTCGCAGGCTGGAGAGCAGGTGCTTGTATAGGTTATTCTTCAGGTTAGCCAGCTGCGCTTTCTTTATGCTGGGCACTTGTTTTAGAATCTGGGTCTCATTTAAGGTGTCCTGCTGGTCCAAGGCATCAAACAACTGCAGAAACTTAAGGTCCTCGCTGGAGCCGCTTCGGTTGGTAAATAGCCTGAAGTGCCGCTTCTCAGAAGGGGTAAGTGATTTTATTAACTGAAAAATAGGATCAATATTTTGGTTAGGCATTGTAAATGAAAATAGATTAAAATATTGAAAATCAGTTAATTATGGTAAAAAAGTAGGCGGTTAGAAATAGTAAATGGGCCGAAAATAGTTTTTGGGTCTCGTATTAGTACGCGCTTCTTTGTAAAGAATAAGTAGCCAAAATAACGATGTCAGCCCAGAAGATACAAATATTCGATACAACGTTGCGCGACGGCGAGCAGGTGCCTGGTTGCAAATTAAACATGGATGAGAAGTTGGTGATTGCACGGCAACTGGAGCTTCTGGGAGTTGACGTGATCGAAGCTGGCTTCGCGGTTTCCAGCCCCGGCGATTTCGAGGCGATTCGGGCCATTGCGGCCCAAACGAAGGAAGCCACCGTGTGCGGTCTTTCCCGCGCCGTGGAAAACGACATTAAGGTAGCCGCTGAAGCGTTGAAGCTGGCTCGTTACCCAAGAATCCATACCGGCATCGGCACCTCAGAATCGCACATCAAGTTCAAACTGCGCACCACCCAGGCCGACGTGATTGAGCGCGCCGTTTGGGCCGTAAAATACGCCAAGAGCTTTGTAGAAGACGTTGAGTTCTACGCCGAAGACGCTGGCCGCACCGATAATGAGTTCCTGGCCATGGTGTGCGAAGCCGCCATCAAAGCCGGGGCTACGGTGTTGAACATCCCCGATACCACTGGCTACTGCCTGCCGGAAGAATATGGTGCGAAAATCA
The DNA here is from genome assembly GCF_001310085.1 of Rufibacter tibetensis. Taxonomy (GTDB): domain Bacteria; phylum Bacteroidota; class Bacteroidia; order Cytophagales; family Hymenobacteraceae; genus Nibribacter; species Nibribacter tibetensis. Next base: position 3,697,138 of record NZ_CP012643.1, read on the forward strand.
AATACCTATATGAAAACGTGCGCGGCGTGCAGAACGTGACGCTTTCTACCCATTGCCACAATGATTTAGGCTTGGCTACGGCTAACTCCATTTCCGGGGTGGTGAACGGCGCCCGCCAGATTGAGTGTACCATCAACGGGGTAGGGGAGCGCGCCGGTAATACGGCCCTGGAGGAAGTCGTCATGATTCTCCGTCAGCACCCGTATCTGAACCTGGACACCAACATCAACACCAAGCTTTTGACGGAGACCTCGCATTTAGTATCACACATGATGCGCATGCAGGTACAGCCCAACAAAGCCATTGTGGGCGCTAATGCCTTTGCACACTCCAGCGGCATTCACCAGGATGGCGTGATCAAGCACCGCGAAACCTACGAGATCATTGATCCCAAAGAAGTAGGCGCCGAGGATTCTTCCATTGTCTTAACTGCCCGTTCTGGCCGTGCCGCTTTGGCGTACCGGTTACAGAAAATAGGGTATGCGTTTGATAAATTTACCTTAGACAAAGCCTACGCCTCTTTTTTGAATGTAGCAGACAAAAAGAAAGAAGTAGTAGACGAAGACCTTCACCAATTAGTGGAGCAGGATAACCTGGTTTCTGCAAATTAATATGGCACAGACGTTATTAGATAAGATTTGGGACGCCCACGTAGTGAAGTCCATTCCGGGGGCGGAATTAGATGTGTTTTACATTGACAAGCACTTAATTCATGAAGTTACCAGCCCGCAGGCCTTCGATGAGATTGAAGCGCGTGGACTGCCATTGTTCCGCAAAGAGCAGATGGTGGCTACCGCTGACCATAACGTACCCACCAAAAACCAACATCTTCCTATTCAGGAACCGCTTTCACGTTTCCAGGTAGATAAGCTGACGGAGAATTGCGCCAAGCACAACATTGAACTGTACGGCTTAGGCCACCAGCACCAGGGTATTGTGCACGTGATCGGACCAGAGTTAGGGTTAACCCAACCGGGTATGACCATCGTGTGCGGTGACAGCCATACCTCTACGCACGGCGCCTTCGGCGCCATCGCCTTTGGCATTGGCACTAGCCAGGTAGCACAGGTGATGGCTTCGCAGTGCTTGCTGTTGAGCAAACCCAAAAGCATGCGCATCACGGTAGACGGAGCGGTGAGACCTGGCGTAACAGCCAAAGACATCATCCTCTACGTGATCTCTAAACTGGGTACCGGTGGTGCCACCGGTTACTTTGTAGAGTACGCTGGCAGCGCGTTCCAGGCTTTGAGCATGGAAGGACGCATGACAGTGTGTAACATGAGCATTGAAATGGGCGCCCGTGGTGGCATGATCGCGCCAGACCAAATCACTTTTGAGTATTTGAAAGGCCGTCCGTTCGCCCCGCAAGGTGAGCGTTGGGAGCAGGCTATTGCTTATTGGTCTACCTTGTTCACCGAAGAAGGCGCCTCGTTTGAGAAGGAATACACCTTTGACGCGCAGGACATTGCCCCGATGATCACCTTCGGGACTAACCCAGGCATGGGCATGGCAATTGATGCGCTTATCCCCACCGATGTTCCGGCAAGTGAGCAGGCCAGTTACAGCAAGTCATTGCAGTATATGGGCTTTGCGCCAGGCGAGTCGTTGTTGGGCAAAAAGATTGACTATGTGTTCATCGGGTCTTGCACTAACTCCCGCATAGAGGATTTGCGCCAGGTAGCCAAATACGTGCAGGGCAAGCAAAAAGCGCCACACGTAGAGGCCATCATTGTACCGGGTTCTAAACTGGTTGAAAAGCAAGCCATGGAAGAAGGCTTAGACAAAGTGTTGGCCGCTGCCGGGTTTGAACTAAGAGAGCCGGGTTGCAGCGCCTGTCTGGCCATGAACGAAGACAAGATACCAACTGGTGCCTACTGCGTGTCTACCTCTAACCGCAATTTTGAAGGTCGTCAGGGACCAGGTTCCCGCACCTTACTAGCCAGTCCGTTGGTGGCCGCCATTACGGCCGTGGAAGGAAAAATTGTGGACATCACCCAATACCTGAACTAATGGAAAAGTTTGAGATACTTAGATCAACGGCAGTTCCACTCCCGATTGAGAACATAGATACAGATCAGATCATCCCAGCCCGTTTCCTGAAGGCTACCACCCGTGAGGGTTTTGGAGAGAACCTGTTCTGCGACTGGCGCTATGACAACACCGGTCAGCCCAAATCCGATTTCGTGCTGAACAACGGCCGTTACTCCGGGCAGATCTTGGTAGCCGGTAAAAACTTCGGCTGCGGTAGTAGCCGGGAGCACGCGGCCTGGGCCATCCATGATGCCGGGTTCAAGGTGGTGATCTCCAGCTTCTTCGCCGATATTTTCAAAGGCAACGCCTTGAACAACGGCTTGCTGCCGCTGCAGGTGAGCGATGAAGTACTAGCCAGGTTGTTTGCCCAGATAGAAACAGATCCGCAGACTACGTTGGTCGTAAACCTGGTGAACCAGGAGTTGGAAGTGCCCGTGTGGGAAGAGCGCATTCCGTTCGCCATTGACGCCTACAAAAAAGAGTGCATGATCAATGGCTACGATGACATTGATTTTTTAGTGAACCAGAAAGAAGCGATAGAAAACTACGAAAGGAGCAGACCATGGGCGTATTAACGAAAAGAATAGCCGTATTACCCGGCGACGGAATAGGACCGGAAGTTTGTACTGAGGCCATCAAAGTATTAGAGGCGGTTTCGGAGCGTTTCGGACATCAGTTTGAACTGGATGTTCAATTAATGGGCGCCTGTGCCATTGACGCCACTGGTGATCCTTTGCCAGAGTCTACCCTGCAAGCCTGTTTTGAAGCTGATGCCATCTTGTTAGGTGCCATTGGTGACCCAAAATACGATAATAACCCAGCGGCCAAAGTGCGTCCGGAACAAGGTCTGTTGCGCCTTAGAAAGTCTTTGGGCTTGTTCGCTAATATTCGTCCGGTAACTGCCTATGACGTGCTGTTGGAGCATTCTCCTTTGAAAGCAGACCGCATCCAAGGTGCCGACATGCTCATCTACCGCGAACTGACTGGTGGTATCTACTTCGGGGAGAAGGGCCGCACCGCAGACGGAGCGTACGACCACTGCACCTATACCCGCGAGGAAATTGTACGCATTGCGCACCTGGCGTTCCAGTCGGCTACTACTCGCCGGAACAAACTGACACTGGTGGATAAAGCTAACGTGCTGGAAACCTCCCGCTTGTGGCGCGAAGTGGTGCAGCAGATTGCCCCGGAATACCCGTCTGTAGCGGTGGACTACCTGTTCGTAGACAACGCCGCCATGCAAATGATCCTGAACCCAAAACAGTTTGACGTGATTTTAACGGAGAACATGTTCGGCGATATCATCTCAGACGAAGCTTCGGTGATAGCCGGTTCCTTGGGCTTGTTGCCTTCCGCCTCAGTAGGAGAGACTGCCGCTATGTTTGAGCCGATCCATGGGTCTTACCCGCAGGCCAAAGGGAAAGGCATTGCCAACCCAATCGCTACCATTCTTTCAGTGGCCATGATGCTGGAGCATTTCGGGATGCAGGAAGAAGCAGACCTGGTGAAGGAAGCCGTAGATTACACCTTAGACAAAAACGTGCTGACCCCAGAACTCAGAGCTGATCATCCGTTTACCACCGAGCAAGTGGGCGCGTTCATCGCCAACTATGTGCAGGAAGGCGGCGAGAGTTTCCGGCACCTGAAGAACATTGAGATTGGCATCAGTACCATCATCTAAAAGAACCAATTTCAGGCTTGTTTTTGAGATAACAGGCCTGAAACAACCAAAAGCTTGAGCACCGTCCAGATGCGACACCGATTTATTATTTCAATTCTTGTCATTCGTCCTCTGCCGCAAGGTGGGTAGGAACGGTCTCTTACAATCTTTTAGAGCCTTTCTCACCACCCGGTAGATAGGCTCTTTTTTTAGAAAAACACCTCCAAAACACTGCATAACGAACCATGGCTTTAAATAAATACAGCAGCATCTACACCAAAGACGACAGCCTTCCGGCCTCTCAGGCCATGCTCATCGGGTCTGGTATCCCAGAGGCAGATCTGCGCAAACCGTTTGTGGGCATCTGCTCTACTGGTTTTGAAGGGAACACCTGTAACATGCACCTGAATGGATTGGCTGATGCCGTGAAAATGGGCGTGCAGGCAAACGGCATGGTTGGGCTTCGGTTCAACACCATTGGCGTGAGCGACGGCATCACCAACGGTAACGCCGGGATGCGCTTCTCTTTAGTTTCCAGAGAGTTGATCGCCGATTCTATTGAAGCCATGGCTGGAGCCCACTACTATGATGCTGTAGCTACCGTGGTGGGATGTGACAAGAACATGCCAGGTGCTTTGATTGCCATGGCGCGTCTGAACCGCCCGTCACTCATGGTGTACGGAGGTACCATTAAAGGAGGGGAGTACAAAGGCCAGAAGCTGAACATTGTGTCTTGCTTTGAGGCTTATGGTAAAAAACTGAACGGCGCTATCTCTGACGAAGACTATAGAGGAATCATCCGGAATGCGTGCCCGGGTCCGGGTGCCTGCGGAGGGATGTACACGGCCAACACCATGGCCGCGGCTATCGAGACGTTGGGCATGAGCCTCCCATTCTCTTCTTCCTCCACGGCGGTAAGCGCCGAGAAAAACCAAGAAGCCCTGGATACCGGCGCGTACATCCTGCAACTGTTAGACAAAGACATTAAGCCCCGTGACATTCTTGTGCGCGAGGCCTTTGAAAATGCTTTGGTGATGATTACCGTGTTAGGTGGTTCTACCAACGCCGTGCTTCACCTGATTGCCATTGCCCACGCGGCGGGTGTAAAACTGACCATGGAAGATTTCCAGGAGGTAAGCAACCGAGTACCGGTGCTCGCCGACCTGAAGCCAAGCGGGAAATACCTGATGGAAGACCTTTCTGCTTTGGGCGGAGTACCCGCCGTGCAGAAGACCTTATTGGAAGCTGGTTTGCTGAAAGGCGATCTGATGACCGTTACCGGTAAAACAATGGCCGAGAACTTAGTAGATGTAAAGCCCCTAGGCGAGGAGCAGGATCTATTGAGACCGCTTTCTAACCCCATCAAAGCAGACGGCCATATCCAGATCTTATATGGTAACCTGGCTACTAAAGGCGCAGTGGCGAAAATCTCCGGCAAAGAAGGCCTTCGTTTTGAAGGACCAGCCATTGTCTTCAACTCAGAAGAAGACCTGAACGAAGGCATTACCCTTGGCAAGATTCAAGCAGGCCAGGTAGTGGTAATCCGCTACGTGGGCCCTAAAGGCGGACCAGGGATGCCGGAAATGCTGAAACCAACGTCCGCCATTATGGGTGCTGGGTTAGGCGATAAAGTAGCCTTAATTACAGACGGAAGATTTTCTGGTGGCACGCACGGATTCGTGATCGGCCACGTTTGCCCGGAAGCCTATGACGGCGGCACCATTGCTTTAGTAGAAGACGGTGACTGGATCGTGCTGGATGCGAGTACCAACACCATGGATGTGCAGGTAGACGAGGCCGAGTTAGCCCTCAGAAGAAGCCAATGGCAAAGACCTAAGCCAAATGTGCAAGGGGGAGTGCTGTTGAAATATATCAGAACCGTGAGTGATGCCAGCCACGGATGTATCACCGATTTACAGGAAGAAGCCTATGTTAACGCAAGAGAAACAAGTCCCAGCCTTGCCTGAAACAGACACTCTGCTTAGCGGAGGTCAGGCCTTATTGCACGCCCTTGTAGTAGAAGGGGTAGATACCATTTTCGGGTATCCAGGCGGAGCCATCATGCCCATCTATGATGCGCTGTATGACTTTGAGGGAGATCTGAAGCACGTGCTCGTGCGCCATGAGCAGGGTGGCATCCATGCCGGACAAGGCTACGCGCGTTCCTCGGGTAAAGTAGGTGTGGTGTTCGCCACCAGTGGCCCCGGAGCTACTAACCTGGTGACCGGCTTAGCCGATGCGCAGATAGACAGTACGCCTTTAGTGTGCATCACCGGTCAGGTGTTCGCGCACCTGTTAGGTACTGATGCGTTCCAGGAGGCCGACGTGATTGGGATTACTACCCCGGTCACCAAATGGAATTACCAGATCACCGATGCCACGGAGATCCCCGAGGTCATTGCCAAAGCGTTTCATATTGCCCGCACCGGTCGGCCTGGTCCGGTATTGATTGATATTACCAAGAACGCGCAGCTGCAGAAATTTAGCTTTCAGGGGTATACGCCTTGTAACCACATCCGCAGCTACCGGCCTAAGCCCATCGTGCGCAAAGAATACATTGAGCAAGCGGCAGAGCTGATCAACAGTGCTCAAAAGCCATTCGTGCTATGGGGACAAGGGGTGATGCTGGGTTCTGCTGAGCAGGAGTTCAAAGCGTTCATAGAGAAAACCGGCATTCCGGCTGCCTGGACCATCATGGGCGCCGGTGCCTTGCCAAGCGACCATCCGCAGAACGTGGGCATGTTGGGCATGCACGGAAACTACGGCCCCAACGTGATGACAAACGAGTGCGATGTCTTGATTGCGATAGGCATGCGCTTCGATGACCGCGTGACTGGTCGCCTGGACAAATACGCCAAGCAAGCCAAGATCATCCACTTGGACATTGACCCCGCTGAGATTGACAAGAACGTGAAGACCACCGTGCCTGTATGGGGCGACTGCAAAGAAACCCTGCCCTTGCTGACGCAATTGGTAGAAGCCAAGCAGCATACCGCCTGGCTGGAGCAATTCCGGGAATTTGAGCAGAAAGAAATTGACGCAGTGATTCGTGAGGAGCTGTTCCCGAGCAGTGGTGAGATGACCATGGGCGAGGCGATTCAGCAACTAAACGAACTCACCAAAGGCGAAGCCATCATCGTGACCGATGTAGGGCAGCACCAGATGGTGGCCTGCCGCTACGCCAAACTGAACCACACCCGCAGCAACATCACCAGCGGCGGCTTGGGAACTATGGGTTTTGCACTTCCGGCGGCCATCGGGGCTAAATTTGGGGCGCTGGATAGAACCGTAGTGGCTGTGATTGGCGACGGCGGTATCCAGATGACCATCCAGGAATTGGGCACCATCATGCAGAGCGGCATTGACGTGAAGATCATGATCCTGAACAACCAGTTCCTGGGCATGGTGCGGCAGTGGCAGGAGCTGTTCCATGAGCGTCGCTACTCCTTCGTGGACATCACCAGCCCAGATTACGTGCAGGTGGCCAAGGGGTACGGCATCGCCGGGCGCAGCATCAACCAGCGCGAAGACCTGACCAGTGCCCTGCAGGAAATGCTGTCGCACCCCGGATCCTTCCTGTTGGAAGTAATGGTGACCAAAGAGAACAACGTGTTTCCTATGGTGCCACAGGGCTGCAGCGTAAGCGAAATCAGATTGAAATAACGGTGCCTAACAGATAAGCATATGAGTGAGCAAGCGCCAATAGAACGGGAAGAATTCAACATCACGGTGTACACCGAGAACCACATCGGGTTACTCAACCGCATCGCGATGATCTTCTCCCGTCGCAAAATCAACATTGACAGCCTCAACACCTCGCCCAGCGAGATTGAAGGCATCCACCGCTTCAACATCGTGATTAACGAAACCGAAGAAGTGGTAAGCAAAATCGCCCGGCAGATTGAAAAGCAGGTGGAGGTATTGAAAGTGTACTACAACACCAACGAAGACGTGATCTGGCAGGAAATGGCGCTGTACAAAGTGCCTACTGACGTGATTGCCGAAAAAGCCAAAGTAGAACGCCTGCTCCGTGAAAATGGCGCGCGGGTGGTGGTGATCCGGAAAGACTACACCGTTTTTGAAACCACAGGCCATCGCGAGGAAACTGATAACCTGATCAAAGTTCTGCAGCCCTTCGGCTTGATTGAGTTTGTGCGGAGTGCCCGCATTGCCATCATCAAAGGCAGCGAAGGCTTCAACCGCAAACTCCGGGAGTTTGAACGCGCGGAACCTGGGCAGGAAGTCATAGAAAACGAGTTCTTGAACAGCCGCGAGAAAGTCTTCACCATGTAAGGCTTGAGGCTTTCTCAACAGAAGTATAGCGCCTGTTTTTAGGAAAACAGGCCAGAATAGACAAATAAGTAAATCAACTAATAACCCATAACAAACAGTAAAATGGCAAAGATCAATTTCGGCGGTGTAGAAGAAACCGTTGTCACCCGTGAAGAATACCCGTTGGCAAAAGCCCTTGAGTTTTTGAAGAATGAAACCATTGCCGTGATCGGATACGGGGTACAAGGCCCGGGCCAGGCATTGAACATGCGCGACAATGGCTTCAACGTGATCGTGGGGCAGCGTCAGGATTCTCCTTCATGGGAGCGCGCGAAGCAAGATGGTTTTGAGGAAGGCATCAGCTTGTTTTCCATTGAGGAAGCAGCCGAGCGCGGCACCATCATCTGCAACCTGTTGTCTGATGCCGGTCAAATTGCTGTTTGGCCAACCTTAAAAGAAAAGTTAACCCCTGGTAAAACCCTGTATTTCTCGCACGGTTTCGGGATCACCTTCAAAGAGCAAACCAACATTGTGCCACCGGCCGATGTGGATGTGATCCTGGTAGCTCCTAAGGGCAGCGGTACCAGCCTGCGTCGTTTGTTCCTGGCCGGTGGTGGCCTGAACTCTTCGTTCGCTGTGTTCCAGGATGCAACTGGTAAAGCCTATGAGAAAGCTGTTGCCATGGGCATCGGTGTAGGTTCTGGTTACCTGTTTGAGACTGATTTCAAAAAAGAAGTGTACTCTGATTTAACAGGTGAGCGTGGTGTATTAATGGGTGCCTTAGCGGGTATCATTGAGGCCCAGTACCAGGTGTTGCGTCAGCGCGGCCACTCTCCGTCTGAGGCCTTCAATGAGACCGTAGAAGAACTAACCCAAAGCCTAGTGCCCTTGGTAGGCGAGAACGGTATGGACTGGATGTTCAGTAACTGCTCGGTAACTGCCCAGCGTGGTGCTCTAGACTGGAAAGGCAGATTCAGAGAAGCCACTCTTCCGGTATTAAACGAACTGTATGACAGCGTAGCTTCCGGCAAAGAAGCAGAGCGTACCATCCAACGCGGCTCTACCCCAGGGTATCGCCAGGAACTGGAAGCCGAATTGAAAGAAGTTCGCGAATCTGAATTATGGCAAACCGGTGCGGTAGTACGTCAGCTCCGCAGCAAAGCCGAAGTAGCCGAGGAAGTTTAGTTTTAAGCTTAATCAAGAAGTGAATTCTTTAGGAGATGATTCTCCCCTTGAGGGGAGATAAAGAAGGGTGTTTACATTAGCTGGTTCGTGCGTTTTCTCAGTTATTAATGAGGCAGTTTCAAGCTAATCTGCAATAGAGGGTTATCAGCAATGCGTGCTCTCCTGTGTAAACACCCCTCTTCGCTCCCCTCAAGGGGAGAATCTCAAATTGATTACCCACTTCCAGTTTTTGCCTGTTTTTATCAGAACAGCCCCAAAACAGCCTTTTCACCCAGTACCATGCAGAAAGAGACAGCTCCCCTGGAAACCATTGTGGCGTTAGGGAACGTGGAGAAAGCCGCCAAAAACTTGAAAGGAGTCATTTACAAGACACCTTTGATGAAGAATCTGTGGCTTTCCCAAACCTACGGCGCCGACATTCACCTGAAGCGCGAAGACCTGCAGATTGTGCGTTCCTACAAAATCAGGGGGGCGTACAACAAGATGTCTACGCTGTCGCCGGAGGACCGCGAAAAGGAGATTGTCTGCTCCAGCGCCGGGAACCATGCCCAGGGCGTGGCCTATGCCTGTCAGCTGCTCGGGATTAAAGGTTACATCTTCATGCCCGCCCAGACACCCGCCCAGAAAGTGAGCAAGGTGCGGCTGTTCGGGAAGGAGTGGGTGGAGGTGGTACTTACCGGTGCCACATATGATGACACGTTCAAAGCCGCCAAGGAGTTCTGCGATGAGCGGGGCAGTACCTTCATTCCGCCGTTCGATGATATGGCGATCATTGAGGGTCAAGCCACCGTGGGACTTGAGATTTTCAAAGACGCAGATTTCACCATTGACTACCTGTTCATGCCTATTGGTGGAGGCGGGTTAGCCTCGGGCGTTTCCAGCGTCTTTAAGCAAGTAAGCCCCCAAACCAAACTCATTGGTGTGCAGCCGCAGGGCGCGCCGTCTATGTACAACTCCATCAAAGAGAACCAGCGTCAGGTCTTGACCAGCATTGACTCTTTTGTGGATGGCGCGGCGGTGAAATGCCCGGGTGAGTTGACCTTTGAGATCTGCCGTGAGTTGCTGGACCAGGTGGTGCTGGTGCCCGAAGGCCAGATTTGTGAAGACATCCTGAAGATGTACAACGAGGAAGGCGTAGTCCTGGAACCGGCTGGTACGCTTACCATTTCGGCGCTGAAAAGCTTTGCCGAGGAAATCAAAGGGAAGAACGTGGTCTGTGTCATCAGTGGCAGCAACAATGATATCACCCGCATGGAAGATATCAAGGAGCGGGCGCTGCAGCACCAAGGATTGAAGCACTACTTCATGGTGACCTTCAACCAAAAACCTGGCGCACTGCGCACCTTTGTGAACCGCGTGCTGCACCCCGAAGATGACATCATCCACTTTCAGTACATCAAGAAAAACAACAAAGAAAAAGGCCCCGTGTTTATTGGGGTGGAAGTGAAGCAGCCGCAGGATGTAGAAAACATTAAACTGCGGATGCTGGAGGAAGGCTTCGCCTACGAGTACCTCAACGGCAAGCAGGACTTCCTGAATCTATTTGTGTGAGCGTTAATTTCAGTTAGTTTATTGTTCGTTTAAGTTTGTTTCGTTTGTGTTGTGTAATGCCCCGCTCCCGCCATAGAGTGGGGTATTCTCATTTTAGAGCTTCCTGTTTTTAGCCTTGTTTTGATAAAAGACACAAAATCTAAAGTAAAGGAGAAGCAGCACCTAATTGCTTCATTCCTCAATGGCTGAATCTTACAGCTAACCCTCCTTCGTATTTCGTCCCCCTTTGAAGGGGGTAGGGGGATGATTACTCCTGCAGATTACTACATCTTCAAGTAGCGTTTCTTTCTATCCTAGTAGCTACTGCGGTTACTTCTTATAATTGCTTTGTCATCCCCCAACCCCCTTCTAAGGGGGACGAACAGGTATTGTGCTCTCTTCCGCAGCAAGAGAAGGTCTTTAATGAATATTATTCCCATCTAAGCAGCCCTGCGCTTTCATCTTGTTTCCCGAAAAGTAATTCTAAAACAGGAGCTTACTTTCCTCCAATTTCCCTCTAAACATTGCGGTAACGAAAGGTTTATAATAAGGTAACCCCTCATTTGGCTCGCCTCAAAACAGGACCTAGTAGTTTTGAACTGTAAAAACTTTGTTCAAAATATGTTTACCCAAGAGTTTCTAGCTCCCCGTCAAAGTATTGGAGTGATAGGCCAAACAGCCTACTTTTCTTCCTTCCTCAACATTGTCGGCAATTCTTCTACGCCCGTTTCTGGTGCAATCATATTGTTCAGCTAATTCAATTATGAGAACATGTCTACTTCCCCTCTTTAAGAGGGTAAACCAATTTCCCCCAAAGTTGCTTCTGGGTATTTCGTTCCTGGCTATAGCCCCAATGACCGAAGCGCAGATGCTTCAAAAGCCACAATTTGTAGCAGGAAAACAGCAGGAGGCTCCAGCCTTGTTGACAAAAGCATTGCCTACTCCGGGTAGCAGCGGAATCAATGTTTCAGGCAAGCTGATGCCTGCAGTGAACTCCACTACTCAGCTTTCTAAGCAAACTGAAAGAGTAAGAATCTCTGGAACGGTGACTTCAGCAGAGATGGGATCAATGCCGGGCGTGGTAATCACCACCAACGGTACTGCCGTGGGTGCTACTAACAGTGATGGTACTTTTTCCATCCAGGTACCCAAGGGGCAGGAAGTAGTTTTCTCGTTTGTGGGGTTTACTTCGCTTAGAAGAACCTTCACCCAAGACGAAACCAACCTAACCCTCTCCCTGGTGCAGGACAGCCAGCAGCTGAATGAAGTGGTGGTAACCGCGTTGGGGATTGAGCGTGAGCAGAAAGCGTTAGGGTATGCTACCCAAACCATCAACAGCGAAGCGTTAACCGATGCCATGCCGAACAACTTCGCGCAGGCTTTATCTGGTAAGGTAGCTGGTTTGAACCTGATCTCCCCGGGTTCTGGTCCTGTGAACTCCACCCGTATCAGCTTAAGAGGAGATAACTCCCTGAACCCAGGCGGGAACAATGCCCTGATTGTATTAGATGGGGTGCCCATGAGCAGTGAAATGACCAGTTCAGGGGTAGACAACGCGTATGGAGCTGGTTCAGGGAATGATATTCCGGTGGATTTCGGGAATGGCATTGCCGACATTAACCCGAATGACATTGAAAGCATTACGGTACTGAAAGGCCCAAGTGCCGCGGCCCTTTACGGGAGCCGGGCGGCCAACGGAGCATTGATTATCACCACCAAATCTGGGGCTCGCAGAGACAAAGGAATTGGGGTAACCGTAAACACCAACATAAGCTTTAACAATGTTCTGAAATGGCCAGATTACCAGTATGAATATGGCCAGGGCACCGGAAAATCCTTTAACGCCGCCGGGGAGCCTTATTACTCGTATGGCGCTTCGGCAGACGGAGCCAACACCGGCAGTACCAGTAGTGCCTTTGGTCCGAAGTTTAATGGCCAGTTTTACTACCAGTATGATCCAACCTTAGAAAAGCAGTCGGCTGAAAGACAACTCTGGAGACCTTACAAAGACAACATCAAAGGATTCTTCAGAACCGGGTACACGCTCACCAATAACGTAGCCCTGGAAGGTGGAGGAGAGAATGGCTCGGTAAGAGCTTCCCTTACCCACACTAAAAACGAGTGGATCATGCCCAACACAGGGTTTGAGCGCTTAACTGCCGCTTTAAGCGTGAACCAAAGCATTTCAAAGCGGTTAAAGCTTACCTCTAAAGTCAACTTCACGAACAAGAAGAGCGATAAACTGCCGGGCACGGGCTACAGTAACCAATCTATTGCCTATTTCATGATTTTCCAGAACCCTAACGTGGATCTGGCCTGGTACAAGCCAAGATGGAAAGCCGGACAGGAGCAATTGCAGCAGATCCACCCGTTCAGTTCTTTCATTGACAACCCGTATGTGATTGCCTATGAGATGACCAACTCCCTGAATAACTACTCTCTGGTGGGGAACCTGGCGGCTACTTATGAGTTCTCGCCTAAACTGGACCTTATGGTCCGCTCAGGAATTGACTTTACCTCCGAAGATCGTGCCCTGCGCCGTCCTTTTAACACGGCCAATTTCCAGTTCGGGTACTACAAAGAGCAGAACATTTTTGATTACGAAATGAACACAGATGCCTTGCTTACATATAAAGAGAAGTTAGGCAGCAGGATTGACGTAAGAACCTCAGTAGGTGGTAACCTGAGAAACCAAAGGTACCGCGGGACAGATGGCGTGGTAGATGGATTGGTGATACCCGGAGTTTACAAACTGTCAAATGGGGTAGGCAACGCCATGATGGCCACCCGTCACAGAAACAGAGAGGTGAACAGCTTGTACGCCTTGGCCGCCTTCTCATTTGAAGACAAGATCTTTGTAGACCTGACCGCCCGTAATGACTGGTCCAGTACACTTCCGGTACAAAACAGCTCCTTTTTCTATCCGTCTATCAGCTCCAGCTTTATCTTAACTGATCTGTTCAGATTGCCTACTGCTATTTCTTTTGCCAAGCTGAGGTTGTCTGCGGCCCAGGTGGGGAGTGATACCGATCCGTACAGAACCAGAAAATACTATGGCCAAAGCGATTTCGCTGGCTCAGGCTCTGTTCCTACCACGCTCCACAACATGAACTTCAAACCAGAGATTACCACCAGCTATGAGGCCGGTATGGAGTACATGCTCTTCAACGGCAGAATTGGGTTAGATGCCACGGTTTACAGAAACTACACCAAAAACCAGATTTTGGAAATTCCGGTAGATCCTACCACGGGTTACACCAGAGCTGTGTTGAACGCGGGTAAAGTCAGAAACCAGGGAGTGGAACTGGTATTGAATGCCAGACCCATTGACTTGGCCAATTTCAAGTGGAGATCAACAGTAACCTGGTCTAAAAACGATAACAAGGTCCAGAAACTTGCCGACGGGATTGAAGACCAGCAGGTGCTGGGAGTAGGTGGACAGGCGTCCATCATTGCTAAAGTAGGCGGTACCACCGGTGACATTTACGGTTTTGGGTTTGTGAGAAGCCCCGAGGGGAAGATTGTGTATGACAACAGCGGTTTGCCTGCCTACCCCGATGAAGTACAGTACATTGGCAATGCTTACGCTGATTGGAAAGGCGGTTTCCTGAATGAGTTTTCCTACAAGAATTTCAGGTTCAGCTTCCTGCTGGATGGTTCTTACGGAGGTATCATTTACTCCCAGACGCACCACAAAATGTCTGAGCAGGGCAAGTTGAAACACACCTTAATGGGACGCGAAGAAGGCTTCATCATTGGGGACGGCGTGGTGTTGAATGGAGACGGTACTTACACCCCGAATACCAAGAAAGTAAACCCTGCTGACTACTACGCCAGGTACTACCGCCGCGCGAACGTAGAATCTAACTCCTTTGATGCCTCTTACCTGAAGCTGAGAGAAGTTCGTTTGGAATTCAACCTGCCTAAAGCTCTTTTGGCCAGAACCAAATTCTTCAATGGCGCCAGCTTTGCTTTGTATGGTCGTGATCTGGCCATGCTGACCGACTTCCCGATTTTTGACCCGGAAACCGCTGCCCTGAACGGGAGCAACATCATGCCGGGCATTGAAATGGGCCAGATGCCTTCCACCAGAACCATGGGCATGAACGTGACCCTTAAATTCTAAGCCTACTTAAGTCTAGCCTTTTCACATCAATGTTTCAGAACTGCCGGTAGCTTCTCAAAGTCTGCCGGCGGTTCTTCTAAAGAACTTAGAACCATGACATCTATAAAGAAGACCTTTGTTTTACTCCTTGCCCTAGGTGCTTTCACCACGGCTTGTACCGATGATTTTGAGGAGGTGAACACAGACCCCAACCGAATTGAGTTAATTAGCCCGGGTACGTTGCTGAACCCTATCATCTATGAGATGAGCAGCTTCAACGCGAACCGGGCAGATGATTTCACCTTTCATTTGATGCAAGTGTCGCTTCCGTTTCCAAGTCCGTCTGGCGGGATTCACCGCTATGATGTAACGGAGAATGCCGGAAGCTCTACCTGGAACACCTATTACCGCTGGTTAACCAACATAAAAGAAATGCAGGCGGCGGCAGTAAAAGCCAATGACCCCAACTATGAGGCAATTGCGCTTACCTTAAATGCCTGGGGCTACTCTCTGCTCACTGACAGCTTTGGTGACGTGCCCATGACGGAAGCGACCCGGGGCGATGAAGGCATCTTATATGCCTCCTTTGATACGCAGAAGTCTATCTATACCAAGATCCTGGCAGACCTTGAGACCGCCAATAGCAAGTTTGATCCTACTAAAACCATGATTTACGGCGATGACATCCTGTATCGCAAAGACGTGACCAAGTGGCGCAAATTCTGCAACTCTTTACGGTTGAGATTACTGCTCAGAGTTTCCAAAAGAGAGGAGATGAACGCGGCTGCAAAAATGGCGGAGATCATCAACAACCCAGCTAAATTCCCGGTTTTCACTTCCAACGCAGATGCTGCCATCTTACAGATTTCAGGGGTTCCGCCAATGATTTCTCCTTGGGGGCGGGCAGTAGACTTTAGAACTGGCAGGGCTGCTTCTTCTTTTTTCATTGATCATCTGAATGCACTAAATGACCCACGCCGGGCAAAATTCTTCACCCAGGCCACTTCAAAAGATGGAAGAACGCAGATGGGGTACAAAGGCATACCCAGCGGATATGAAGGAAGCGACACCCAATTCAACTATGCTCCTTCTACCTTCAACATTGCCCTGGTGACCGCTCCCATGATTACGGTGATCATGCCGTACTCCGAGGTAGAGTTCATTAAAGCTGAACTGATTCAGAAAGGCATAGTGACCGGTGATGCCAAAACCGTCTATGAAAAAGGAGTGAAGGCCGCTATTGAGCAGTGGGGAGCCGTGGTACCAGCCGACTATTTTACCAACCCAGCCGCGGCGTACAATGGCACCTTTGAGCAACTCATGCTGCAGAAGTACCTGGCGTTGTTCTTTGTTGATTACCAGCAGTGGTTTGAATACCGTCGTACGGGTTTTCCGGTACTCCCCACCACAAACTCCATGATGAATAACAAAGTAGTGCCGGTTCGTTTCAGGTACCCAACTACGGTGCAAACCAATAACCCTGAAAACTACAGGATAGCTGTGGAAATGATGGGCGGTGATGACATCAACACCAAGGTTTGGTGGGAAAAATAAACCTGAGCAAGCTCTCCTCAGCATTCTAAGCTTACTGCGCTTTTCTACAACTTGGGCGCAGTAAGCTTCCTTACTTTCATCACATCTAACCAAACAGACTATGAGAACCGTAACACCTTGGAAGCTGCTTTTCTGTTTCTTTATAGGCGTGCACGCCAACGCAATGGCTCAAGGAAAAATCTCACTTACCAATTACACCTTCAAACCCAACTCAACCAAAGTGGGCAAGGTCATGGTTTCGCCTTCTGAAAAAGGAAAGGTAAAGCTGGTAGGTGCTTCTGCAAATACCTTCACGTTAGGGAAAGACAATTCTCTTATGCTTAAGAAGGCCATTTCTGACCCTTGGGTTGACGTAGTTTTGGCAGTAGAGCAGGGGCAAAGCACGGTACAAGACACCTTCCGGATTGTCAAAGACGAGTTCATCAACAACCAGGTGATTGCGCACCGCGGAGCCTGGAAGAACACGGGCGCTACTGAGAACTCTGTATCTGCTTTGCAGCACGCCATCAGGTTAGGTTGCGCTGGTAGCGAGTTTGACGTGCACATGTCTTCAGATTCGGTGCTGTTCATTCACCATGACCAAGATGTGGACGGTATTCATATTGAGAAAACGCCAGCCGCAGAACTGGCTAAACTGAAGTTGCCCAACGGCGAATTCCTTCCTACGCTGGATGCCTATCTGCTAGCCGGACTCAACCAAAATAAAACCAAACTGATTCTTGAAATTAAGCCTTCAGCCATCAGCAAAGAACGTGGTCAGGCCTTGGCCCGGAAAGTGGTGGAAACGGTGCAGAAACACAAAGCGCAGGGTTGGGTAGACTACATCAGTTTTGACTATGCCATCTGCCAGAAAGTAAAGGAGCTGGAGCCTCCCGCTAAAGTGGCCTACCTCAACGGCGAGAAAGCTCCCGCAGAACTGGCTAAAGACCAACTATACGGCTTTGATTACAACCAGAGCGTCTTGAAGAAGAACCCGCATTGGATAGAAGAAGCGCACAAGTTAGGTTTAACCGTTAACTCCTGGACGGTCAACTCCCCCGAAATGATGGACTGGCTACTAGAGCGCAAAGCAGATTTTATCACCACCAATGAGCCGGAACTACTGCTGGAGAAAATAAAGAAGTTAGCTAACAATTAAGGTTTGTTAACTGGAGAAATCTCTCGCAAGAGAACCTCGTTTCTTTTTCTATTTGTCGTCCTGAAAGGATCTTGTGGGTAAACGAGATCAAGTTTTACTCCAAATTCTACTGCCGTTTTTGGCCTTAAATAGCTAAAACACCCCTAAAGCGGGAGTACCACATAACCGCAAAAAGGATCATTCTTGATCTATTCTGTCAATTACTCATTCCCTCAATCATTCATTTATCACATGTTTAGAAGAAAATTCCTCCAGAGTGTAGGTGCGTTAGGCCTTAGTTTAACCTTGCCGGTTGGTGCCGTACAAGCGCAAACTCCCAAGAAATCCTCGGGCCAGAAAGTAAACCTGTCGCTTATTGCCATTAAAGGTAAGGTGCAGTCGGGCGGCAAAGGAATACCCGGGGTGGTGGTCACCGATGGCATGAACCTGGTGGTCACCGATAAGGCGGGAAAGTACTCTCTGGAAAGCAACGCCACTGCTGAGTTCGTGTACATCTCCATTCCCCGGGGGTATGCCATCCCCAATGATAAAGGAGTGGCTCAGTTTTTTAAACCGCTTCCTAAAGACAAATCAAATTTTACCGCCGATTTTGATCTGCAGAAATTAACCCAGGACGATACCAAACACAATTTTGTGGTGTGGGCCGATCCGCAGATGATCAACAAAAAGGATGCGGAAGAATTGGTGAACACTTCAGCCCCAGATTTGAAAAAGCTGGTTGACGGCTACAGCAAAGACACGCTTTTTCACGGCATTGGCTGCGGAGACCTGGTATGGGACAAGTTTGAATTGTATGAGGACTACAAGAAAGCAATAGAGATCTCCGGCATTCCGTTTTATCAGGTCATTGGCAACCACGACATGGATTTGACCGCCCGCACCGATGACGGCTCTGCCGATACTTTCAAGAAGCTGTTCGGGCCTACTTATTACTCCTATAACCGCGGTGATGTGCATTATGTGGTGCTAGACGATGTCTTCTTCATAGGCACCGCTAAACGGTACATTGGCTATCTCACTGAGAAGCAGTTGCAGTGGTTGGAGCAGTATTTGTCTTTTGTGAAGCCGGGCAGCACGGTGGTGGTGTCGGTGCACATTCCGGTGAACAGTGGCGAGAAAAGACGCATGAACCTCAAAGACGAGTCATTAGGGGGCGTGGTGTCTAACCGCAAGGAATTGTATCGCCTGCTCAAGCCCTACAAAGCGCACATCATGTCGGGCCACACACATGTTTGTGAGAAAGTCATAGAGGGCGACATCATTGAGCATACCCACGGGGCGGTGTGCGGTGCCTGGTGGACCGGCCCTATCTGCACTGATGGCTCTCCCAGCGGCTACGGCGTGTATGAAGTGAATGGCTCTGAACTGAACTGGTACTATAAATCAGTGGGCCATGAGCGCGACCACCAGTTCAGGATGTACCCCAAAGGTACCGTGAAAGACCGTCCTGAGGAAGTGGTGGTGAACGTCTGGAACTGGGACCCCGAGTGGAAAGTAGTTTGGTTTGAAGACGGCGTGCGCAAAGGCGAAATGAAACAGGAGATGGGCTTGGATCCTCTTTCGGTGCAGCTGCACGCCGGGCCTACTATGCCGGCCAAGCACAAGTTCGTAGACCCCACCATGACCGACCATTTGTTCTGGGCCAAACCATCGGCGGGTGCCAAGCAGATCAAAATTGAAGTGACCGATAGGTTTGGGAAAGTGTATTCTGAGGCCTTAGCCGTTTAGAAGCTTACCTACTATTCCTCCTTACATAAACGTCTAGGGCCTGTTTTCTAAAAACAGGCCCTAGACGTTTATAGGTTTTTTTAGAGATTTTGAAATTGTTTGGGCAGTCTGAATCCCTTATCTTTCTGTTGCCGCTGAGTTACTTTCAGCAGGTAGATTTATTTGAAGCACATGTCTCGTCCTTTTCTTTCCCTCCAGAACGTCACCATCAGACACCAAAACCATGTTCTCTTCCATGACCTTAATTTTGAGGTGCAACCCGGTGAACAATGGGCGTTAATTGGCGAGAGCGGGTCGGGCAAAAGCAGCCTGCTGAAGGCAATTGCCGGAGAAATGAGTGTGGTGGGTGGCCAGGTGAGGTATGGCTTTTATGAGGAGTATCTGGAGCAGCAGCCTGTGCCGGATATCTTTTTCTCCTTCCGCAATCTTTTGGCTATGGTTGGGCAGAAACACACTTTTAAAAACCTATCCACCAATACCAGCACTTTTTACTACCAGCAACGCTACCATGCCACCGATGCTGAGGACGCACCAACAGTTGAGAAATACCTAACCTCAGTACAGCCAGCAGTGTTGGCAGATTCCTGGTGGACGTATGCCAGAGTGATCTCTTCTTTCCGCCTGACGGAGTTGCTGCAAAAGCAATTGATCAAACTTTCTAACGGGGAGACCAAGCGGCTACTCATGGCAGCAGCCATGCTCCAGAACCCAAAACTGCTCCTCCTTGATATGCCGCTTACGGGCTTGGATGTAGAAAGCCGCGCAGGTTTCAACCAGCTTCTTACAGAAATTACTTCTTCAGGCGTTACGGTAATTCTAGCTACCTCAGCGCAGGAAATACCGGAGGCAATCACGCACGTAGCCCTTCTGAAAAAAAACAGAATAGTATCGGCGCAGCCCAAAGCTGCCTATATTCCCCAGAGAACAAAAGATCAAAGCAATTGTCCCCTTAAGGCAGAGCTGCTTTCGCAGCTGTTGTCAGAAACTGAGTCGCCTGAGTTTTCCATCATTGCCGATCTGAAAAATGTAACGGTAACTTATGGTGATAAGACGGTGCTAGATCAGGTGAACTGGCAGGTGCGGCAGGGCGAGCGATGGGCCCTGCTGGGTCATAACGGAGCCGGAAAGACCACGTTGTTGAGTTTGCTCAACGGCGATAATCCGCAGGCGTTTTCCAAAGACTTGACGCTGTTTGATCGCAGGCGCGGTACCAGCGAAACCATTTGGGACATCAAAAAGAAGATTGGGTTTGTGTCACCGGAGCTGTTTCAGTTTTTCCCGCATCAGCAGACCTGCCTGCAAGTGGTGGAGTCTGGGCTGTACGATACCCTGGGGCTGTTCAGGAAAAGTCAACCCGGTAATGCCACTAAAGCCAGGCAGTGGCTGGAGTTGCTAGGCATTGCGGAGGAGGCGCAAAAACCATTTAGGAGAGTATCTGCCAGTTCGCAACGGCTCTGCCTTCTGGCGCGTGCCTTAATCAAGCATCCGCCGTTACTAATCTTGGATGAACCATGCCAGGGAATGGATGCCCAACAGCAGGAGCGCTTTGAGCAGGTTGTTGACGCTATTTGTGCCAACAGCACCACCACCCTCATGTACGTAACCCACTACCCAGAGGAGATTCCATCCTGCGTAACAAAGGTGCTCAAGCTGGAAAATGGAGTGGTTGTCTCTTAAAACTGCCAAACGCCATGCTTCGCTTTTTGACCGGTTTGCAAAAAGTAAGGCACTTCTAATTTGAAGTTTAATAGGCGAGTTGAGGCACTTCTTAAAAGAAAATAGCTTCTCCACAGGTGGTATCAAATACTAACTTCAACCTCAACAGGTAGAACAAGGATCTTTGCAGCAAACGGTAGCTGCACTTCAAAAGAGCTTTTCTAGTTCAATCACGAAATATTTTAGGAGGGCAATGATAAGAACTTACTCTTGCTTCTGCTCTTGTAGATCAGAAAGGCTGATGAAACCTACGCCTTCGCTTCTTCCAGGTGCACGTAATACCGCGTGATTTTGTCCCACTGCAAGGCTTGGAATCCGGCCCATCCGCCTTCTGAAATAAGTGTGTTCAAAAGCCCACGGCCACCTGATTTGTCGCCCTGGTTATTAGGTTTCTCATCGCGACCAATTTCCATTCCCATGATTTTGGTGCCTTCGCGTACTACCCTGAAGGTACTGGTGGCATCATCAGTGAAGAAGTGCTTTACCTCATCCCCCTCGGTTTCGTCTTTCAGAGGCTCGGGCTTAGGGCAGGGGCGAACCACAAATTGAGCAGCGTCTTCTTCCTCCACCACTTCAATCACGGTTACCCAGTTTTCTATGGTAGTGGCCGGCAAAATGATCTGCAGGTAGTCGCCTACCTGTAGCTTATGCGCATCAGAAGGATTTCCCTGGGCATCATACAAATGGAAAGTAGAGTTGATTCCTGTCAGCAAAGACCAACTGTTCACGTCAAACAGTTTTTGTTTGGTACGCGTGAACTCCATGCGGGCAGTTGTCTCATCAGGGTAGGTATTCTCGTTGTAGAAAAACTTGTCTTTGGTGTCTTCCCCCTTCAGTACTTCCCATTCTTTTTTAATCTTGTCCAGAAAATCTGTGATGGCCATTGCGCTCCAGTTTAAGTAAGGTAAACAGTCTTACTTGGGAGCGTACGAAACTGCGCCAACCGGGTTAACCAAGAAATACCAGAAAGGGTCTGTTTAAACACTGATTTTGCGAAACCGGCACTTAAACAGCTATGATCAATGAAAACAAAGGTGATTTATTTCACCGGAGAAACCTGCGCAATGCCATCCAGTACCGGTCTGATCTGGTTGGCTTGCTGCATCATTTGATAGAGCTGGTCGGTTTGGCCGGTTTGCAGGCACTGCTGGAAATGCTGCAGGTGTTTGATGTATTCTTCCAGGGCATGGCTTAGGAAATGGGCGTTCTGCTCAAAGATGGGGGCCCACATATCCGGAGAGCTTTTGGCCAGACGCACGGTAGATGCGAAACCTGAACCCGCTAACGTGAAGATGTTGCGCTCGTCTTTCTCTACATCCAGCACCGTTAAACCCAAAAGGAAAGAGCTAACGTGCGACAAATGCGACACGTAGGCTACGTGCTTGTCGTGTTCCTCAGGCTGCATGTAAATGGTTTTCAAACCTAGGAGGGAAAAGACTTCTTCGGCAGAGGAGAGGGCGTGGGCAGAGGAAAGTTCTTTCTCGCAGATGATGTTCATCTTGCCCTGGTACAGTCCTTCTAAGGCGGCGGTTGGGCCAGAGTTCTCAGTACCGGCAATAGGGTGCGCCGCTACAAACTGGGCTCGGTTGGGGTGCTCTCTTACGGCTTCGCACAAGAGGGTTTTGGTGGACCCCAAATCAATCACTACTGTTTGCGGAGGCACTATGTCCAGGAGGGAAGGCAGTAGTTTCTGAATGGCGGTCACCGGAATGGCTACCAGCACCAGATCAGATATGGCAACGGCTTCCTGTAGGGGCAGCACCCGGTCTACCAGCCCCAATTCCACTGCTTGGGCAGCATTCTCAGGGTTTTGATCTACCCCAATCAGTTCCTTCGCGAAACCAGCTTTTCTGAGGTCTAATGCGGCAGAACCGCCAATAAGTCCGGTTCCAATAATGGTGATGGTGTTCATGGTAGAAAGCGTGCGCTCAATAGAAACACGAAGGTACTACAAGTTTTCCTATCGGGGTTCATTTAACGGCTGGTACTGGAAAGGGAGGAAAGGAAAAGCGTCTGTTTTAAAGCTGGTTTCTTATAAACAGCTTAAAAACAGACGCTTTCAGGAGGGTAGTACCCAAGGCGGACTAAATCTCTACCATAAACTTTTCATATTCTGGGTGACGCTTCACGTAGGCTTCTACCACGGGGCAGGAGGCGATAAACTTTAGGTTGTTGTCTTTTACATACTCCAAAGCAGTTTTGACCAATTGATCTGCCAGGCCCTGGCCGCGGTTTTCCTCGGGCACGTAGGTATAGTCCAAGTCCAGTTCTTCCTTGTCGGTGAGGGAATAGGTGAGTTCAGCTTCTTCGCCGTCCAGATCCATGTAAAAACGTAGATCATCGGCGTCATGAATGATATTTTGCTTTTCCATAGTTGTCGTCTTTTGGAGAACATATACGGTGACAAGCCCTTCAGAGTCAAAATTCAGTATTTACTCTTCTCTTTACCGTGTAGGTACAGTAACAGAAATAGCCCGAAGTTGGTAAAAGAAACAAGCTTTCCTGCCTGATTTCAGAAAACGGCCCCTAAACAAACCGAGCCTCTGCTAACCCTACTGCTATGAACTACATAGATTTACTTATTCTCTTTATTGTGCTTTCCAGTCTTTGGACGGGGTGGTACCGGGGCTTCGCTCACGGTGTGCTGGATTTGATCAGGTGGGTAGGCAGTCTGATCATCGGGTTAAGCTTGTACCCCTTTGTAGCAGAATGGCTGGAGAAGGTAGTGGATTGGAACGAACTTTGGTTGCTGCCCATTTCTTTTTTCATTGTAGCGGTGCTGGCCAGTATTCTCATACAGGCCATAGGAGATAGAATTTTGGCGCAGTTTCCAAACACCGTACACCGGTCCAAAGCCAACCAAGTTTTGGGATTGATTCCGGGTTTTCTGAGTGGACTGGTGACAGCCGCCATTGTGGTGGTGTTGCTTACCGCGTTCCCGTTGCCCCAGAACATACAGGAGGAAGTACAGGAAAGCGCCTTGGCCACACGTATCTCTGCCGTTTCAGAAAAGGCGGAAGTAGCACTATCCCCGATCTTTGACAAAGCCCTGAACCGTACCATGCGCAAAGTCACGGTGCAGCCCGGTTCTGAGGAGGTGATTGAACTCCCGTACAAGGTCACTTCCATGAAACCCAGGCCAGACTTAGAGGCCGAAATGTTGCAATTGGTGAACGAAGAACGCGCCAAGCAAAACCTAAGGCCCCTGGCCGCCGATACTTCCCTGCGCCGGGTGGCTCGCCTTCATTCTGAGGACATGTTCCGGCGGGGCTATTTCTCTCATTATACCCCCGAAGGCTGGAGTCCTTTTGACCGCATCAGAAAAGCGAAAGTGCCTTTTAGGTTGGCGGGCGAAAACCTGGCCCTGGCACCAACGCTGGACATTGCACATGAAGGCTTGATGAACTCACCCGGCCACCGGGCCAACATTCTGCGGGGCGGCTTCGGCCGCGTGGGCATTGGCGTTTTGCAAGGCAGCGACCGACGTTTAATGATTACCCAGAATTTCCGGAATTAAGGTATTAAGTTAGAAAAGCTTAAGTGGAAAAATTATTTCTAATTGCAATCAAGTTGCGATTAGTGGGCTTTTGTTTTAATATTGCGCAGGATGTTCTTCACCAGATGGCGTACTTACGTTCTCATCCGCTAGAGAGAAAGCCTCCTTCTTTTCCTGAATGCTCCGTTTACAGCCTTATATCGCCGCTTTTCTGCTGCTGCTCTTCTGCCAGATGATGGTACCAGAGTCGGCACCGCTGGCGCTGCACGAGCACGAACACACTGAGGCCCACGACGAACCTGTTCCCGATGGGGAGCATACCGTTGGCAAAATTCGGGATGGCGTTTATGGTAGCCGCTTTGCAGAAGAACTCGGCATTTAATGCAGTGACATTGTTAAGCGTTTGGCTGTTGCTCACCATCATCATCCCGGCGCTGCTGAACGTGTACGTGTTCATCCGGCAACCGGTCCCGCAAGCGTTGGCCCTCACCATCAAGCAGCGGGAGGTGGTCCACAGCGGTTGGGACAAACCTAAGCGCGAAACCATGGAGGCGTTCTTCGTACGGTATCAGCAGTACCGCGATACTGCCGAGATTCAGGGCCGGTTTGCCTGGAAATGGTATTATGCTTTCCACCTGCGGGGCGATATGGCTGTGGAAAATCTGGCGAAGGAGTACCAAAGCAGTCTGAAGGCCCGGCATGATCTGGTGCAGCACCTGAACGTGCTGTCGGTGCCGGTGAACGTGCAGGGTATCTTCAACGCCATGGCTGGCTCCGATTTGCCCTCTTACCTGCAGTTTCTGCAAAGCGCCACCCGCTACCACGATGCTCTGCGGGAGTTTTACTACCCTTTCTGTTCAACCAGGTGGGCTTCACCCACGCTGATTACGCCCGGGAACCCAAACACAGTTTCACCAGTGCTCCAGACATGCCTTCGGCGGTGAATGGATTGGTAAAGCTGCTAATGAGTGTGTTGGTGGTGTTTGCGGCAGGATTGCTGCTGTTTAGATGGAAAGTAGCTTCTGTGAAGTAGGGAGCACCCCATTCTGTTTCGGAGCTGATTTTCCCAAAACAAACTTAAAACCAGAGAACGTTTCCCGTTAACTACAAAAGTGCAGGCACAAAAAAGCCGCTCCTGTAGTGGGAGCGGCTTTTTCAAATTAAGAAAACAAAGTGTTTATTTCTCTACTACTTTAATCAAGGTATTAGCAGCAATGCGATCGGTTAGCTGCATACCGTTCAGGATGGCCATTTCATCAAAGCGTTTAGACGGTACGTTGTAGGTTTGAAGCACCTGTTGCAAGGTTCCGGGAGTTTTCACCGTTTTAATGCGCACAACCTCCGGCTTCCGGTTGATCTTTTCCTGGTCTGTCAATTGACGGAAATTAGTCGCCGTAGCACTGAATGCTGGGAAATAGGTGTTAAAGTCAGTGGCGGCAGTGACACCGGTAATGTTGTAGATATTACCACCGTACTGGATAAAGTAGCTCAACGCCTGAATAGGAGGCGCTTGTTGTTGCTGGGCTTGTTGCTGCTGTTGTTGCTGAGGAGCCTGTTGTGAAATAACGGCTAAGGCAGGCAGTCCGTTTACCGTCACTTGCTTTGATTCAATGGCCTGGAGCTGATTATCAGTCAGCATCTTCTGGGCAGCCGCTTCTAAGGAAGTGCCCTGGGCCAAACGTAAAAACATCATTGCCTTACCATCCTGCGGAGCCATTTGTACTTGCTGAGGCGAGTTTTGGTGTTGCCATCCGGCTGGAATAGGGAACTGGAATTTCAGTTCCGGATGGTAGAAAATGCTATTCTCCACAAAGCCCTGTTTAGGGTCTTCGCCATATATCAAGCCTTCCAACATGCGCAGGTAGCTGTCACGTCCTTCTTTCAGGTTAGTTGCATTGGTTTGCTTTTGCCACTGATCAGCTAATTGGTGCACGGTGTTGTAACGGTCTCCTGGGTTTGGGTGACTTGACAGGAAAGTAGGAATTTCTCCCTGACCTGATTGCTGACTTTGGCGCTGCAGGGTTTGGAAGAAATCTGCCATGTGGCTGGCGTCATACCCAATTTTGGTGGAATACTCCACGCCCAATTCATCTGACTGACGCTCATCATCGCGCCCGAATTTCAGGAACAGAAGGCCGGCACCCTGTGAAAGTTCATTCCCATATTGGGCGAGGGTAGGGGAAGCAATCATACCGCCCATGAGCAGTACCTGCGCCAAGGTAGATTTACTTTGCTGCTGCGCCGAATGACGGGCCGTAATGTGCCCAATCTCATGGCCCAACACTCCGGCAAATTGTGCCTCGCTGTTAAAGTGCGCCATGATCCCCCGGGTGAAGTACACAAATCCGCCGGGTACGGCAAAGGCGTTTAAGACCGGTGAATCTACAATCTTGAATTCATATTTCAGGTTAGGCCTGTGGGAGATAGCGGCCATCTGGGAGCCTTTCTCCTGAATAAATCGCTGCAGCGTAGGGTTCTGTACCAAGCCAAACTGCGCTACAATAGCAGGGTCTGCCTGAAGGCCCATGGCTACTTCCTGCTCTTCAGACACAAAGTTGATATCTCGTTTTCCGGTAACCGGGTTGGTAGCGCAAGAGTTGAAAAGTAGTATGACAGCGGTTGCCAGACTACAGGAAAAAAGTTTTTTCATAGAGGTAAGGTTTAGGGCCAATTATTCATTCTTAAAGAAAGACCAGGTAGGTTCTTTTGCTTGCTCTTAGCAACGTGTAAAGAAACTATTGGTTGCAATGCCTTATTTGTAGGATTTATCTAAGGGAAGTGGCGCAAGTATGAAATAGCAATTTTTAGGCCATTTTGGAAGAAACGGCTTTAAAGAGCGGGGCGCAGAAATTAAATTAGGGAATGGACTTCGTGCTTTCCTTAAAGTGGGTTACCACTGGTAGTGTTTCCCATGTCAATAAACCGTTGTTCCAGCCAGCGCATGCGGTAGGCGTTCATGGCGGTGGTGCCCAGTTTCTGGAGCAGCTTGTAATTGACCACTGCACCTACCGGGGCTCCAATCACCGGAATCAGTTGCACCAATTTAGGGAGATCAATGTAGTCGCGGTATTCTTGCTGAAAGGTGCGCCAGTCAAACTGGTGGATGTCCTGGGGCAGGTGCAGTTTCTGAGTTTCCCAATCTACCATTTGAAGGTACACCTCGCGGCGTTGCTGCTGTCCGCTAAAGGCTAGTTGAAAAATGTGCAGGAGGTACACCCGTTCGCGGTAATCGTCTACAGGGTGTCCATAAAGTGCCGCAATGTCAAACAGCATTTTGAGCTTAATTCCTAGCAAAAGCGGGAAATCTGCCAAACCCAGCAAGATACCACCAGCCCCGGTTATGCCTCCCTCCGCGGCAGCTGTCTTCTTGTAAAAGGAAATCCGGTCCAGTACAGCGGCTTCTTTCTGTTCCAGGGTAGCGTGCGGAAGTGCTTTGCTGGTAGTATGCGTCGCCCCAAACAATACTGCCCTGATCATCTGTTTAATGGCAGCCGTGATGGCCTGGTGGACTTTCTCTGGTATGTAGCTATTCAACTTCTGCTGCATGTCCCTGGTAAAGTGGTTCAGAAGCGACGGCTCTTTCTGCATCAACTGTTTCCACTCCTGTAATTCAAGGAGAATCTTTTCTTCGTAGGCAGAGGAAGTCATAAGGGCAGCAGAACAGTGAACAATGTGCTATACGAAGAAAGTGTTCTCAAAGGAAGCGACAAAGACCCACACACTTTGAAGGAAGTAAGAGGGGGTTCCCCTAAATGAATAGGCAGGTAAATATCAGTAAGACCTATCAAACAGGCATCCTGCGTCTAAATGGTTTTTACCCTGTTGCCCAAATGTAGCAACAATGGTTGACCCTCTTGATTTACTGAGGAATGTCTATATATTGGTTTATAATGGAAGGATAATTTATTGATGGCGTTTTAGTTGCAATGGGTGTTTGCCTGGCCTTAACCAAAAGAGCCCCAAATAGGAGGTGCTCGACCTATATGATAGTAGATATAAAAAATTCAATAGGATAAATAGATAAAATATGAAAACCAGACTTTTACTTTTCAGCACTACTATTTGCTTGATGAGTTGTAATACAACTGAACCGAAGGAAGAACAGAAAGAAATCACTTCTCAAATCAATGTTATAAGCGAAGCTGACACCAGCATTCAAACACCTGGTGCTAGTTCAAACTACCCACCCCCTACCGAATATATTGAATGGAGCAGCATTAAGATTAATAACGTCCTGCCCCTAAATACAAATGCTGAACAAGTGAAAGGCTTTCTTGGAATGGCAGATAGTACCACAACTCCTGATTATGATAACATCTGTTACAATTGCCACTTCTGTAACGAAAAGATTCCCCCTTTTAAATATGTTTACTTTAAGGGGATAGAGTTTGAGCAACTCAATGATAGTTTAGAATTTTGGTCTGCTGACTTTACCTTGAATAAGTCCCTCTTCTTGCAGAGTGGTAACATGAGGTTTGACCACAGAACAACTCTGGAAGAAGTTAGTAGAATTTTTCCAAAGGCTGTTAAAGCAAAGCAGGTAGAAGAGGCTTATATCATGGTCAGCATTTCACCCTCTGAGCAACTTGTAGACGGAAGTTTTATTCTTGAATTCAACAGGAGTGGGTACTTGACGATGTTTTATTATTGGTTTCCATGTTGAAAGGACTTCTGTCCTCCACACCTATAGATCTCAACGCCGGCATTCGCCAAAGCCAATCGGTCTTTAGGCAAATAGAAAAGGAGAAGTGATGTAAGGCTATGTTTCTAAAAACAGACCTACATCACTTCTCCTTTTCTATAGGTTTCACCTTCCTTTTCAGAAAAAGGCTGCAAAACACTTATCTACGTCCTTTGCCCCGGATTCCGGCGGTTCTGGTTGGTTTTTGGTCAGAGCCTGGCTTTGGTTTTCTGGCCGAAGCCGCTTTCGGGTTTCTGGCGGGCAGAGATCCTTTAGGTGACCGGTCGGTTTTATTGGAGGTGTGCTCAGACTTGGTTTTCATGTTCTTACCAGCCGCCGGTCTGGCCTTGCGCTGACTTGGTCCTTTTGATGGTCTACCACCACTTGGACCATCTTCTGTGAAACCGGTTTCGTCACTTTTTGGTCTTCTGCCGGGGGTATACTCTTTAGGAACCCGGCGCGTAGCACCAGAATCTGGAGCGGGTCTGCGGGCAGCTTTCGCTTTGGGATTATCGTACTCATCAGAAGATCGCTTAGGTTTGGCTACGCGGTGTACCTTCACGCCAAATTCTTCTCTCACATCATCTTCTTCTGGCAATTCTTCTTCTGCTTTACGGGCGGCGCGGGCAGCTTCTTTGCCCCATGAAGAGGCGTCTTCGGTTTTGGAAGAATCAGCTACCAATTCATTGATAGACTTGATCTCTTCTAACGTAAGATAGCGCCAGTGACCGGTGGGCAGGTCATCCAGCTTCACCGTCATGATGCGCACACGCTTCAGTTTTTCTACTTTGTAGCCTAAGGCCTCGCACATACGTCTGATCTGGCGGTTCAGGCCTTGGGTCAACACAATTCTGAATACCTTGTGGCCCTGCTGCTGCACAAAGCATTTCTTGGTGACTCCCTCAAACAATTGTACCCCGTTGCTCATCTTCTTAATGAACTCATCGGTCACGGGTTTGTCCACCATCACCACGTATTCCTTTTCGTGGTTATTGTCAGCGCGCAGGATTTTATTAACAATGTCACCATCGTTCGTCAGGAAGATGAGGCCTTCAGAGGCATTGTCCAATCGCCCGATAGGGAAGATCCTCTTGGGGTAGCCTATAAAGTCAATGATGTTCTTCTTGTCTTTAGGGTCAGTGGTGGTGGTAAGACCGGTAGGCTTGTTAAAAGCAATGTAGATGGGCCTTTCGTTCGGTTTTTTGGACCTAATGGCTTCCCCGTCCACGGCTACTTTGTCACCGGGCTTTACGGTGGCGCCTTTCCGGGCATCACGGCCGTTAATGGTGACGCGGCCTTCCTCTATGTAATTGTCGGCCTCACGACGCGAGCAGAAGCCCGAGTCGCTGATGTATTTATTGAGCCGAATGCTGTTATCTGTTGGCATGTTGTTGCTGATTCTGAATACTATACGTGAGCGGTGAAAAGAGCGCCCCGTAGTTTATGTGTACGAGGTGAAAAGAAGGAAGGTGCTTCTCAGGCAAAGGTCTGCACATACAAGTCTTCCACCTTTTTTCGCGCCCAGGGCGTTTTGCGCAGAAAGGTGAGACTGGACTTGATGCTAGGGTTATGAGTGAAGCTATTGATCCTGATACGGTCTCCTAATTCTTCCCAACCATAATGATCTACCAGCAGCACCAGAATCATCTCCAGTGTTTTTCCGTGCAACGGATTGTTTTTCTGTTCTTCCATAGTTCCACTACAAAGGTAGTCTTTCTCCCTGAGTTTTACGCGGAAGCCATTGTGCAGGTGCTAAAACCCAAACTCATGAGCATTTCTGCCCAAGAAGGAATGTTCTTTTGCAAATGAATACTATGTTTTTAACCTTTTTAACAAAAAGTAGGTTCAAATCATATTTATACCCCGGTACAGCTGTATATTTGGCATTTAATAGAGAAAAATTAGTATATTAAAGAACTTATTACCCGTAGCTATCAGCAATATCACCAAACTAACCTGATCCCATGGAGACTACCACTATTCCTCATACTGCTCTTCCTTCTGCACTTACGGTTGACCAATTTCTGGAAACGTATGCCAGCCATCCGGTATACATCTCGCCCCGCGGATCCCAGTTGCACGCGAAAAACTGGCCCGCCGAGGCAGCTCTCAGAATGTTTCTGAACAACCTGAGCGCCCAGGTAGCCGAAGACCCGGAAAAGTTAGTGGTGTATGGAGGAATAGGGCAAGCCGCCAGAACCCCGGCAGATGCCCGCAAAATTGTAGAGCTGCTCCTGACGCTGGAAGAAGACGAAAGTCTTCTAATACAATCGGGCAAACCGGTGGGCAAGATCAGAAGCCATGCAGAAGCCCCCCGGGTACTCATTGCCAACAGCAACCTGGTGCCCAAATGGGCCACCTGGGAGCACTTCAACCAATTGCGGGAACGGGGCCTCATGATGTACGGCCAAATGACCGCCGGTTCCTGGATTTACATAGGCACCCAGGGAATTTTGCAGGGCACCTATGAAACGTTTGCCGCCTGCGCCCGAAAGCACTACAACGGCGACCTGCGCCACAAGCTGCTGGTAAGCGGCGGATTGGGCGGAATGGGCGGTGCCCAGCCATTAGCGGCTACCATGGCCGGGGCAACCTTCCTGGGGGTAGACATAGACCCTGAACGAATCAGGAAGCGGTTGGAGACCCGCTACATAGACAAGATGACCTTTGATTATCGCGAAGCCGTGCGCCTGGCCCTGGCCGCCAAAGACAAGGGCGAAGCGGTTTCCATAGGATTAGTGGGCGATATTGGCGATGTATTGGAAAAACTCATCCAGGACGGCATTACCCCAGATATATTAACGGACCAGACTTCGGCCCATGACCCGCTCAACGGCTACGTACCCCACGGCATGTGTTTGCCTCAGGCCTTGGCGCTCCGCGAGGTGGACCCTGGAGAGTACCGTGCGCGTTCATTGAGAAGCATGGCGCGGCACGTAGGTTTCATGCTGGAAATGCAGCGCCGCGGCAGTTGCACTTTTGACTATGGCAACAACCTGCGGGAGTTCGCCCAGCAAGGAGGCGAGCCCAATGCGTTTCAGATTCCGGGATTTGTGCCCGAATACATCCGGCCGCTTTTCTGCGAAGGCAAAGGTCCGTTTAGATGGGTGGCTCTTTCAGGAGACCCGGAAGACATCAGGGTCACCGATGAAGCTTTGAAAGCCCTTTTTCCGGAGAATACCAACATGATCAACTGGCTGAAACAGGCCCAACTGAAAGTGGACTTTCAGGGACTACCCAGCCGCATCTGCTGGTTGGGCATGGGCGAGCGGGAGAAAGCTGGGCTCTTGTTCAACCAACTGGTGCGTGACGGCAAAGTGAAAGCGCCTATTGTGATTGGCCGTGACCACCTGGACTGCGGCTCCGTAGCTTCGCCTTACCGCGAAACCGAAGGCATGTTAGACGGTTCTGATGCCGTGTCTGACTGGCCGTTGCTCAACCTCATGGCCAATACTAGTGGCGGCGCCACCTGGGTTTCCTTTCACCATGGAGGAGGCGTAGGCATGGGCTATTCCCAACACGCCGGCATGGTCATCCTGGCCGACGGTACCGACCGGGCTGATCAAAGTATCCGTCGCGTCCTGCACAATGATCCCGCCACGGGCATCTTCCGCCACGCCGACGCCGGGTATGAAGCCGCCCAGGAAACCAGTGAGAAGTTCGACTTAGGATTATAAACCCTTATTTGATTACTCCTCCAATTCTGTTTTTCCCCTTGTTTTCATAAAACAGGGCAGAAGCAGGGTTGTCTCCGCTAAGGCTAAAAGATAGTCTTAGTAGTCTTTACTGAAGATTGATAAAATGAATTCTGCCCCTGACGCCCCCACGCTTGTTGGTCCCTTTTTTCAAATCCTGACCTTGGCTGATTTGCCCTTGGCAGGTCCGTTAGGTGATGAGCAACTGGAAGTGGTGGAGCAGGGCGGGATTGTCTTGCAAGGAGAGAAGATACTTAAGGTGGGACTTTATGGGCAACTCTTGCAGGAGGCACGGGCAAACCAGTACCACCTGCACCAGATAGAAAAACCCATGGTGCTGTTGCCTGGGTTTATAGATGCTCATACGCACCTCTGTTTTGCAGGCTCACGGGCCAAAGATTATGCCCTGCGCACAGCCGGGAAAAGTTACCTGGAAATTGCCCGCTCCGGGGGCGGAATCTTAGATACCGTTACCAAGACCAGAGCGGCTTCCTTGGAAGAGCTAATAGTCGCCCTCCATAAACGGTGCGATAGGCATTTGGCCGAAGGCGTCACCACCTGCGAAGTAAAAAGTGGTTACGGACTCACCGTGGAAGACGAGCTCAAAATGTTGCAGACTATAGCCCAGGTAAATCAGCAGCATGCCCTAGACCTTATCCCCACTTGCCTGGCCGCACATATGCGCCCCCCGGAATTCGCGGAAGCTGGTGCGTACCTGCAACACCTTGTGCAGGAGTTGCTGCCCAAAGTGAAAAAACAGAGCTTAGCTCAGCGGGTAGATATCTTCATTGAGGAAACCGCTTTTTCAGATCAGGAAGCATTAGAATACCTGCAAGCTGCCCAGGCTATGGGGTTTGACTTAACGGTTCACGCCGACCAGTTCAGTACCGGAGGTAGCAAAATAGCCGCCCAACTCAAAGCCGCCAGTGCCGATCATCTAGAAGCTAGCGGTCCTCCAGAAATAGAACTATTGAAAAACGCTGGCGTGGTAGCTACAGTTTTGCCCGGGGCATCGGTAGGACTGGGAATGCACTATGCGCCCGCCAGAAAGATGCTGGACGGGGGACTTTGTGTAGCCATCGCTACTGACTGGAATCCTGGGTCTGCCCCCATGGGCGATTTGCTTTTACAAGCCGCCTTGTTAGGCGCCGCCCAGAAACTCACAAGCGCAGAAACCCTGGCGGGCATTGCCTTCCGGGCCGCCCATGCGCAACGCCTGGAAGACCGCGGAAGACTAGCGCCGGGCTTACTGGCAGATATGATCGCGTTTCCTACAGACTGTTACCAGGAAATTCTGTACCACCAGGGTAAACTGAAACCAGGCATGGTCTGGAAAAGGGGCAAGCAAATTTAACCAGTAAGAGAAGCTGTTTTGCCGCTTATTTTTAGAAAACAGGCGGTAAGCTTAGTTGATGGTTTTCTCTCTGTCTAGCAAAATGCGCACAATACGGGTGTCTTCGTCGTCCCAGTTGATGTTTTTGATGTTCTCAATCAGGTGAACAGACATGCCGTCGTATTGGCCGTAGCTGTTGTAAACTTCTATCAGGAACTCGGCTTCAGTAACTTCTTTGATAAACCCATACAAGCCTAGGTCTTGGTACAGGTTCAGGAAAATGATATTTCCTTCTTTTTTGGCCTGCTGCAAAATCTCTTCTATGCTGCAGTTCCCGATATGGAAAATGGCAGGTACGGCAGTATCAGCGTAGAGTTTTCTGAGGCTGGCTTCTTTGACCTCCAGGCGGCGCAGGAAAATATCATCAAAATCAACTCCAAACAGATCTGTGGTTCTGATGATCACAATGCCGTTGGGCAAACCCTGTTGGGAGAGAGACTTAAGGCTTATGGTTTCCTCATTATGATCAAGTAAGTACCCCAGGTACAGTTTGGGGCCATCAGGTGAATTGGCTCTTAAGGCAACGGGTTTTTCTTCTTCTTTCGCGGTTTGTAGCAGGGAGTAAAATAAGGACATGAAGTAGGGTTTAGTAGATGTAGTGTTTGATAGCAGCTTTTATTGATGTAAAATAAGGAATAATTTGGAACCCTAAACAACCTTGTAAAGCAAAGGCAATGTACAAACCATCAGATAAAACAACCTGGAAAGGGCGAATGGACCCGCAGGATGGAGAGCTGGGGCTGCGGTGGCACCAGGTGGTGGAGTTGGTAGATCTTTCCCGCGAAGTGGAAGATGGGCACGGAAGTTTCGTGTTCCTGGGGTTCAGTTCTGATGAAGGCGTGTGGCGAAACCAGGGTAGGGTAGGAGCAGCGGGTGGGCCGGACGCGATCAGGCGGGCCATGGCCTCGTTTGCAGATCATTTACCGGAGGGTATCCGGCTGTTTGGCGGTGGCGATGTCATTTGTGCCAATCACCGGTTAGAGGAGGCGCAGGCACAACTTGGTAAAAAAGTGGAGATGCTGCTCAGGAAAGGGTACAAACCCCTCGTTTTGGGAGGAGGGCATGAAACCGCTTACGGGCATTTTCTAGGCATCAGGAAAGGACTACAGGTAGGCGAGAAGCTGGGTATTATCAACCTTGATGCCCATTTTGACCTACGAAGTTATTCCCAGCATTCCAGTTCAGGGACACCCTTTCTGCAAATAGCAGATGACCTGGAAGCCGATGGGTTGGAGTTTCATTACCTCTGCGTGGGCATACAGGAAGCAGGAAATACCCGCAAGCTTTTCCAGTCTGCCGCTGAACGTAAGGTGCACTATGTCTTAGCCGATGACCTTCACACCGGAATGAACACTGAGATTCAAGACAAACTACAGACGTTCATCTCCGCAGTGGACAAGGTCTACCTCAGCATTGATTTGGATGTGTTTGCCGCCGCCTATGCACCGGGGGTAAGTGCGCCCACCGCTTTGGGGCTCACCCCGCAGGTAGTGGTGCTCCTTCTGAGGGAAATCATTAGTTCAGGTAAACTTCTGACGGTAGATGTTGTGGAGCTGAATCCTGCCTATGATATAGATAACCAGACTTCTAAATTAGCAGCTTCCCTGATCTACCAAATCATTCAAAAATGGGCTGAGAAATAAACCTATGTAATCTTAAGGATAACATTTTCATCCCATTCCTTTAGCCGTGTTTTCGAAAATTTACCCTAAAACAGGAGAGGCCATTTCACTAATGAAATGGCCTCTCCTGTTTTTCTAATGACCGGCTAAGCCGAGTTCCGTTCTGCGTTGATGATCCCGAAGGAGCAACGCATGACCAGTTTCTCAAACTTACTTTTGCCTGGGGTGTTGTTTTCCTGTTCCTCCATCTCCCTGATTTTGGTGAGGGCAAATTGTTGGATGGTAAGCAAAGGCATTTCTATGCGTTGGCGCATCTGGATGGAAAGCAGATTCACTGGTTTGTCTTCCATGAGGTGCGCGTTTTTGGTGAGGCGGAGCACATACTTTTTGGTGCGCTCAAACTCCTCATGGATGTTGTTCCAGAGCTCGCCGTAATGAGGGTGTTTTGACAAAAAGGCCGTAAGCGGGAAAAAGCACTTCGTCATGGCCATCTCGCAGTTGCCTAGTAATGTACGGAAGAAAAGGGAGCGGGAGTAAAGGTGTTCAATGGCCTCCCATTGGCCTTCGGCTTCCATTCTTTCCATAGCGGCGCCCACTCCGTAGTAACCCGGCAGGTTCTGCTTTAACTGGCTCCAGGAACCAACGTAAGGCACCGCTCGCAAATCGTTCAGGTTCAGTTTGCCCGGCTTCCGTTTAGACGGGCGGCTTCCAATGTTAGCCTCGGCGTAATACCGCAAAGGGCTGGCGTAATTCAGGTACTCCAGGAAATAAGGGTTGTTCTTAAGGGTGTTGTACGCCACATAACTTTCCTCGGCCAACCGCTGCATGAGGTCTTCTTCCTGGTCCGTAAAGGTGGTCTCTTTAGAAGAGAACAAAGTGTTTCTGATACCGGCATGCATGAGCTGTTCCATGTTGTACTGCGCCGCATCAATGGTCCCGAAGTTGGAACTGATGGTCTGCCCCTGAATGGTCAACTGGATTTCCTTGCTGGCAATGGTAGGGCCCATGGAAGCATAGAACTGGTGCGTTCTTCCGCCCCCTCGGGCAGGAGGTCCGCCCCGGCCGTCAAAGAACACCACCTGCAAATCGTACTGCTGGGCCAACCTGCTCAGTTCTTCCTTGGCTTTGTATATGCTCCAGTTAGACATGAGATAACCCCCGTCTTTGGTACCATCTGAGAAGCCCAGCATAATGCTCTGGATATTTCCGCGGCGGTGCAGATGTTGGCGGTACACCTCTGAGTTGTACAACGCCTCCATCACGTCATGTGCGTTTTTCAAGTCGTCAATAGTCTCAAAAAGAGGCACAATGTCCACGGAAAGTTCTTCGGGTTTCCAGCCGCTGAGCATGAATAAGCCATACACCTCCATCACATCCAGGGCACTGGTGCTATGACTGATGATGTAACGGTGACAACCCTCGGAACCGTTAATTTCCTGAATGGTTTTCATGGCCTGCATAGACTCCAGGGTATCACGGTGCAGTTCATTCTCCAGTGACTCTGCCGCTACGGTGGTGTTGGCGTTCAGCAAGGCTGATATTTTTTCCTTGGCAGAAAGTTGGGAGTAGTTTTCTGGTAAGGCACCGCTGGTAGCAGCAATGGCTTCCAAGGCTTCGGTATGCGCGGAACTGTCCTGGCGCACATCCAGAGACGCGAAAAATAGTCCGAACAGCTCTACCTTTCTGATCAGGTTTTCGGCCAGGGGAAGGAAAAGGGAATTATGCTCACGGATCAAAATATCTTTGATTCTAAGCAGCGGAGCCAGAATGGCTTCTTTGGTGATATCTGCTTTGTAACCGGGCAAGAAGAGGTTATTGTACAGCTTCTCCTCCAACGAGATCAGTTCATTCAAGATCCCCTTGAACGTAAGACGACGCTTTAACCGGCGTACATCCTGGTAATACGATTTAATGATGGCTCCCCTCAGAGCCTCCGCTACCCGCAGGGTAATGGAAGCAGTTACGAACGGATTACCATCCCGATCGCCTCCAGGCCAGAAGCCTAACCTGATCAAAGGGTTTTCTTCTGAAACGGCCTCCGGGAACTGGCTTTTAAGGTGAGACATGATTTGTCCGGCGGCCTGGTAGAAGACGTTTTCCAGGTACCAGATCAAACTCACGGCCTCGTCATACGGAGAGGGCTTCTCGTTTTTGAAGAACGGGGTTTTGCCTAACTGCCGAAGGTAGCTGTTTACCTGCGCCGTGTTGTCGTTCAGCAACGCTTTTGATAAATCATTGATGATACCTAATACCTCACTGGGGTAAAACTGGGTAGGGTGGGCGGTAAGCACCAGGCGTACTGAAAAATCCTTAAGTTTCTCCTGTAACTGTGCCTGTGTTTGAGTTTGCTCCACTTCGGCCTGCAGGTGCTTGAGGGTACCTGCCCCGGCCATATCATGCGTCTCCCGGAAAGAGGCATCTTCCAGCGCATCAAAAAGCACTACCTGCCGCTCAGCGTACTGCACAAACCTGAAAAGCAGATCAAGCTGCTCCTGCTCGGTTCGGTAGGGGGTATACTGATTGAAGAACGTGCTGATAATCTCATCGGGGCTCTGCTCTTTTGCAAAGCCTTCTTCACAGTGCAGCAGGAAAATAGACAGTAATACCCCGGTTTTCTCTACTCTGTGGAAGGGCAAGGAGGTGAAAAGACTGTTATATAGCTGAAATTTAAGCCCTACGTGTTTGTCGTAGTTTTGCAGGGCACTGGTAGAAGAACCATCCATAGGTAGGCAATTTGTGAGGTTTTGCTAGAGTTACCTCTATTTTTATTAATTAATTATAAAAAAGAGCTTTTAGGGAAGCAGGCTGGTAAACGGTGGCAGTGTTTCAGATTTACCTCAGGCAATTGCCTTCTTTTTTGCGAGCCATTCTTCCTTTTCAATGCAATAGGTATAGTTCAGTTTGGGGGGCTCTCCAAAATAAGCTACTTCCTGTTCCCCAATTTTCTTGGCGCCCAATCGGCATATGGCTATTTGGGATCGGATATTACCAGCTCCAATGTGGAAGTATACCCGAGACACAAACCCAAGAAGATAATCCAGCAATAAGGTTTTCACCCCGGGATTAAAGCCTTTGCCCCAGTAAGTTGTACCAAAGAAAGTATAGCCTATGAATACGCTGCTGTCCTGTTCCCGGTAATCATAGATGCGGGTACTGCCAGCAACTTTGCCCGTTGATTTGTCAATGATTTTAAAAGCGCCTTTGCTTTGAAGGGCTCCTTCAAAAAACGTCCGGAAAACATCTTTCTTCCACCGGTCTTTATTGGGGTGCTGTTCCCAGATGCTGGGGTCAGATGCTACCGCATATACTTCTTCAAAATCATCTTCTTGCAGCGGATAGAGAAGTACTAGGTCATTCTCTAAGATAGGTTGAGTACTAAAGCTCATGGCGTGACTATCATAGATTCTTGAATAGGTAAACCTGATTACGTCTGTTTACCTGGCGTCAATGTCTAAAGTTGGAATTTCGATTGCTGATAATGCTGGTCTTTTTTCTACTCCAAAGGAATTGATGATTAACAAATATAAATGGTATTGAGGTATTTGTTAATGTTTCTGTAGTGAAAAACTATATTATATAATCAAGTATCAAAAAATTAAGTAGAATGATATTCTTTAGCTAAAAACTGAAAACTCGTTTCTACATTGATTTTTGAAAACAAAGGCCGAAATAAAAAGGGAAACACTCCAATGGAAGCATTGAGTTTATCGGAAATTCCTACCTGAAGTACTTACAACCCGATGAGCTCGTAGGTTTTCCCTTTCTCGGTTTTCAGATCAAGGAGGTTGGTTGTTGGAATATTAACCGTCTTCAGATTTGCATTGGGAGAAACCAGGGGAGTTTTGATAGCAGCTAGCTGGTAGAAGGTGTTTGGGTTGGTTCCTTCGGCTGTTTTCAGGTTACGCTTTCCATTCAACTCCAGTCTGTTGGCCACCCTGATGCGGCAATTTCCACCCAGTTTTGAGTGGAGGGTAAGGGCTTTCACCTTCCCGTTCTCCCAACGCATGTCTACCACGTAACCGCCTCTGGCCACCAAGCCTTTTACCTCACCGGTCTGCCATTTGTCTGGCAGAGCAGGCAGCAGGTGCAGCGTACCGTCATGGCTCTGCAGAAGCATCTCGGCGATGCCGGAGGTACAGCCGAAGTTCCCGTCTATCTGGAAGGGTGGGTGCGCGTCAAACAGGTTGGGGTAAGTGCCTCCGCTCTGACCAGACTCCTCTGCGCCGGCAGGGGTCAGCTGGTCTTCTATCAATTTGTAGGCTCGATTACCATCCAGCAGCCTGGCCCACAGGTTCACTTTCCAGCCCATGGACCAACCCGTTGATTTGTCGCCGCGGTACACCAACGAGGTTTTGGCGGCCTCAAACAGCTGCGGGTGCGTATAGGGCGACACCTGGTTGCTGGGGAACAGGCCATACAGGTGCGAGACGTGGCGGTGCTTGTCGGTTGGTTTGTCCCAGTCCTGCAGCCACTCTTGCAGCTGCCCGTGCTGACCGATCTGCATCGGTGGCAGCCGGTTCCGCATCCGCTGCAGCGTATCGGAAAAGGCCTGGTCCATGTCCAGGGCCGCAGCGGCATCAATAACGTTTGAAAAGACATCGAACACCAATTGGTTGTCCATGGTGGTGCCGGCCGCAATGGAGACGCCGCTCTGGTGCGAGTTCTCGGGAGACATGGAAGGCGTCACTACCAACCATTTGTGCGTAGGCTCTTCCTGCAGTACATCTGCGTAGAAAGTAGCTGCTTCTTTGAGGATAGGGTACACCTGCCTCAGGAATTTTTTGTCGCCGGTATAGAGGTAATGCTGCCAGAGGTGCTGCGTGAGCCAGGCACCACCCATGGGCCATAAACCATAAAAAGCCCCGTCTACCGGACCGGTAATGCGCCATAAGTCGGTGTTGTGGTGCATGGTCCAGCCGCGGGCGCCGTACATTTTGGAGGCGCTCTCTTTTCCGGTTTCGGCCAGTTCCTTCACCATCTGGAAGAGTGGCTCGTGCATCTCTGGTAGGTTGGTGACCTCGGCGGGCCAGTAGTTCATCTCGGTGTTGATATTCACGGTGTACTTGCTGTCCCAGGGCGGGTAGACCTTGTCGTTCCAGATGCCCTGCAGGTTGGCCGGCTGAGTGCCGGGCTGCGAGCTGGAGATAAGCAAGTACCGCCCGAATTGGAAGTAAAGCGATACCAAAGCTGGGTCATTGCCTTTGCTGAACTCGGCCAGGCGCAGGTTGGTAGGTTTTGTGATTGCCTCAGTAATGCCCAGGTCCAGTGATACCCGGTTAAAATAGTTCTGGTAATTTTTCGTATGCGCTGCCTTGGCTTTGCCATAGTCCTTTTTAACAGCTTTGGCTAGGAACCCTGAAGCCTTGGCCTCCTCGTCGCCGGAAAGATCTTTGTAGTTCCTGAAGTTGGTGCCCATGGAGACGTAAAGGAGCACTTCGTCAGCGCCCGTAATCTGGAGCGAGTTGGCTGTGGTTGTGAATTTTCCGCCTTTTACCTTGGGCTGAACCCTAGCTTGGAACCGCACCTTGCCTTTTTTGTTGTCCACGTCCCCAGAAACCCCGGAGAGCAGCAGCTGTTCTCCCTGCGTACGCACTGAGTAGCTTTTGTGCGGCCTGTCAGCCCCAACCGTGAAGGTAAGGCTGCGTGGTTTACTAGTGGTGAGTCGGATGATGATGACCTCATCCGGAAAAGAGGAAAACATCTCCCGCTTATAGGTCACATCTTCTACTTTATAGGAAACAGTGGCTACCGCCTGGCTGATGTCCAGGTCCCGTCTGTAAGCGGTGGCGTTCTCATGGCCGGGGAATGAAAGGAACAGGTTACCCACGGGTTGGTACGGCATGCCATAGTTGTTGTCTGCGGGTACTGCCCGCGGGATTTTCTCCAAAGCCAGGGCTTGGGCTTCCTTGTGCTTTCCGGCAAAGATCAGGGAGCGAATCTCAGTTAGAGCCGGGTACAGCCCCGGATTTAGGTTATTTCCTGGTTCCCCTGCCCAGACAGTTTCCTCGTTCAGCTGCAGCTTCTCTTTGCCGGGCCCCCCAAACACCATAGCTCCTATGCGCCCGTTGCCCAAAGGTAGGGCTTCGTTCCAGTTGGCCGCAGGTTTGTCGTACCACAGGGTGAGCGGAGCTTTCTGTTGTGCAAAACCTGAAATCGTGCTGAAAACAAACAGGAAGGTAAACCTGAAAATGGATTTCGAGTGCATAGGACAACGTTCAGGGGCTGATTTTCTGAAATGACATTAGAAACAAGAAGAAGAACTGCAAAAGAATAGCAGCAGGGGAAGCTTTATAAAAGAATAAGCCTTCAGAGTATAATTCCAAAGGCTTATTCAGGAGGTTGATTATAAAAGTAAGGTTTGAATTGGTTCACCTTACAGACGAGGCGCCTTTCAGCTCCCGTTATAGGTTCACGGGCTTCATTTTAGGAACTAAAGACTTCATCACAAGCCAGGCTGTCATATAGGCTACAGCACAGAATGCGAACATGATTGTGTAGCCCGTCTCTATGTGGCCCAGTTTGTCATAATGGTCAAACAGGTAACCACCTACTTTGGTCACGACCACGCCGCCAATACCGCCGGCCATTCCTCCAATACCCGTCACTGAGGCAACGGTTTTCTTCGGGAACATGTCTGACACAGTGGTGAAGATGTTCGCGCTCCAGGCCTGGTGCGCAGAGGCGCCAACCCCGATCAGGATTACCGGGAACCAGAAA
Source organism: Rufibacter tibetensis (assembly GCF_001310085.1). Taxonomy (GTDB): domain Bacteria; phylum Bacteroidota; class Bacteroidia; order Cytophagales; family Hymenobacteraceae; genus Nibribacter; species Nibribacter tibetensis. The sequence continues at coordinate 3,739,661 of NZ_CP012643.1, forward strand.
CTGATATCACCTAAAGGCTGTGCCGCCAACACGACCAAAGGGAAAAGCGCAATCACAAACATGGCACGCATCCGTCCTTCGTATGGATTGTAGCCTTTCTTGATGAAATACATGGGGAACCAACCCCCGAAGATACTACCCACCATGGTCATGCTATACAGCACACTTAAAGGAAGCATTACTTCTGTACCAGTGAGGCCGTACTGTGCTTTCAGGTAAGCAGGTAACCAGAAAAGGAAAAACCACCATACCCCATCGGTCATGAACTTCCCGAAAACGAAGGCCCAGGTTTGCTTGAATTTAAGCAGGCTGAACCAGGAAACTTTCTCCGCTGCAGCAGGGGCGTCTTGCTCCAGAACCGGTTCGCTGTCACTGGTGATGTAGGCTCTCTCAGGGGCCGACATTCTTTTCTGTTTTTCAGGCGTTTCATAGAAAATAAACCAGAAGAACAGCCACAGGAACCCAACGGCCCCAATAATAAAGAAGGTGTATTCCCAACCTAAGTGCGAGGCAATCCAGGGAACAGTTAAGGGGGCAAGGATAGCTCCTACGTTAGAACCGGAGTTGAAGATACCGGTGGCCAGCGAGCGCTCTTTCTTAGGGAAGTATTCTGCCGTGGCCTTGATAGCCGCCGGAAAGTTACCAGATTCCCCAAAACCCAGGAAAGCCCTGGCTACCATGAAACCCAGCACGGATACGGAGAGGCCGGTAAACCCAATGGTAGTGAATATCGGACTTACGGCTCTGCCCAGGGGCTCGGCGTACGCGTGCAGGATAGCTGCTAATGACCAGATGATCAAGGCCCAGGCATACCCTGTTTTGGTGCCTAGTTTGTCAATGATCCGGCCTGCGAACAGCATGGAAATGGCGTAGGTGAACTGGAATACCGCCGCAATGTTGGCGTAATCTGTGTTAGACCATCCGAATTTCTCCGCTAGCAGTGGCTGCAGCAGACTGAGTACCTGCCGGTCAAGGTAGTTGACCGTGGTGGCGAAAAACAGGAGGGCACAGATGGTCCACCTGTATCCCCCAATCTTTTCCTGAACAATGGCCGTTTGTGTGGTTTGTTGCATAGTGGAGTTTGTTTGTTAGTTTCTAAGAGGTTTGATCTAAGAGCGGCTTACCTTTACCAAGCTCAAGGCTTGCTGCGTTATGTCATGTAACTGGTCATATTGCTGGCCAGAAAGAATGTCTTTGCTGATGAGCTTGCTGCCCATGCCCACCGCACAAACACCCGCCTTAAACCAGGTTCTAATGTTTTCTTCTTCCATTTCCACGCCCCCGGTTGGAATGAATAACTGACCAGGGAACAATTCTTTGATAGAAGAAAGGAAAGCCGGCCCCAAGATATTTGCTGGGAAGAGCTTGATAAGCGCTGCCTTCGCCTGTTGGGCTACGTGGATCTCGGTAGGGGTGAAGCAGCCCGGGATCCAAAGCAAACCTGCTTCGTGCACCAGATTACCTACTTGTGCGTCTACAATAGGAGCCACCACGTAGTCAGCGCCGGCTTTCAGGAAGTCGTTGGCCTGTTGTACGGTCTTGATGGTGCCTATGCCCAAGTGCAGGTCTTCGTACGATTTAAGCTCATTTTTCAGAAACGTAAAGTTTTCTAACGCAGCAGCTCCGCGGTTGGTGTACTCCAACGTTCTCACGCCTGCCTTGTACAGGGTTTTGATGATCTCCAAGCTCACTTCGGGGCTTTCATAGAAAAACAAAGGCAGAAGGGCTTGGTTAACAATCGCCTGAAGGGCAGTATCTTTAGTTGGCATATTCTCTAATAGTTTCTTCAATCTCGGCTACCGTGGTGGTGGTTGCGTCGCTCTCAATGAATAATTTCTTGAAGGCTGCCGCGGTGGCAAACTCCAGCGTTTCCTTAGGAGACCGCTGGTGGTAGAACCCGTAAATCAACCCACCCATGAAGCAGTCGCCGCTGCCTACTTTGTCCAGGATCTGGTCTACCACATATTCTTGGGAAACATGCAGTTCGCCTTGCGTGTACAAGGTGGTAAAATAGCGGATGCCTTTTGTTCCATGATCAAAACGGAAGGTGTTGGCTACTATTTTACATTTAGGGAATTCTTTCAGGATGGCTTCTGAGGTGAGCGTGGCATGCTGTAACAGCTTTTCTTTCTCAATATCAGCTACAAGTTCTTCCTGCAGCGGCATGCCCAACATCTTGTTAGCGGCCCATACATTGCCCATGATCAGGTCACAATAAGTAGCCAACGCTGGCATCACCTCTACCGGATCTTTGCCGTACTTCCACAGCTTGGCGCGGTAGTTCAAATCCAGGGAAATGAAGATGTTCCGCTCTGAGGCCGCTTTCAGGGCTTCTTCACAAACATCGGCCACGTTCTGGTTGATAGCGGGGCAGATGGCACTGAAATGGAACCAGCTCACGCCTTCAAAAACGGCATCCCAGTTGATGGTGCCGGGCGTCAGATCGGCGTACGCCGAACCTGCGCGGTCATAGATGACACCGGCGTTTTTGAGGTCTTTTCCCTTAGGAAGGTAGTAAAGCCCCACGCGTTCGCCCTGCATCACTACCGGGCTGGTGTCGATCTGCCGGTCCTGCATGTAACCTATCAACTGCTCTGAGATGAAGTTCTCAGGCAGCGCCGTCAGGTACGCCGAGGGAACGCCCCAAAGCGCGAGGGCTGTGGCCACGTTCAGTTCAGCACCGCCTACGAAGAACGGCAGCTTGTTTTCGCCGAGCCACTGGCCGTCGCCATCGGGGCAGATTCTCAGGAGCAGTTCTCCAAACGATAAGACTTTCCCTGCAGCCATGGCTTAGAAGTTGAAGTAGTTTTTAGCGTTATTGTAGCAGATGTTCTCCACCATTTGGCCTAACCAAGCCATTTCAGAAGCTGGCAGTTCGCCGTTCTCCACGTCATTGCCCAGCATATTGCACAGAATTCTTCTGAAATACTCATGGCGCGGGTAGGAGAGGAAGCTGCGGGAGTCGGTCAACATCCCTACGAAGCGGCTCAGTAAGCCCATGTTGGAAAGTGCGTTCATTTGCTCTTCCATACCTTGTTTCTGATCCAGGAACCACCAGGCCGATCCGTACTGGATTTTACCCGGCGTACTACCGTCGTTGAAATTCCCAATCATAGTAGCGTACAGCTCATTCTGGCTCGGGTTCAGGTTGTACAGTATAGTTTTGGCCAGTTGGTTGGAGTTGTCCAGCTTATCCATGAAGCGGGACAGCGGACGGGCTACGTCAAAATCACCAATGGAGTCAAACCCGGTATCAGCGCCTAGTTCACGCATCATGCGGGTGTTATTGTTGCGGAGCGCACCTAAGTGGAACTGTTGGGTCCAGCCTTTGGCGTGGTCCATCAACGCCAACTCAATCAGCATGGCTGATTTGAATTTCAGTACCTCGTCTTGCGTCAGCGCCTGTTTCTGCAGTGCTTTCTCAAAAATCTGGGCAATCTCCTGGTCGGTGTATTCTTCGGTGTAGATGGTTTCCAAACCGTGGTCAGACAAGCGTCCGCCCTGGGCGTGGAAGAAGTCGTGGCTTTGCTGAAGCGCCTCTAACAGGTTCTGGTAACTTCCGATGGAAACGCCAGAGGCGGCTTCCAGTTTCTGCAGGTACGTTAAATATCCCGCGTCCTCAATGGCCATGGCCTTATCTGGACGGAAGGTTGGCAGCACTTTGATGCCGAAGTCATCAGCGGCAATCTTCTGGTGGTGCTCCAGGCTATCAATTGGGTCATCGGTGGTGCAGATGGTCACCACGTTCATCTTCTTCAGGATGCCGCGCACGCTGAACTCAGGCGTTTGCAGCATGGCGGTAGCGGCGTCATAGATTTCACGGGCGCTCTCCGGGTTCAGAACCTTCTCAATCCCGAACGGTCTTTTCAGCTCCATGTGGGTCCAATGGTACAAAGGATTCCGCATGGTGTAAGGAACGGTCTGGGCCCACTTCTCAAACTTCTCGTAGTCGTCGGCATCGCCGGTGCAGAACCGCTCTGGAATGCCGTTGGTCCGCATGGCACGCCACTTGTAATGGTCGCCCTCCAGCCAGATTTGGGTCAGGTTCTTGAAAGTTCTATCGTTAGCTATGTCCTCCGGGTTCAGGTGGCAGTGGTAGTCAATGATGGGCATGTGTTTGGCATGCTCATGATACAACGTCTGGGCCGTCTTGGTCTGGAGTAAGAAGTTATCGTCTAAAAATGACATGTACTTGGCGTGATTTTATGTTGGTGAAAAGAAAAGCGAGGGTGTTCAAAGATTAACGCCCTTGCTTTTCAAGGTGATTTGGTGAAAATAGGTCAAAAACAGATAGGCGCAACCTTAGGCCAGCTGTTTCTGACATGAATGAGCCAGATTTAATCGCCTTTAGGCTGTTTTAAGCTGCTCCTGGCTTTGAAAGGCTTCCAGTTCTTTGGTTACCAGTGCCTGTAAACCTTCTACTTGCGTGAGGTCGGTTCCCCAGAAATCCTGGTTGGACAACACTGCCTGTACGGTTTCCTTGGCAGATCCTTTTTGCCAAGCTGCTTTGAAGAAGTCCAGTACTTCTGGCGTGTCATTCAATGGAATCTGCTCGCCGTTGTACTCTCCTTTGTAGAACAGGATTAAAGCAGCAAGAGAGCGGAGTAAACGCTGTGGCAACTGGCCTTTACGTTTGTGGTACTCCAGCACTGAAGGCAATACCCGCACCTTGTATTTAGACACGGAGTTCAGGGAAATGGAAAGCAGTTCGTGGTGGATAAACGGGTTCTGGAAACGCTCAATCACATCCTTCGCGAACTGGTTTAGTTCTTCTGCAGAAAGATCAAGGGTTGGGATGATTTCCTCAAAAATGGCTTCCTTGATGAAGGTACCTGCGGTTTCGTCATCTACTGATTCACGCACGGTGCGCAAGCCTTGCAGGTAGGCTACTGGTACCAATGCAGTGTGGGCGCCGTTCAGGATGCGCACTTTACGGGTTCTGTAAGGGGTCAGGTCGTCTACAAACTTCACCTGCAAACCAGCTTGCTCGGTTGGTAAGGCCTTAGCCACTGATTCTGGTGCTTCAATCACCCATAAGTGGAACGGCTCAGCCTTTACTACCAGGGTGTCTTCAAAGCCCAGTTCCTGCTGAATTTCTTTGATCGTATCCTTCGGGAAGCCCGGTACAATGCGGTCTACCAAGGTGTTGCAGAAGATGGTGTCGTTTTGGATCCAGTTGGTGAAATCGGCCGTTAAATTCCAGTGCTCTGCAAACTGCAGCACAGTAGTGCGCAGGTTCTCGCCATTTTTATCAATCAGTTCACACGGGATAATAGTCAAAGCTTTGTCCTGGGCGCCGTTGAAATGCGTAAAACGACGATACAGCAAGGCCGTTAATTTTCCGGGGAAAGAGTTGGGCGTGGTCTCAAAAGAAGCATCGGCGGGATCAAACGCGATACCAGCCTCTGTGGTGTTGGAGATGACAAACTCCAGGTCTGGGTTTTCTCCCAATTGCAGGTACTGCTCATAGTCAGCGTAAGGGCTATGGGAGTTGTTTACGCAGGTAATCAACCGTTTTTCCTGCACCGTCTGGCCTTCCTGAATACCTTCCAGTACCACATGGTACAGGCCGTCCTGCTGATTTAACAACTGGTAGATGCCCTTGTCCAGCGGCTGAATGATTTCCACGTTCCCGTTAAAGTCGGTTTTTTCGTTTAGGAGATCAATCATCCAATCCACGAAGCCCCGCAGGAAGTTTCCTTCGCCAAACTGTATTACTTTGGTGGGTCTGCTTTGCGAGATCTGGGCGGTATTTCGGTTGAGTGGTTGCATGGAGTAAATCTTATTGTTTAAGTAATGTTTTTATATTATAAGGCAAAAAACAGAGGATGATTTTTAATTTATTTGGGCTGCCGGAGGGTTGAGCCCCTGACGATGAGTTCTGGTTTTAGAACCGTTTTCTGCGGAACCAATTTTTTGTCACCGGACTTGAAATGCTCAAAGAAAAGTTCGGCGGTGATGCGGCCCATGGTTAAACTGAACTGGTCCACGGTGGTGAGGGTGGGGTCTGAGAAGGAGGTAAACGGTTCGTTCCCGAAACCTGCCAGCGCAATCTCCTGCGGTATCTGGATTTTCCGTTCTTTCAGTACTTGCATGGCTCCCATGGCACCGTAGTCAGAGGCTGAGAACACCGCGTCTGGCTTTAGTTCCAACTCCAGCAGTTTTTCCATGCTAGCCCGTCCGTCTTCCAGTTGCAGGTTGCTCTTGATTACCAGTTCCTCTTCAAAAGGAAGCCCAAAGTCGCGAAGAGCATCGGTGTACCCACGCAGACGTTCCTTGAAAACGCTTACCTTTTTGGGACTGGTGAAGTGAGCAATACGCCGGCAACCTTGCTGAATGAGGTGCTCCACAACCTTGTAGGCGCCCAGGTAATCGTCAATAACTACCTGGCTTACCTCTAAGGCATCGGTAGTACGGTCAAACAAGACCAGCGGAATCCCTTTTTCCTGCGGGCGTTTGTAGTGGTCAAAGTTATCGGTATTCTTGCCAACAGAGGCGATGATTCCGTCTACACGGGCGCTGAGCAGTGCATCAATGGTTTGCACCTCTTTCTCATAGTTGTCATATGACTGGCAGATGATGACCTTGTAGTTCAGCTTGTTCGCGATCTCCTCAATTCCACGCACCACAGAGGCAAAGAAGGCACGGTCAGCCGTAGGCACAATAATGCCAATGATGTGGCTTTTGCCATTTCTTAGCGCAGCCGCAATATTATTAGGCTGATAGTTCAGCTGCTTGGCTGCCTTCAAAACTGCTTTTTTGGTGATCTCACTGATCCTGGGGTTGTCATTCAACGCCCTGGATACAGTGGATGCCGTGATATTGAGTTTCTCCGCAATGTGGTGAATGGTCACCTTTGGTTTACCCGCCATATTGTTGTTCGCCATGTAGCTGCCCTCTTTTATCTTGTTTCTTCCAGTTGATTCTCGCCTCTATTGTTCGTTGCTGGGTTTTCCAATAGTGGCCAGAATGCCGCCGTCTACGTATATGATTTGCCCGTTTACAAAGTCGCTGGCTTTGCTGGAGAGAAACACAGTGGTTCCGGCCAGATCTTCAGGATCTCCCCAGCGCCCGGCCGGGGTACGGTGAATGATAAATTCATTGAAAGGATGGCCGTCTACTCTGATGGGGGCAGTCTGCTCGGTGGCAAAATAACCTGGTCCTATACCGTTTACCTGCACATTGTACCGTGCCCATTCGGTGGCCAGGTTTTTAGTGAGCATTTTCAGACCGCCTTTAGCGGCGGCGTAGGCGCTCACGGTGTCGCGGCCCAGTTCGCTCATCATAGAGCAGATGTTGATGATTTTACCTGCCCGGCGTTCTACCATGTACTTGCCTACTTGCTTTGACATGATGAAAGGACCGGTAAGGTCCACGTCCAACACCTTCCGGAAGTCCGCCACTTCCATTTCTAATGCCGGGATGCGCTTGATCATACCCGCGTTGTTGACCAAGATGGCAATGGGGCCTACTTCCTGCTCTATGCGCGCAATGTTTTCTTTAGCTAATTCTTCGTTTGTGACGTCAAACAGGTAGCCTTTTACGTCTAGCCCTTCCTGGCGGTAGGTCTCCAGTGCTTTCTCCATTTTCTCTGGAGTATTGCCGTTTACTACCAATGTAGCACCAGCCTTACCTAAAGCGGTTGCCATAGCCATTCCCAATCCATGCGTGGCTCCGGTGACCAAAGCTACTTTTCCGGTTAAGTCAAATAGATGTGTCATAGGGCTATTTAAGATCAGTGGTGGCTACTTTGTCCATGTCATTGTAATCCAGGTTCTCACCGGCCATGCCCCAAATGAAGGTATAGTTAGAAGTTCCGGCACCAGAGTGAATGGACCAGGGTGGGGAAAGGACTGCCTGCTGGTTCTGCACCCAGATATGGCGAGTTTCCTGCGGCTCGCCCAGAAAGTGGCACACCGTCTGGTCCTGGGGTACCTCAAAATAGAAGTAAGCCTCCATACGGCGGTCGTGGGTGTGGGCTGGCATGGTGTTCCAGACGCTACCGGTTTTCAATTCGGTTACACCCATCTGCAACTGGCAGGTTTCTACCACTGAGTTGATCAATACTTTTCTGATGGTTCTGGCATTTGCCGTTTCCGGGGTGCCTAATTCTACCGTCTCGGCTTCGCTTAGCTGAACCTTCTTGGTAGGGTATGTGTGGTGGGCCGGAGCAGAGTTGAAATAGAACCGGGTGTCGGCACCGTTAGGGGCAGGGTGGAAGAGAACCTCCTTTACGCCTTTACCTATGTATAAAGCCTCTTTGTTCTTTAGTGAAATTTCCTCACCGTCTACTGTAATAGTGCTGTCAGAGGAAACGTTGATAATGCCAATCTCCCGTCTGTCTAAGAAATTCTCTGAGCGCAGGGTAGGGAATGTATCCAGGCGTACAGGACCTTTTACTGGGTGCACTCCACCTACTATCAACCGGTCATACAAGGTGTAAGTCATTTGGATAGAATCTTCCTGGAAGAGGTTCTCAATCAAGAATTCCTGACGCACTTTTGTGGTGTCATAGCCCTTAAAATCTGAGGGGTGGATGGCATGCCGTGTTGTATGGTGTATGCTCATAGAATAGGGGTGAATGGTGTAATCGTTTGCGCAAATTACAAATTTATCAATCTGTTAGGCTATGTAAGTGAAAAAAAATATTGCACAAGTTGCATTAAGTCTTATTGCCTGCTTTGTTAACTAAATAAAAAATTGTTAATCACAGATGGATTCAGGAGTGTTCTTTGAAAAACTGTCAAAAAAAGGATAGTATTTTTTGTGTTTGATTTTAATTAATAGTAAATATGCAATCGGTTGCGCAGATTATGTCCAAGTAGCCGTTAGCTTCGTGTTCCTATCAATTTATCAAAAACTCAATTGTTACCTATGCAACAAGCATTACTTAAGAAGAGCAGGTACCTGCTGGTACTGACTTTTTTCTTTACATCGGTAGTGGGTGCCTTTGCTCAGACTGTTACTATCACGGGGAAAGTAACTGATGATAAGAAGGAAGGCCTGCCAGGTGTAACTGTACTACTAAAAGGTACTACCACTGCCAATGCCACTGACGTTGAAGGGAATTACTCCCTGGCGGTGCCCAACGGAACCGGCACTTTGGTGTTTTCTTACATAGGTTTCGTTTCTCAGGAAGTGCCTATCAATGGAAGAACCAACATCAATTTAGCCATGGTGTCAGACTCTAAGGCAATTGATGAAGTGGTGGTGGTAGGTTACGGTACTGTGACCAGAAAAGAACTAACTGGTTCTGTGGCCTCTGTAACAGCTAAAGATATTCAGGATATTCCGGTTAGTACAGCCGCAGAGGCGCTGGCAGGTAGATTGGCCGGGGTTCAGGTAACTTCAACTGAAGGCCGACCTGGAGCTGATATCCAGGTGAGAGTTCGTGGTGGTGGGTCGCTTACACAGGATAATTCTCCTTTATATATAGTAGATGGTATTCAGATGGAGAATGCCTTGTCTATTATCTCTCCGCAAGAAATTGAGTCTGTTGACGTGTTGAAAGATGCTGCTTCTACTTCTATCTATGGGGCCAGAGGCGCAAACGGGGTGGTGATCATTACTACAAAAGGGGGTAGAGAGCAAAAGACGCAAGTTACTTATACAGGATTTGCCGGGGTAAGAAAGATTGTGAACAAGCTAGAGGTGATGAACCCCTACGATTACGCCATGTATCAGTACGAATCTTATAATTTGTTTACCAATGCGAACGATGAAAGCCGCACTTCTTTCAGAGACCGGTATGGCAGATTTGAAGATCTAGAAATCTATAAATCTATGCCCATGACTGATTGGCAGGATAGGGTTTTCGGTAGAGATGCCTTCAGTCAGACCCACGTATTAGGGGTTACTGGTGGTTCCAAAGAGACCTCATTCAATTTTACCCTGAATCATGCCGCCGAAGAGGGAATCATGATTAACTCAGGATATGAGAGAACTTTGGCTTCCTTTAAGTTTGACCATAAGGTGACAGATAGGTTTAAGGTTGGGTTAACAACCCGTTATAGCCGTCAACGGATTGATGGGGTTGGTACATCAAGCACTGGTTCACAGGCCAATAACCGGTTAAGAAATGCCGTGCGTTTCAGACCATTTATAGCGCCAGGTTTTGAAAGCCAAGCGGATGAATTTGACGTGGAGTATGCAAGCAGCACTCAGTTAACAAGCCCTGTGCTGTTGGCAAACAATGAAATCAGACGTGACTACCGTAATGACATTATTGTGAACGGTTGGTTTAGTTATGACATCATCAAAAATTTAACCTTCAGATCTGTAATAGGGGTAAATGCCTTAGATAGGAAAACGAATGATTTTAGTGGTACTGTAACAGCACTGGCTAGACAAAATAATGATCAGCCAGTAGTTGATATGACAGGAGGAGAGGCTTTCTCCTTAACTAATTCCAACACCTTAACTTACAAGAGAAAGATTGCAGAAGATCATAATCTGGACTTCTTATTAGGACATGAACTGGTGGAGTGGAACAGCAAAGGCAGAGGGATACGCACCAGATATTTGCCGGTTGACATCACGCCAGAACAGGCTTTTGCCGGTGTCCAAAAAGCTACTGCGCCTGCTGGATTGATCCAGGATAACCCAACGACCTCTGAGTCTAGTACTAGACTTCTTTCTTTCTTTGGAAGAGTAGGTTATAACTACAAAGGCAAATATTTCGCGAATTTTAACTTAAGACGCGACGGGTCTTCCTTGTTTGCCGACGGAAATCGTTATGGTACCTTCCCTTCTGCGTCTTTAATGTGGCGTGTAGCAGATGAGTCTTTCATGGAGTCTGCTCAAAACTGGCTAAGCGATTTGAAAGTGCGCTTGAGTGTTGGTAGTGTGGGAAATAACCGTATTGGGGTTGACTTATTCAGAACCATGTATATGGCTACGACCAATGACGGGTATGCTTTCAATGAGGCCATCACTCCGGGTTATGTAGCCCCTAGCTTGGCAAATGCTAATCTGGTTTGGGAGTCTACCCTCTCCAAGAACTTAGGTGTTGACTTTGCTTTCTTCCAGAACCGTTTAACAGGTTCTATTGACGCCTACCAAAACAGAACGAAAGATCTACTTTTATTTGCTCAAATTCCGTCACACAGCGGTTATCCTGGGCAGCTTCAGAACATTGGAGAAACCGAAAACAAAGGGATTGAACTTCAGTTGGGTGCGGTAGTAGTAGATAAAGGTGACTTTAGATGGAATGCTAATTTCAACATCGCGAGGAACCGCAACAAAATAGTGAGCCTAGGTTTGGATCCATCTGGACAGGCAAAGCAATCTTATTTGGTTCAGTCGGGTTGGGTTAACTCCTTAGAAGATTTCAAAGTTGAAGTAGGTCAGCCTATTGGTCAGTTCTTCGGCTATGTAACAGATGGCTACTATACGGTTGATGATTTTAATGCCACTTTCAATACTGCTACCAATACCTGGACTTATGTGTTGAAAGAAGGTATCGCCAATAGCTCAAGTGTTGCCCTTGGTAACAGACAGCCGCAACCGGGTGATCTTAAATTGAAAGATCTTTCTGACAACAACAGTTCTTTGATCTCTACGGAAGACCGCACCGTCATTGGTAACGCTCAACCTAAATTCACAGGTGGCTTCAATCAGCAGTTTTCTTACAAAGGCTTTGACTTGAGTGTATTCATGGTGTTTTCTTACGGGAACAAAGTGTATAACGCGAACAAGATGGAGTTTACAACCCAGTACACCACCAGAGACAACAACATGTTGGCTCTTATGAATGACCGCTTTAAGCTGTATGATGAGAACGGTCAGAGAGTATCTGATCCTGAGCAACTGAAAGCCTTGAATGCAAACGCGAAATACTGGAGACCCTCTTTAGGTAACTACTTCCTGCACTCCTTTGCAATTGAAGACGGCTCTTTCTTAAGAATCAGCAACCTAACCTTAGGGTACAGCATTCCAGAGGCTATTATCAAAAGAACCAGAGTAATCTCCAAATTAAGAGTGTACGCCACTGTGAATAACCTGCACACCTTTACAAAATACACAGGTTATGATCCAGAGGCAAACACCAGAAGAAACTCTCCACTTACTCCGGGTGTTGACTACGCGGCTTATCCACGCAGCAGATACATTTTGGGTGGTATAAACGTGACATTGTAATTTTTGAACAAAGCAGCGATGAAAAAAAATATAATAAAAAGCTTTATCATTCCACTTGCATTTGGTGGTCTGGTGACTATAAGTTCCTGCGAAAACTACTTGGAGGTAGAAAACCCATCCACCCTTTCTCAGAATGCCATATTTAATAGCATAGGATATACTGAGTCTGCCATCACCGGAGTATACAACATGTTGCCTGGTGACAATGGATACGGAAGCCGTCTTTCCCATTTATTACCTAATGGATCAGATGATTTTAGAATGAGTGGTGATCATGATCCCATTCAAAGAGGAGGTATTGCCCATTTCGGGGTTAGCCCGGGTTATACAGAGTTACAAGGTCCGTTTAATCAATTATACATTGGTATTGAACGAGCAAACATATGTATCAAATACATTCCTCTATCACCGCTTTATACCAGTGGAACGGCTGCTGAACAAGCCACCATGCGTCGGTTCTTGGGAGAGGCGCTTACGCTTAGAGCGCAATACTATCATGAACTGATCAGAAACTGGGGAGATGTGCCTGCGCACTTTGAGCCATCTGCTGACATGCCTGATCTATACTTGCCTAAAACAAATCAGGATGAAATTTATGATCGTTTATTGGCCGATTTAAAGCAGGCATCTGAATTGGTTCCTTGGAGATCAGAGTCTGGTTCACCAACTACCAGGGTGACAAAGGGAGCAGTAAAAGGACTGCGTGCCAGAATAGCTTTGGCTAGAGGCGGGTATGCCTTAAGAAGAGATAGCAAAGTAGTAGAACGTAGATCTAATTACAAAGAATTCTATCAGATTGCCAGAGATGAAACTCGTGATGTAATTCAAAGCAGACAACATGGCCTTAACCCAAGCTTTGATAATGTGTTCAAAAGCTTACATGGGGCCGGGGTAACAGATGTTGCCAATGAGCATGTATGGCAAGTGGGAGCCTTTGGGGGGAATGCCAGAACCGACACCAAATTAGGTTTCGGGAACGGACCTAGAATTGCCGAAGCAAGTACCTATGGTCGCGCCAATGGCTTAGTAGAGGCGGTACCCACCTACTTCTATGCATTTGATTCTATTGGTGACTCAAGAAGGGATGTAACGCTTGCCTATTTTCAGGTAGATACCAAAGCGAATAATGATAATAAATTACTGACGACTCCTCTTTTAATAAGAGACGGGAAGTTCAGAAAGTATTGGACGAACGTGGCTGGTACAAACCAAACCCTTGGAATCAACTGGCCGCTTATCAGATATGCAGATATCCTTTTAATGTTTGCTGAAGCTGAAAACGAGTTAAATGGTCCTACACCTGAAGCGAAGGCTGCTTTAGAAGAAGTTAGAAAAAGAGCTTTTTTTGATGAGTGGGAAACAAGAATGCCTGCTACTCCATCTTCTAAAGATGAGTTCTTCAAGGCAATTGTCAACGAGCGTTACCTAGAATTTGGCGGTGAAGGTTTCCGCAAATATGATTTGATCCGTTGGAATTTATTGGAAACGAGAATCCTGCAGGTAAGAGCTGATTTACGTGCCATGATGACAGGTACTGGTCGTTATGCGAATGTACCTCAGTACGTTTTCTTCAGACCAACACCTTTGTTAGGTCGAAATGTTACAGCCCGTCAGGAAATGCTAAGCTTTGATTTATTAGGTGGTAACGTGAATAAAGTCATGTATACGCCTTCCACTACTACCGTAGCTCCTGATGGTTACACAAGAGTGAGCTGGAGAATAGCTGTAACGGAAGCACATATCACAGGACCTACCAGAGGTTTTGCCAGCCAGTTTAAAAAGAACCAATCTGAGTTGCTCCCTATTTTTAATGGTATCATTGCCCAGAACTATAGGTTAACCCAAGACTACGGTTATTAATAGAACTGTCTAATTAAGAACTCAAGAAAAGAAACTGATATGAAAAAGTTTAGTTCAAAGATAGCTATCTGGTTTGTGCCAGCATTACTGTTGCTGATGGGTAGTTTGGCGTCTTGTAACCCAGACGACGAGGAGGAGCAGAGCCAGCTTTCCCGCATGTTCATGCCCACAGGTACTATCACTTCTACCAGTGGAGAATCTCAGGTGAGATTATCCTGGCGGGAAGCGCTGAATGTCGCGGGAAATATTACCTACACTGTAGAGGTTGCGGCAGATACATTGTTTCAGACGCCGGTTATCTATACCGGGACTACTGACACTACTTCTATCGTTATCACAGATGATAATATACCAGTAAGGCAGAAATTTTTTGCCCGTATTAAAACGAATGCTAGGGGAAATGTTCCAGAGTCTAGGTGGTTGGTCAGCAATGGCTTTACCATCAGAGGGGTACAGATTTTTGTGAATACACCTGTTAGTACCCAAGATATCACAGATAGATCTGTGAGACTGCGGTTTAACTCCAGACCTGGAGTGTCTAAAGTTGTTGTAACACCGGCCGGTGGAACTTCAAGGGAAGTTTCAATCACTCAAAGTCATCTCACTGCTGGGTTTGTGATTGTTGATGGTCTGGTTGCAGGCACAAATTATACTGCAGAAATTTTTGCAGGCAATAAGAGCTTTGGTGTAACTACCTTTCAGACAAAAGAACCTCTTTCTGGGAACATCATTGACTTGAGAGGAATTGTTGGTAGACCTTCTGTTTTACAGGATACCATTACTCAGGTTCCTACCGGAAGTACAATTATCCTGAAAAGAGGACAAACCTATACTATCTCAAGCACCACTAACCTAAGCAAATCTGTTACCATTACCAGTGGTACTGATTTAACAGAGCCAAACCTGGCAGCCATTTACCTGACTAGCAACTTCAATGTGGTGGCTGGTAGTAATATTGATCAGATTGTTTTCAGAGATGTTAACATGAGTAGTGATAATGCTACTTCTAAATATGTCTTCAACATTAGTAATGCCTCTACCATCGGAAACATGGTTTTTGATAATGTGCAGGCAAGCAAATTCAGAGGTATAGTAAGATTGCAGTCCTCACCAACTACCATTACAAACTTTACTGTAAATAATAGTGTGATTGACAGTATTGGTAGCTACGGAGTGATAAACGTAGACGTGGCAACCAGCCAGGTGCAGAATATTGCTATCAAGAATTCTACTATCTTCAAAGCAGAAAGAATAGTAACGAGCAGAAACAACTCAACTACTGTTCTATTAGAGAATCTGACTATTAATGAGGCTCCAACTAGTGGTGCTTACCTGGTGGATTATAGTACCTCTAGTGCTAACAATGTATCAGGTGGTATCACCATCAGAAATTCAATTTTGGGAATAGGTAAATCAGGCAATCTAACTATAAGAGGTGTGAGAGCCAATGCATCCACTTTGGTGCAGGTAGTTGGAACCTATGCTACCTCAGACCATGTGGAAACCGGTAATCCAACTCCTGACCTCACTTCCTACAACGGTACTTCTCTTGAACTGTGGCAAGATCCTAAAAATGGAAATTTCCGGTTTAAAGACGCCAACTTTGCGGGGAAAGCTACTGCTGGTGACCCACGCTGGAGATAATACAGAAATCAGCCAGATAGGTACAACTTACTAGTTTGTACCTATCTGCTTTTATTATCTAGGTAATAAAGTGTTTTCCCCCTTTTTCGTCAAATTAGCCTCATAACAGAATAAAAGAATAGTTCTTTAAATCAGACACAGCAAATCTGGCAGAAACAATTTCCCTTTGCCGCTGCTTCCATTCCCTCTTCATTCTGTCTGTAGCTAGCTTGCTCCAGGCAGTTTCCTTACAAGACTTACCTCTGCAACTATGATTAGAAAGTACCCCACCTGGATTCATGGAGCGTTGAGTTTGCTTCTTCTTGCCCCTCTTGGTTGTGCCTCATCACAAACCGGTACCTCCAAAGCGCCTGATGCATTTACTGTAGAAGTTTCTAATCCTTTGAAGCGAGAGCGGGAAAGTGTACTAGTACTGGTCAAAGAGGAAGACCTTCCAAAACAACTTTCATCGGCTAGCAGGCAAAGACTAGTTGTGATGGACGGAACCCAGGAGATTCCAAGCCAATACAATAGCAAAGACGCCGAGAACCGCGGAGTGGTGTTTGTCCTGGACCTGATGAAAGCAGGGGAAACCAGAAAATTAACCATCCGGCCACTAGAGGTAGGAGCTTCCCCCACTACCTACCCAAAACGTACCCAAGCCGAGCTATCCAAAAAAGTGGGTGGCCGGTGGGAGAACCGCAAATACATTGGCGATGATTTCCAGAACATAGATTCTTTGCGCGTACCAACTGAACTAACAGACCATTCTTACTTTCTCCGTTATGAGGGGCCAGGGTGGGAATCAGACAAAGTGGGGTACCGCTTTTACCTGGACTGGCGCAATGCCATAGACGTGTTCGGGAAAAAGACCCCGGAAATGGTGCTGCAGAACGTTGGCTTAGACGGATACGACTCTTATCACAACCAGCAGCCCTGGGGCATGGATGTGCTGAAAGTAGGAAAAGCCTTAGGGGTAGGTACCCTGGCTATGTATGACAACGGCAAAGTGGTACGCGTAGAAAAAACAGACAGCACGTACAGCAAAATCCCTCAAAACGGCCCAGTTTATTCCTCTATCCTGACCGACTACTATGGCTGGCAAGTGGCCGGGCACAAATTGAACGTGCATTCCCAACTAAGCATCCATGCTGGTACCAGAATGACAAACCACCAGATCAGGCTGGACGGTGGCCAGCCGCAAAACATAGCAACGGGTCTTATCAAAGATAAAACCACTAAATTGGTAAGTGACAAAGGGGAGACGGGAAAGCGCTATGGCTACATGTACACCTACGGCCCTCAAACGTTGAACACGCCTCCTGACAATATTGGCATTGCCGTGCTGTTCAACCCAGAAGATTTCATCACTTTCTCTGATGATCCATTGAGCCACGTGGTGCAGTTAAAACCAACCAATGGCCGGGCCCAATACTACTTTCTGGCAGCCTGGGAACTGGAGCCAAACGGAATTAAAACCGAGGAACAGTTTCGTGAATACATCTCCAGAACTGCTGAAGAACTAGCAAACCCAGTGAAAGTAAAAGTCTCTAAATAAGGAAAGGCAGGATAATTGCTACTGTGTTGTGAAAAGAAAAGGTTTAATGGCCATTTCTGTAATACAGCATCAAAACGGGAGAACAACCAAGGGCCTGAAGTTCTTTCAGCCTTTGTTTACCAAAACAGCCTCAAACAGAGAATGCTATACCAATAGCGGTATCTCCATACAGGTAAAAATACATTCAAGAAGAGGTTGGCAGAGGGGATAAGCGTTAATTAGAAGTACATGAAAATCAGAAATAACATCTTTACAAGTACCTCCCTCGGATTAGTGATTCAGTTGGCGGCGTTTTCAGGTTGTGCCCAGAAAGTAGCCACTACTCCGGCTACTCCAACCCCGCCGACCATGCAGGCCCCGGCACCAACCGCCTCCACAGCAGGTTCGGTTTCAACTAATGCTGGACAGGAGAGACAGGAGCAATCTAACGTGCTTGCTTTTCCAGGGGCTGAAGGCTTCGGGAAATTTACCACTGGTGGTCGGGGAGGTCAGGTAGTAGTTGTGACCAATTTGAATGACGAAGGTCCCGGCAGTTTACGGGAAGCCATCCGGAAGAAAGGTCCACGTATTATTGTGTTTGCGGTTTCTGGAAATATAGAACTGGTGTCTCCGCTGGACATCAACAACGGTGACCTTACCATTGCCGGACAATCTGCGCCAGGTGACGGAATTTGTTTGAAAAACTATCAGGTGAGTATCAAAGCAGATAACGTGATTGTACGGTATCTCCGGTTCAGGCTTGGAAATAAGGCAGGCCAACAAGCCGATGCGTTTGGAGCCAACAAGGGGAACAGCAACATCATCATAGACCATTGCTCCATGAGCTGGGCTACGGATGAAAGCGCGTCGTTTTACCGCAATAAGAATTTTACCCTGCAGTGGAGCATCATCTCTGAAAGCCTGAATGCCTCTGTGCACGCAAAAGGTGACCATGGATATGGCGGCATCTGGGGAGGAATGGGGGCTTCTTTCCACCACAACTTACTGGCCAGCCACAACAGCAGAATGCCCCGGTTCAGCGGGTCAAGCACCACACCTAACTCCCCAGATGAATTGGTAGATTTTACCAATAATGTGGTCTACAACTGGGGCCAGAACAATACCTATGGCGGCGAGAAAGGCCGCTACAACATGGTCAACAATTACTACAAAGCCGGCCCGGCGACTACTCCTTCTAAAAAGGACCGTATCGTAAACCCATCCGCCCCGTTCGGGAAGTTTTATGTGGCAGGTAATTATGTAGATGGTTTTCCGGCTATCACAAAAGACAACTGGGCAGGTGGTGTGCAGCCTGATCAAAAGGATTCGCTTACCGTCTTAAAGGCCGCTACACCGTATGAGGTTGCCTCTATCAACGTGCAGGAGCCGCAAGCTGCTTTTGAAGCCGTGTTAAACAGTGCCGGAGCCAGTTTAAAGCGGGATGCCGTTGATGCCCGCGTAGTGCAGGAGGTAAGAACAGGCAAGTCAACCAATGGGAAAAAGAAGAACGGGATCATTGACACCCCGGAAGAAGCGGGAGGTTACCCCGTGTTGAAATCTGCCGCCGCCCCGGCTGACAAAGACCAGGACGGCATGCCAGATGCGTGGGAGGTAGCCCAAAAGCTGAACCCAGCCAGCGCCAGTGATGCCGCCGCTTTCACCCTTGACAAGCAATATTCTAATGTGGAGGTGTATTTAAACAGCCTTGTGAAATAGTACCCCAATGAAAAAGTGGATGCCTTTTTTGTTTCTGATGTTCGTTGGCATTCTGGCGCATGCCCAGCAGAGAAAGCTGGTGGTGGCGCAGGATGGGAGCGGGGACCATACATCCATCCAGTCTGCGGTAGATGCTATTCCGGCCTTCCCCAATGAGCGCATTGAGATTCATATCAAGAACGGCACGTACCGCGAGAAGCTGGTGATTTCCTCTTGGAAGACCAACCTCTCCTTCATTGGCGAAGACAGAGACAAAACCATTATCGTCTGGAACGACTACTCAGGCAAGGGCAACATCAACACCTTCACGTCTTACACCGTGCTGGTGCAGGGAAATGAATTCAAAGCCGAGAACCTCACCTTCCAGAACGATGCCGGTCCGGTAGGGCAGGCGGTGGCGCTGCACGTAGAGGCCGACCGCTGCGTGTTCCGGAACTGCCGTATTCTGGGTGACCAGGATACCATTTATGCCGGGGTTGATAACAGCCGCCAATATTACAAAGACTGCTACATTGAAGGTACTACAGACTTCATTTTTGGCCCAGCCACGGTGGTGTTTGAGGATTGTACCATTCATTGTAAGAAGAACTCCTACATCACGGCCGCCTCAACCCCGCAAAACCAACCCTATGGGTTTGTGTTCCTGAACTGCAAAATAACCACCGCCGCTCCTGAGGCAACTAAAGTGTATTTGGGCAGACCGTGGAGGCCTTATGCCCAAACAGTTTTCCTGAACACGGAACTTGGGGCGCACATCCGCCCGGAGGGCTGGCACAACTGGAATAAGCCCGATGCCGAGAAAACCACTTTGTACGCCGAGTACAAATCCAAAGGACCAGGAGCCGCTCCGGATAAACGGGTGGGCTGGTCTAAGCAGCTTTCCAGGAAAGAAGCCAAAAAATACAAACCAGAACTGGTGCTGGCCGGTCAGGACAAATGGAACCCCAGCAAGTAAGGCTTCGGCCTCAAAGTAGATTAAAAGAATTCCCTCATTCGCTTATCAAGAACTAGACTCAAAGCCATATGAAATTCAGCCAAATTGCCTTTTTCGCGCTCGCCCTGTTTACTCTGGCGTGTAGCTCAAGCAAGTCAACTTCTTCTTCCTCTTCCGGGACTAGTGCCGTGTCTCCTTCAGGAAAACCCTATTCTGTGTGGATGGCCGATTCTGAGATGAAGCGTAGCCCGCAAGGCTGGATGATTGATTTCCGCCCCGAGCCTAAGTGGGATTACACCCAAGGGCTTTTCGCAAGTGCTCTGGAAAGAGTCTGGAAAAAGACCGGTGACCGTAAGTACTTCAACTACATCAAAGCCTTCGCTGATACCATGATTACGGAGGACGGCACCATTAAAACCTACAAAAAGTCTGACTACAACATTGACCGCGTAAACCCGGGTAAATTCCTGATTGCGCTCTACAAAGAAACCGGTCAGCGAGAATACAGAATTGCCATTGACGAGTTGCGCGACCAAATGCGCACGCACCCCAGAACGTCTGAAGGCGGTTTCTGGCACAAGAAAATTTATCCGCACCAAATGTGGCTGGATGGTTTGTACATGGCCTCCCCGTTCCTGGCGCAATACGGTGCTAATTTCAATGAGCCGCAGTTATTCAGTGAAGTAGCCAAGCAGATCAAACTGGTAGACAAGTACACCTACGTAAAAGAGAAAAACCTCTTCTATCATGGTTGGGACGAAAAACGCGAGCAGAAATGGGCTGATCCTAAAACCGGATTGTCGCCAAATGTTTGGGGACGCGCCATGGGTTGGTACGCCATGGCTTTGGTTGATGTCTTAGACTTTATTCCTGAGAACCACCCGGAAAGAGAAGACATTCTGAAAATCACTCAGAAAATGGCGGGCTCCATTGCCCAATACCAAGATCCTAAAACCGGTTTATGGTGGCAGGTAGTGGACCAGGGTGGCAGAGAAGGCAATTACCGCGAGGGATCGGCCTCCAGCATGTTCACTTATTTTTTAGTAAAAGCGGCTAAGAAAGGCTACATAGACCAGAAGTACATGGACAACGCGCGTCGCGGCTACAATGGCATCCTGGAAAACCTCATCAAGAAAAATTCAGACGGAACCATCAGCATTACACAGGTTTGCGCGGTGGCAGGACTGGGCGGTACGCCGTACCGCGATGGTACCTATGAATACTATATCAACGAGGAGAAGCGCGACAATGACCCCAAAGCCGTGTCGCCGTTCATCATGGCCGCGTTGGAGTTTGAGGAAATGGGCAAAGCTGCGGCTTCTAAATCGGCTTCTAAATAAGGATAGGCATGACGTTCAAGAAGCCTTTTCTGGTGCTGGCCTTGCTTTTCGGAGCTTTACTGGTGCAGGCACAGAAATATGATTTTGTAGTGGCCAAAGACGGGAGCGGAAACTTCAAAACGGTACAGGAAGCCATCAATGCGGTGCCTGATTTCCGGAAGAACACCACCACCATCTTCATCAAGAACGGCACCTACAAAGAGAAACTCACTTTGCCGGCCACCAAAACGGCAGTAAAAATGATTGGCGAGGACGTGAGGAAAACCATCCTCACCTTTGATGATTACGCGGCCAAGAAGAACCGCTTTGGCGAGGAGATGGGCACCACCGGGTCTACCAGCTTCTATGTCTTCGGCGATGATTTCACCGCCGAGAACATCACGTTTGAGAACTCGTCCGGCCCAGTAGGGCAGGCAGTGGCCGTACGCATTGACGGAGACAAGGTCATGTTCCAGAACTGCCGTTTCCTGGGTTTCCAGGATACTTTGTACCCGCACGGTGAGAAAAGCCGCCAGTACTATAGAAACTGCTACATAGAAGGCACCACCGATTTCATCTTCGGGTGGTCCACAGCCGTGTTTGAGAACTGCGAGATCTTCGCTAAGAAAGGCGGCAGTTTCATTACTGCTGCTTCAACTATTGAAGGCGCTCCTTACGGGTTTGTGTTCCTGAACTGCCGGCTCACCGGCGATGCCCCGGAGAAGTCATATTACCTGGGCCGGCCGTGGAGACCTTTCGCCAAGACGGTGTTCATCAACACGTACATGGGCAAGCACATCAAGCCTGAGGGCTGGCACAACTGGAACAAACCGGAGGCCGAGAAACAAGTGCTGTACGCCGAATACAACTCCACCGGACCTGGCGCTTCTACAAAAGACCGCGTGAAATGGTCTAAACAACTCACTGCCGAGCAGGTCAAAGACTACTCTTTAGAGAAGGTGTTCGGAGACTGGAATCCGCTGGCGGTAAAACCAGCGGTTCAGGCCGGCAAATAAGTTAATTTTGTTTTGCCTCTGTTTTCCAGAAATCACCCTGAAAGCAGCGAGAGGGTTTATCTGAAGTCACCAGAAGAGATAGGAGAGGACAGGTAAGACAAATTGAGGCAAGGGGAGAGGCCCGGAACCAGAATTGTACAGGGCCACCGATTTAACATTACCATTGAATATGAAAATCAGATATTATACCGCTGGGTTTCTTTTCCTGATGGCCTGCCAGACGGAAAAGTCGTCGCCTACGGTTTCTTCTTCCCCCGCTGTTTCTTCCAATGAAGTGTCAAACGTGTGGGTCTCTGATAAAGGAGACGGTACCTTCCAAAATCCGGTCCTGGATGCCGACTACTCTGATCCCGATGTGGTGCGCGTAGGCGATGACTTCTACATGACCTCCTCCAGCTTTAGTTCTATTCCGGGTTTGCAGATTCTGCACTCCAAAGACATGATCAATTGGAAAATCATCGGGTATGCCTTAGATCGGCTGCCGCCTTATGATCATTTCGCCAAACCGCAGCACGGCAATGGCGTGTGGGCGCCTGCTATCCGGCATCACAAGGGCGAGTTCTACATCTATTGGGGAGACCCGGACTTTGGGATTTACATGGTGAAAACCAATAACCCGGCGGGCCGCTGGGATGCGCCGGTACTGGTGATGGAGGGCAAAGGCCTGATTGACTCCTGCCCGCTGTGGGACGAGGACGGCAATACCTACCTGGTGCACGGTTGGGCCGGAAGCCGGGCAGGCATTAAAAGCATGCTTACCGTAAACCGCATGAACCCCGAGGGCACCAAGGTCCTGGATGAGGGCGTGATGGTATTTGACGGCCATGATGCACACCCCACCGTGGAGGGGCCGAAGTTCTACAAGCGCAACGGCTACTATTACATCTTTGCCCCGGCCGGTGGCGTGTCTACAGGTTGGCAACTGGTGCTGCGCTCTAAAAACGTGTATGGCCCTTACGAAGAGAAAATAGTTATGGACCAGGGCCAGACGCCTATAAATGGTCCGCACCAAGGCGCTTGGGTAGACACCAAATCAGGTGAAGACTGGTTTTTCCATTTTCAGGACAAGGAGGCATACGGCCGCGTGGTGCACCTGCAGCCCATGAAGTGGGTGAATGACTGGCCCGTGATTGGCGAAGACAAAGACGGGGACGGCAAAGGCCAGCCGGTGCTCACCTACAAAAAGCCGAACGTGGGCAAAACCTACCCCGTCATGACGCCCGCCGAGTCTGATGAGTTTAACAACCACACATTAGGCTTGCAGTGGCAGTGGCACGCCAACCCCAAAGCCACCTGGGCCTTCGCCTCCAACAAAGGCCACCTGCGCCTTTTCACCGATCAGATGCCAGAGGGCGGCAAAAACCTGTGGGATGTGCCCAACCTGCTGCTCCAGAAATTCCCCGGCGAGACCTTCACCGTCACCACCAAACTCAAGTTCACTCCCAACCCTAAGCTGGAAAATGAGCGCACGGGCTTGGTAGTGATGGGTCTGGATTATGGCTTTGTATCTGTACTCAGCAAGAAAGACGGCCTGTACCTTACCTACAATACCGCTCAGAAAGCCGACAAAGGCACGTCTGAAAAAGAGCAAGTTTTGGGAAAACTCACCGGAAACGAAGTGCAGTTCCGAGTACAGGTAAGCCCGGGGGCCAAGTGCCAGTTCAGCTACTCAGAAGACGGGCAGAACTTCAAGAACGCAGGCACGCCATTTACCGCCACAGTCGGCAAATGGATAGGCGCCAAAGTGGGTTTGTTTGCCCTCAGAGATGACAAAACCAATGACTCCGGCTTCGCCGATTACGACTGGTTTAGGTTCTCTAAGTAGCCGTTCCAGCGTTTAGGGGCTGTTTTAGAGAAAGCAGGTCCTAACTAACATAAACAAGAATAGAGGAATAAAGCTTCAGGATCGTGTGACTTGAGGCAGAGAAAAAGAATTTAAATAGTAAAGATATGAGCATGAAAAAGGTAATTTCCAGCAAGTTCCTGTTGACGTTGGGACTAGTAAGTGCATTCCAGTTCTCGTGCCAGCGCGAAACTTCTGCGCCGGCAGCCAGTACGTCTTCCACCAATGCCACCACGGCTGGGGTAAATGTTTCCAATGCCAGTGTTGACGCTACTATTTATGATGGCATTGAGTTTGACATGCCCAAGGTGAAGGAAACCAAGTTTCCCAACTATAGCGTGAGCATCACTAAATATGGCGCCGTAGGCGATGGCATCACTAAAAACACCCAGGCCTTTGAACAGGCTATTGCCGATGTGTCAGCGAAAGGCGGTGGACGCGTGGTGATCCCGCGCGGACTGTGGTTGACTGGACCAATTGTAATGAAGAGCAACATTGACCTGCACGCGGAGGCTGGTTCTATGGTAATTTTTAGCCGTGACTTTGATGATTATCCTTTGGTTCAAACCAGTTTTGAAGGGTTGAACACCTGGCGGTGCCAATCGCCTATTTCAGGAAATAACCTGGAGAACATCGCGATCACTGGTGATGGTACTTTTGACGGAAACGGTGATGCATGGCGCCCGGTGAAGAAAAGTAAGATGACCGATGCCCAGTGGAAAACCCTGACTAAAACCGGAGTATTGAGCGAAGATGGTAAAACGTGGTATCCTACAGCAATCTCCCGGAAAGCAGATGCCAAGGATAATTTTAACGTGCCTAACTTCAAAACCAAAGCAGAGTTTGAAGCGGTGAAAGATTACCTGCGTCCGGTATTGTTGAGTCTGGTAAACTGCAAAACCGTGCTGTTGGACGGGCCTACCTTCCAGAACTCACCGGCCTGGAACTTGCACCCGCTTATGTGCCAGGACATTATCTTGAGAAACCTGAACGTGCGTAACCCTTGGTACTCGCAGAATGGCGATGGTCTGGACCTGGAGTCGTGCAAAAACGCGCTGGTGTACAACAACACCTTTGACGTAGGCGATGATGCCATCTGCTTTAAATCAGGCAAAGACAAAGACGGTCGTGACAGAGGCGTACCTACTGAAAACGTGATCGTGAAAAACAATGTGGTGTACCACGGCCACGGCGGTTTTGTGGTGGGCAGTGAGATGTCTGGTGGGGTAAAAAACGTGCACGTGTCTAACTGTACTTTCATGGGTACTGACATTGGGTTGCGTTTCAAAAGTACCCGCGGCAGAGGCGGTGTAGTAGAGAACATCTGGATCTCCAACATTGACATGATCAACATTCCTACCCAAGCTATCAGCTTCAACTTGTTTTACGGCGGTAACTCGCCGGTATTGGAAGAAGACCAGAAAGCCAGCACCGAAGCCCGGGTAGAAAAACTGGTACCAGTTACGGAGGAAACGCCTTCGTTCAAAAACATCTGGATGCGCAACATTACCGTTTCTGGCGCTGATGAGGCAGTTGCCTTACAAGGACTTCCTGAAATGAACCTGCAAAACGTTAGCCTTGAAAATGCTTTCCTGAAAGCCAGAAAAGGTATATCGGCGGTAGATGCATCAGGCATTGTGCTGAAGAACGTGAAGGTAATCACCGAAAAAGGCCCGGCCCTCACCATCTATAACAGCAAGGACATCAACGTGCAGGGGTTGTCTTTCAACCAGACCAAGGAACCTGCGGTGAAAGTAATGGGACCTTTAACCAAGAATGTGAAGCTTAACAACAAAGACTTTTCAAGTGCGACCACCCAAATCTCCAAAGGGAAAGATTTAGGGAAAGCGGCTGTTTCTATGCAATAATCTAAAAAGAGGGCCTAAAACAGGCTCTCTTTTTTTTGTGAATACTTATGATTGTTGATTTCAATATTTTGAATAAAAAGGTACTAGCCGCACTCTTCTTGGTTTGCAGCCTAGCAGTGATGTCTTTTGCACCTTTCAAAAAGAAGATTGTAAGAGTGTACCTCATTGGAGATTCTACTGTGGCAGATTACTCTGACTATGATGGCGAAGATTACCTAAACAAGCGTTACCCGATCATGGGGTGGGGACAGGTTTTTAAGCCGTTTTTAGCAAAAGACAGCCTAAACAAAGTAAAGCATCTGATTAAAGCCGACAGCGTTATTCTGCTGGATAAGGCCCGGGGTGGACGCAGCACGCGTACTTTCTTTGAGGAAGGCCGTTGGGCGCAGGTGTACAAAGACCTTAAAAAGAATGATGTGGTCATGATTCAGTTCGGGCACAATGATGCCGCGGTAGACAAGCCTGAACGGTTCGTGACCATTCAAGGCTACAAAGAATTTCTTCGCCTGTATATCAATCAGACCCGCGAGAAAGGTGCCTACCCCATCTTGTTAACTCCGGTAGCCCGCAACTATCCCTGGAAAGACGGCAAGATTGGCAACGTACACGGCGAGTACCCACAGGCGGTGAAAGACGTGGCCAAGGAATTGAATGTGCCTTTGATTGATTTGCAGCAACTGTCCATTGATTCATTTTCCGCAAAAGGGCAAGAATACGTAACTGCTAATTACTTTATGAATCTTCCGGCAGGCCAATACAAAAACTACCCCGAAGGGCAGAAGGACAATACGCATTTCCAACCCGCCGGTGCCAAGGAAGTTGCCAGATTGGTATTTGAGGGAATGAAAAATTTAAAATAGCCTCCTTTTAATAAGCCTGGGTAGGCTCCTAAAATGTTAAAAGCGTTTCACCTCTGTTTTTCTGAATACAGAGGTGAAACGCTTTTCTTTTTGTCTTTTGTCAGAAGACGAAAGACTTATCACTGAAAGTGCTTCCACAAGAGGTGACAAGAACTATTTTTCAAATAAGGTATCAAAGCATACTTCATGATAGGTTAATGCCAGGTGGCAGGTACTTACTAAATGAATCAAAAAAGAGGGTTTTTAGAAAATATCAAAAATTTGGCAGAAGATTGCTTGTGATTTGAGGAAAATACAATTAACTTTCCTTTATAAGGAAAAAACGAAATGAGGTGGGTTGTGAAGGACCTATTTTTTTTAGAAGGTTTGTGCAATCGATTGTCTTAATAAGGGCAGGCAGGACTTGTAGAAAGGTGGGGGAAAGTGGAAGTATAGGAGTTTTTTGAAATACACTCCTTCAAGTACCCGGACCTTCCCAGGGTTATTCCTTCAAGTAGCAGAAGTTTTAGATGTTTTAATAGATTTTATTACTATACATCACATTCCTCCATATGGTATTTTTAGTTTTGCTCTTCCTTCTTCTCACCTTAGGGTTTAATTCTTTACTAGGTTTTCTTAATAAAATTAAAGGTTTTTTATTAAATAAAAGGACTGAAACATTAGACTGCCGCTATTCTCCTGTTATTTGCAGCATCGGTAAAATCCTTCATTTCATAGAAGTTGGAAAGGAACCTGCTTACCTGCTTCAAAGGGTTTCTCCGGCAAGAACTAGGGAATCCCCTTTCTTAAGAAACCTCTAAAATATACCTGAAAACAATCCTGTTATACATCGGCAAAAGCAAAATCATAAGAAGATTAGTGCAATCGATTGCTCTTTTTGGATTTTAACAATAGTAGCCTTGGTGTGCAAGTGTTACTTGCCGCTTAACAATACTAACCGAATACCTAACCTATACACTGTTCATTTTATCACCTTAAATCATTTCACCTATGAGAAGTACTTTACTTAAAAGGATTAGATTTTTATTAGTAATTCCGTTGGTGGTTCTCACCATTTTGGGCGCGGCAGCCCAGGGAAGAACGGTAACTGGAAAAGTGGTAGATGAAAAAGGAGAGGCCTTGATTGGCGTTACAGTTCTATTGAAAGGCACTTCTTCGGCCACTGCTACAGACACAGATGGAAGCTTTTCTTTGAATGTTCCTTCAGAAACCGGAACTCTGGTTCTTTCTTATGTAGGGTTCGTAACCCAGGAGGTTCCTCTCAATGGCAGAACTACCGTGAACGTTAAGTTAGTTTCAGACTCCAAAACCTTTGACGAGGTAGTGGTGATTGGCTATGGTACCGTGAAAAAATCAGATTTGACTGGTTCCGTTGCCTCAGTGAGAGGAGAAGATTTAACCGCTATTCCTGTAACAAATGCTCTTGCGGTAATGCAAGGCAAGGTCCCTGGCCTTGATTTAACAACTTCAAGTGGTCGAGCAGGTGCAGGGGTGAACCTAAGTGTGCGGGGAAACAGATCTGTGAACGCCAGCAACCGTCCTTTGATCATTGTAGACGGGATTCGGTATGATGGTGCGTTGGATGTAAACCCCAATGACATTGCCTCTATGGAGGTGTTGAAAGATGCGGCTTCTACTGCCATTTATGGTTCATTAGGAGCCAACGGGGTGATCTTGATCACTACCAAAGGTGGTGCAGTCGGTAAGGCAAAATTATCCTTCAACTCTTATTATGGTATCCAGAGTGTCAACGGATATCCTGATATGATGACAGGCCCTGAGTGGGTGCAGCTAAGAAGAGAAGCGCGTAGAACAGTAGGGGAGTGGAAAAGTCCGGCAGATGATGAAAAAATCTTGCCGCCCGCTCAGTTTGAGAACTTTAGAAATGGTATATGGACCAATTGGGCTGATGAATTGCTGGGTAATGGAAGCCAGCAAAACTACCAATTGGGCCTTTCCGGGGGAACAGATAAGCTTACTTATTATCTGTCTACTGAGTACTTTGATGAAAAAGGATTGCTGAAAATGGATAGGTTGAAGCGCTATAGTGGACGTATGAACATCAGCTATAAGGTTTTGGATAACTTGAAGGTAAGTACCAACCTAATGTACACTCAGCGTGACCAGGACATTAGACGTGATCCTCTAAACCAAGCCAATAAGATGAGTCCTTTGGGGAGACCATACGATGATGAAGGAAACTTCCTTGTCTTCCCGGTAGGTGATGCCTCTACTCTGAATGCCCTGGTAGACGAGCAACCAGGAGCTTACACCAATAATGATGTTAATAGAAGGTTCTTCGGTAACCTGTCTGTAGATTACAACCCCATCAAAGACCTGACCATCACTTCTCGTTTTGGGATAGACCAATACAATAACAGAAACGGTCTATTTGCAGGAACCAACACCATAGATACCGGAGCAAACGGATTATCCCTGGCTCGTGCAGAATTGGGGACATTTTCCCGGTTCACTCTTGAGAATTTCGCGAACTACACCAAAACCCTTAATGAGAACCATGAATTCTCAGTTTTGCTAGGTTCAAGTATCTGGGCAGAAAAGGAAGAAAACTTTGCTGCGCAGGGTAGGAATGTGCTTTCTTCTACCTTGCTCTTTTATAACTTGGGAGCCACTCAAACAGCTTATCAGTTAGAAAGTAGCCTACGAGAAAGAAGCATGACGTCCTTCTTTACCCGGATGAACTACAAACTATTCAATAAATACCTCTTCACGGGTGTATTGCGTACCGATGGAGCCTCTGTATTGGCAGAGGGTCATAAATGGGATTACTTCCCTTCTGCATCAGTAGCCTGGATCTTGAAAGAGGAAAGCTTTCTGCAGAATGTAGCTTCAGTAACAGACTTGAAGCTAAGAGCCAGCTACGGAGTTTCAGGAAACAGCCAGATTTCAGAATACATGACCTTGGGTGGTTTGGGTAGATCTACTTACGCTTGGGATGAAACTCCTGCTTACGGGTACTACCCAGGAGCACTTCCTAATCCTAACTTGAGCTGGGAAACAACCGCTACTGCCAATTTTGGTTTAGATTTCGGGTTTTTCAACAACCGGATAACGGGTACTTTAGATTTGTATCAACAAAACACCTCAGACCTTTTGCTGGAGCGTTTGTTGCCTACCTCCTCAGGATATGAGCGGGTGATTGACAACGTAGGGAAAGTAAGAAACAGAGGGGTTGAGCTACAGTTAAACACGGTCAACTTTGATCGGTCTCAGGTACAAGGGTTCAAATGGACTTCTGATTTCAGCTTTGCCAGAAACAAAGAAGAAGTACGGTACATTGGGGAAGGTATAGATAGAGATCTTAGCTTTGGATCTAATGGTTTGCACGTAGGCTATCCTATTAGTGTTTATTTTAATTATGAGAAGATTGGGATCTGGCAACTAGGCGAAGAAGAACTTGCTTTGAAAAACCAGCAGAGACCAGGAGATATCCGGGTGAAAGACCAGGACGGTGACGGGCTAATTACACCGGCAGACCGCGTGATCATAGGTAACAACGTTCCTGACTGGACATTAGGAGTAACCAACCGGTTCAGCTACAAAAACTTTGATTTGTCTGTGATGGTGTACGCCCGTATTGGCCAAACCATCAGCAGTGAAGCAGCTAACTCTTACAAAGTAGATGGTTTAGAAAACGGTCCGTTGGTTGATTACTGGACCCCGGAAAATCCTACTAATGCGTTTCCAAGACCAAATGCCAGCACCAGCAGAGCCAGTACCCGTTACTACTCAACCTTGCAGTATGTAGATGGTTCGTTTGCCAAAGTGAGAGATTTAACCTTGGCGTACAATTTCCCGCAGCCGCTTATCAGTACTTTAAAGCTATCTCGCTTGAGAGCTTATGTGACGGCTAAAAATTACTTCGTTTTATATAGCAAGATCAGACCTTATGACCCGGAGAGAGGCGGAGCTCTTAGCTTCCCTATGACAAGACAGTTGGTATTTGGTCTGAATGTAGAATTTTAAGAACAGGAAGGTTCCTTATGAAAAAATTTGTTTATAAATGCTTGTTGTCTGTTAGTTTGATGACAGCTGTTTCTTGTGATTCGTTTCTGCAGGAAGAAAATGTTTCTGGCCTTACTTCCGGCACATACTATAGTACAGTGGAAGGTATGGAGAGTCTGGTGAACTCTTTGTACACGCCCATGCGCTTCTGGTATGGCAAAGAAAACGGAATTGCCCTGTCAGAACTGGGTACTGATATCTTTACCCGCGGAAGCGGGATGGAAAGTCCGCCTATTGCCCTGTATAACTCTGATCTGTCTGGTGCTAACTCAGCCATCAACTTCTACTGGACTCGCCTCTATGCGGCCTTGAATGCTACCAATGCGGCCGTGTCCAGAATACCTACTTCTCCGCTACCAGCCAACCTCAAATTGATAAGAGAAGGGGAGGCGCGTTTTTTACGGGCATTTTACCTGTGGCACATTGTTGAAACGTGGGGAGGCGTACACCTTACTACTACTGAAACCATTGGCGTGCAAACCACTGCTAACCGCACCCCGGTAGAAGGTTTCTACAAGCAGATTTTTGAAGACCTGCAATTTGCCGCTACCAACCTGCCCGTGACCACTACTCAGTATGGCCGCGCAACCAGACCTGCCGCTGAGGCTTTCATGGCCCGGATGTACCTGTACCGCAACAACTACGCAGAGGCTTCTCGCATGGCCAAGAAAGTGATAGCTGATTACAACTTCAAGCTGATGCCTACTTATGCCGCCCTTTGGGACATTGCCAATATTAAGAATACAGAAGCTATCTGGGTTGTCAATTTCACTGCCGACCTGATACTGAACCGTGAGTTTGATGGTTTAACCAGTTCCTCATCAGATGACATTCTTCTGCGTGATGGTGGGAACAACTCACACTTGTTCTTCTTGATGACGTATGACCAATTGCCTGGCATGCAACGTGACATCAGGTACGGACGTCCTTTTGCCCGCTACATGCCTACTGTCAAGCTTCTGGATCTGTTTGACGAAACCAAAGATGCTCGTTTTAATGCCACTTTTGAAACTGTTTGGTATTCTAATAGACCAGGTTCTTACAAAGTTACCAATACCGCAGGTGTTGAGCGCACTGTAACTTTCAAAGCTGGTGATACTGCTATTTACGCTACAAAATATGTAGTGCCAAATGCGGTAAAAGATGCCAAGCCTTACACCATCATTGACCGTAGCAGAACCTATGACGCCAATGGTGCTCCGCGGGTAAGAGACCGTTATATGTCTTTGAAGAAGTTTCTGGACCCAGCCCGTTTAACCATCTCCCAGCAACAGGGTCGCCGCGATGCGTTTGTCATCAGGTTAGCTGAAATGTACATGATCGCAGCCGAAGCAGATATGATGTTGGGTAACACCGCTACGGCACTGCAACACATCAATGCTGTTAGAAGAAGAGCTGCCCTTCCAGGTAAAGAAGCTGCCATGGAAATCACGACAAGTCAGTTTAACATTGACTTCATCCTGGATGAAAGAGCCCGCGAGTTTGCCGGGGAACAACAGCGTTGGTTTGATTTAAAAAGGACAAACAAACTGGTGGAACGCGTAAAAGCCTTCAACCCAGATGCGGGTCCTAACATCAAAGAATACCATAGGTTACGGCCAATTCCGCAAGCCCAGCTGGACATCATCACCAACAAAGGTGAGTTCATCCAGAACGAGGGATACCAATAGAAAATAGTCTTGGAAAGGGGAGGAAGGTTTTCTTTCTCCCCCTTTTCTTTTTAGTAAAGGGGAGAAAAATTAGCTTTAAAGATTAAGAATAAACAAGTAGCACATGCTTAAAAAGTTACTGGGGTTATTGTCTTGTATGTGTCTGATTCATCAACTAAATGCGCAGCAGCTGGCTTTTCCAGGTGCCGAGGGGTTTGGTCGGTTCACAACTGGCGGACGCGGCGGCAAAGTCATTAAAGTTACAAACCTGAACGATGCCGGACCAGGCAGCCTACGAGCTGCCCTCGCGGAATCAGGTGCCCGCACCATTGTGTTTGATGTGTCAGGCAACATCGTGCTGGCCTCACGGCTGCAAATTAGCAACGGCAACGTCACCATAGCCGGCCAAACAGCTCCCGGCGACGGTATTTGCCTCCAGAACTACGAGATGGTGGTAAACGCCGACAATGTAATTATCCGCTACCTGCGGTTCCGGATGGGTGACCTGACCCGGAACGAGCAAGACGCACTCTGGGGCCGGTACCGGCAAAACATTATCATCGACCATTGCTCCATGAGTTGGTCCATTGACGAGACGTCATCCTTCTACGCAAACAAGAACTTTACCATGCAGTGGTGTCTGGTAGGGGAGAGCCTGAACCAGTCGTTCCATGAGAAAAATAACCATGGCTACGGAGCCATCTGGGGAGGCGACAAGGCTTCGTTTCACCACAACCTCTTGGCCCACCACAACAACCGGAACCCGCGATTCAACGGTGGAGGCCGCTCAGGCATCAGCAACGGTCCCTACCTTAATGAGCATGTGGACTTCCGCAACAACGTAATCTACAACTGGCGCGATAACAGTGCCTACGGTGGGGAAAACGGCAAATACAACCTGGTGAACAACTACTACAAACCAGGTCCGGCTACGGCCAGCAGCAAAAACCGTAGAATCATGCAGGTATCATTTGAGGCAGACCCAACCTTCGGGGCCGGGTACGGCACCTTCTTCATAGACGGAAACTACGTGCATGGCAATGCTGCTGTCACGTCTAATAACTGGAATGGAGGCGTGGATTATGACAGTAGCATTCCTGCGGCCCAACGGGCCAATGTGCGGTTGTCTACGCCAATTGAGTTCCAGATGGAAACCAACCACACCGCTGAGCAGGCATACGAGGCCGTACTGTCCCGCGTGGGCGCCAGCCTACGGCGCGATGCTGTAGACGCCCGGATCGTGAATGAGGTACGCACGGGTACCGCTACCTTCAACGGTTCTAAAACCGGCTTTAGAGGCATCATTGACTCCCAGACTGACGTGGGTGGTTGGCCGGTTCTTCAGTCTTTGCCTGCGTTGGCAGATACTGACGGAGACGGAATGCCCGATGCCTGGGAGACGCAGAAAGGCCTGAACCCCAATAACGCCGCTGACCGGAACAATGATGCCAACGGCGATGGATACACCAACCTGGAAGAATACCTTAACGGCTTGCTCTCCTCTAGCAACCTGACCAGTTCCCCTGAGTCTGAGCAAATAGTTGAAACAACCCTTTACCCTAATCCTTTTTCCCTCTCTACTACTTTCTCTTTCGTGGCGAAACAGCGGAGCCAGGCAGTCATAAAAGTAACTGATTTGGGGGGCAAAGTGGTGGCTACCCTCTTAGATGCCTCCGTAACTCCTGGGTTACAAACTGTACGTTGGAACGGGACAGATCAGAATGGCCGGGTGCTTCCTACGGGTATGTACTTCATTTCAATTCAGGCAGGAAGCGAGAAAGCAACCAGAAGAGTGGCTTTCATAAGAGAGTAAAAGAAAAGAGTAAATGTTCAAGACCATAAAGGGACTTGTAAAAAGAAGAAGCGAGTGTATGCCCAATAGAGTGTTGGCAATTGTTTTTGCATCGTTTTGCTGATTTGCACCAAAAACACTTCGGCACAAACAACACAGTAGGGACTGCTTACAATATTATGACCTGCCAGATTTAGTATAAATAGCTGGAGATCGCATTAAACAAATTAAATATGAAATTAGAGCACTTTGCCCTTAACGTAGAAGACCCCATCGCCATGAGCAACTGGTACACCCAGCATCTGGGTATGCGGGTGGTGCGGCAAGCAAAAGAAGCCCCTTACACTACCTTTTTCGCGGATGACAGTGGCCGGATTCTGGTGGAAATTTACCTGAACCCAGTAGATGAGGTGCCGCCTTACCGGACTATGAATCCGCTGATGGTGCATTTGGCCTTCGTTTCAGAAAACCCTACCAAAGACAAAGACCGTCTTTGTGCGGCGGGAGCCACCCTTGTTTCTGATCAACATTTAGAAGACGGTTCGCACCTGATTATGCTCCGCGATCCCTGGGGACTAGCGCTGCAACTCTGTAAACGAGCTACCCCTATGTTGGCTCGGATTGACTGGTAGTTAACCTTGCTTTTGGCTTGATTTCTGCAAATCAGCTATGAAACGTTGTTGCTTTACTTAAACAGAAATTACCAACTTTGGTAATCCTTTAGAGACAGATACATTATGAAATTAAAAATTGCGTTACCGTTCCTGTGTCTTTGCTGCATGGGCCTGATGTCCTTCCTGGTAAGGGAGAGGGAAAAGATCACGGTGTACCTGATTGGTGATTCCACTATGTCCATTAAAGAAACCAGGCACTATCCAGAGACGGGGTGGGGCATGCCTTTTGTTTACTTTTTTGATAACAGCGTGAAAGTGGAAAACCATGCCAAAAACGGCCGCAGTACCCGCACGTTCATTGAAGAAAAACTATGGCAGCCAGTAACCTCTTCCATGAAAGCAGGAGATTACCTGTTCATTCAGTTTGGGCATAATGACGAGGTGTCTAATAAAAAGAGCTATACCACTGAAGCGGATTACGTAGCCAACCTGGAGCGGTTTGTCTCTGAGGCCA
The DNA here is from genome assembly GCF_001310085.1 of Rufibacter tibetensis. Taxonomy (GTDB): domain Bacteria; phylum Bacteroidota; class Bacteroidia; order Cytophagales; family Hymenobacteraceae; genus Nibribacter; species Nibribacter tibetensis. The sequence goes on from NZ_CP012643.1 coordinate 3,774,970, forward strand.
GAAAGAAGAAAGTAACTCCTATCCTCATTACCCCAGCGGCTCGCCGGAAATTTTTGCCAGACGGGAAGTTGGAGAGTACCCACGAAGTGTACTCTAACCTGGTTCGGTCTGTGGCTCAGAAACAAAAAGTTGCCTTGATTGACCTTGACCGTAAAAGTCAGGAGTTGTTACAAAAGCTGGGACCTGAAGCATCCAAGATGCTGTTTGTGCATCTACAGCCGGAGGAACATCCAAACTATCCGCAGGGCAAAGTAGATGATACCCACTTCAATGAGTTGGGTGCCCGTGAAATGGCCCAGATTGTCTTAGCTGAAATAAAAGCCCAAAAACTAGGCTTAACCGAAAGAATAGTAAAACCTGAGGTGAAACAATAAACTGTTTCCAAGCAGCATCTACCAAGCTGAAAAATTGTCAATGTTTTGATTTAGGCCTGTTTCCCTGAAAGCAGGCCTAAAATTTTATCAACCTTTATCTGTATACCATGAAAAACGGTTACAATTCTTTGTCAGTTATTCTTCTCACGTTGCTGATTGTTTCTTCCTGCACCACCTTAAAACCAACTCAGTGGAAGATGGATTCTCTCACGGCAGTGGGCGGGCATCTTACAGCTGTTATAGGTAACCCGAAAAGCATAAAGGGGAAAGGAGGAGCACAGGTCATTTCATTTGATGGCGTAGATGACGGACTGCTGGTAGACCATAACCCCATAGCCGGGGCCGAGGAATTTACTATTGAGGTAGTGTTCAAACCTAATGCTGCCTGGCCCGCAAACGTGGAGCAACGCTTTCTGCACATTGAAGACATGGCCCTGGGGCAGCGGCGTATTCTGTTAGAACTCCGCCTGAATAACCGGAACCAATGGTACGCTGACTTTTTCATGCGCACAGAAAAAGCTGCTCTCACTTTAATTGACTCAACAAAAACGCACCCGGTGGGAGAGTGGGCCACCATGACCCTGACCTACAAAGACAAGCAGTTAAAAGGGTACGTGAATGGACAACGGGAGCTTTCCGGTGAAATTGAATACCTGCCCATTCCAGCTTCAGCGAAAACCTCCATAGGCACCCGCATGGATCAGCGGTCCTGGTTCAACGGGGAAATCCAGAGTGTGAAAGTTTGGAAACGGGCACTTCAGCCTAAGAAATACTCTAACTACTTATAAGGAGAATAAAGTACGAGGTAGAAAGCTCTTCTGAATTCTAGACCCTTTTCTGAAAATCTTTCCTAAACTATAAAAGCGATAGGGGCCTGTTTACAGAAAACAGGCCCCTATCGCTTTTATGTCTTCACTAAAATAGAGCTTACAAGGTCATGTATTTTTTGACTTTCTCAATCATTTCTGAGGACCCAATCACCAACGGACAGCGCTCATGAAGTTCAGTAGGGACTTTGTCCAAGATACGGTCAATGCCGTCGGTGGCTTGTCCGCCGGCTTGCTCCGCAATAAAGGCCAGGGGGTTGCACTCATAAAGGAGGCGCAGTTTGCCGGTTTTGTTTTTTGCCGAGGCAGGGTAGAAGTAGATGCCTCCTTTCAGAAGGTTCCTATGGAAATCTGCCACCAAAGACCCAATGTAGCGCGAGGAGTATTTCTGCTCCCGACAAAAGGCAAGGTAGTTCTGAATGCCTAATGGGAAATTGCTCACGTTTGCATCATTGCAGGAATATTGTTTACCGCCTGTTGGAATCGTGATGTCTGGGTGAGAAAGGAAGAACTCGCCCAAAGAAGGCTCATACGTAAAGCCGTTCACTCCGCGGCCAGTGGTGTACACCAAAATGGTAGATGCGCCATACAGAATATAGCCAGCAGCTGCTTGTTGGGTACCTTGTTGCAAGCAATCTTCCAGGGTGCCGTCTTGCCCGCCGTCTGATAATCTGCGGTAGATAGAGAAGATGGTGCCAATAGGGATGTTCACCGAGATGTTGGAGGAGCCATCCAGTGGGTCCATGGCGACAATATACTTAGCGTTTTTGTTACCGGTATGAATGATATCTTCCTCTTCCTCTGAGACTATGGTGCATACCTCCCCGCCGTTCCGCAAAGCCCTCACAAACCTTATGTTCGCAATAATGTCCAGCTTTTGCTGCTCTTCGCCCTGCACGTTCTGCTCACCGTAAGACCCAAGGGTGTCCTGGTCGGCGCGGGTGATTTCACGGCTCACGATTTTGGCAGCCAGGGCCATGTCGCGCAACAACTGGGACAATTCTCCGGTTGCGTACGGAAAGTCTTCCTGCTTTTTCATGATAAACCGGTCTAAGGTGGTGCCTACAGGAAGGGCTAATGCATCATTCATAGGGTTAGAGGAGTTTATTAGTTTGTATAAGTACTTATATAAGATGGAAGGGAAATAATTAGGCCCTGTCCCGTTTGCCGCAGATGCCACACAACTGAAGCGATAGAGGAACAGGGCCTGTTTTCTGTTTAAACTAGTTCCTTTTCAAAGAACCAGCATGATGGGAGATTCCTTACAAGGACACACCGCGTTTCCACGGAATGAAGTCGTCTTGATGCAAAGCCTTCTCTTTTGTTTCAATCCGGCCGCTGGCAACTTCAATGATGAAATCCAGTACATCTTCGCCCATTTCTTCAATGGTTTTCTCGCCTGCAATCACTGCTCCGGTATCAATGTCAATGATATCTGGCATGCGTTGCGCCAACTTGGTGTTGGAAGAGATTTTGATTACTGGTGCAATCGGGTTTCCGGTTGGAGTTCCTAAACCGGTGGTGAACAATACAATGTTAGTACCGGCTCCTACCAACGCAGTGGTACATTCCACGTCGTTACCAGGGGTGCACAACAGGTTCAAACCTGGTTTCTTGATGTATTCTGGATAATCCAGTACATCAACAATAGGAGAAGTACCTCCTTTTTTGGCTGCTCCAGCAGACTTGATAGCATCAGTAATCAAACCGTCTCTGATGTTACCCGGACTTGGGTTCATGTCAAAGCCCGATCCAACTGCCTCAGCAGAGGCTGCGTAGGCGCGCATCAAAGAAGCGAAACGCTCCGCTGATTCTTCAGATTCGCAACGGTTGATTAGTTCCTGCTCTACCCCGCACAATTCAGGGAATTCAGAAAGAACGGTTGTTCCGCCTAAAGCTACCAGAATATCAGAGGTATGCCCAATGGCTGGGTTAGCAGAAATACCGGAGAAGCCATCAGAACCACCGCACTCTAACCCGATAGAAAGTTTGCTTAAAGGAGCTGGCTTTCTGGTTTGTTTATCGGCTTCAATTAACCCTAAGAAGGTCTGCTTGATGGCTTTAGACATCATTTCCTCCTCAGTTCCCTCTTTCTGCTGTTCCAGCACGATGAGTGGTTTTGAGAAGTTAGGGTTAAGAGCCTTGATTTTACTTTCCAGGATGCTTACCTGAGCGTTTTGGCAACCCAAGCTCAAAACGGTAGCACCTGCCACGTTAGGATGGTGGATGTAGTCGGCCAACAAAGCACACAGCATGTCTGAGTCTTGTCTGGTTCCGCCGCAACCACCTTGATGGGTCAGGAATTTGATTCCGTCTATGTTTTCAAAAATACGGCGCTGAGCCGGGGCAGAAGCTTTTTGTAAGGTAAGCGTGCCAATGGCCTCAGTGTTGCCAGACTGGTACAGGTCTACCATTTGCTGTACGTAGGACTTGTATACGTCACGCTGGCCAAACCCAAGCTCATCTAAGAAGGCTTGCTTGATGATGTCTACGTTACGGTTTTCACAGAATACCAACGGAACTACCAGCCAATAGTTGGAAGTACCTACCTGACCGTCTTCGCGGTGAAAACCCATGAAAGTTCTGTTAGCCCACTTAGAAACATCAGGCGCTTGCCAGCCAATGGTCTTTGTTTTGCCGGTAAAGCCATTCACCTGGTGTTTCACATTAGAGGTAGTTAACACGCCTCCAGCAGGGATGTCATAAACTGCCTTGCCCACCAAAGACCCATACATCAAGATCTCCTCACCAGCGGCAAGGGGTTTCAATGCGAATTTATGCTTGGCCTGAACGTTGTCAACCAAAACTATCTGCGAGCCATCGTATTCCACGATGTCGCCTTTTTGCAAATCCGTCAGTGCTACCAGCACATTGTCGTTCGGATGGATTTTTAAAAACTTGTGTAACATATCTAAAACAGGTAGAATGTGCAATCGATTGCGCAATATATCAATAATTGCGAGAGATTGAAAAATTTAAAACAATTTATTGTAAAAAATTAAACTTTTTGAACGGCAGGCAAGCAGAAGAATCTAAAGTTCCCAATTTCGGAATAAGAAGCCCCAGGTTTAGGAAGAGATTTACAGCAGTTTTGGTTTTATTCTGCACCATCATCACCATTTTTTCTATTTGCCGGGTAGGTATGCATTTACTAAACCAAATAGACGAAGAAAAAATTCCGGCTGCTTTTAGGCTGCTTTTCTGAAAAGAGCCCAAAAGCAGCCGGAAGCGGAGAAGAAGGACGTCTCTACCTACCTACTATCTGATCCATCACCCAAGCGGTACGGGCGGCAGATTCGCCGGTGTTGGGGCAGGTGTCCAGGCCTAAAAGTTCTTCTACTATGGTTTGGATAAACGGCTGCTGCACATGGGCGGGAGGAGGCAATAGGAATTCTTCGGTTCCGGCTGCCGTTTCTAACCTGACAGGTTCTAACGCGAAAGAAGGAAAGGTAATTCTGCCCTTGCTGCCTATGATCTCTATTTCATCTTTGAACTGAGTTGAATCTACCGTAAAGCACCAGATGCCACTTCCCAGCACGCCATTAGCAAATCGGAATTGTCCCGTCACGATATCTTCTGCCGGGTAAAGCCCTGCTTGGTTGGCTGTTTGACCCGAGGCGGAAATGATAGGCCCTAACAAAAAGTCAAGGTAATCTAGTTGGTGAGAGGCAAGGTCAAAGAAGAGACCGCCACCGGCAATCTCTGGTTGTACCCGCCAGGGCAGTTCCTGCGGATTCAGGTTTTCCTGCGCCGGGTGATAAAGCCGAACGTTCACAAACTTTATTTCGCCAATAGCCCCAGTGTCTACCAATTCTTTTACTTTCAAAAAAGAAGGCAGGCACCGGCGATAGTACGCCACAAATAAGGGGACCTGAGCTTCCTTGCAGGCAGAAACCATCTCCTTGCATTGGGCATAATCTAAAGCCATAGGCTTTTCTACGTACACAGGTTTACCAGCCGCAGCTACCTGTAATGTGTACTCTGCATGGGAACCGGGAGGCGTGGCGATGTAAACGGCATCTACTTCAGGGTCCTGGATGAGTGCTTCAGCATTATCGTACCACTTGGGCACCTGATGACGCTGGGCGTAGTCCTGGGCTTTCGCACCATCGCGACGCATGACGGCCATCAATTGGGAGTGGGGTACTTTCTGGAAGGCTGGTCCGCTCTTGACTTCAGTTACATCGCCGCAACCTATGATGCCCCACCTAATAGTTTTAATTGATTCTACCATTACTTTTTGAGCCAATTTTCTCTAAACCAGCCCCTAAATGTAGGGGAGAATCCACTGAAAGAGAAGAGTAAATAATGGAAAGCCCTCTATTTACTTATTGCTTCAAACAAAGTACCTCATTCTGGTCCTTCAGTTAACACGATTCTAACATGGTTGTTTGAAGTACTGACAATTACTTCTTTTTCTTTATAGCCAAAATGCGAAACAATCAGAACAGAATCCTTGGCAGGGATATTTAACATAAATTCTCCGCGTTGGTCTGTTTTAGTCTGGAGGTCAGTCCCCTTAACTTTTACAGTAGCTTCAGGTAAAGATTTACCAGTGGCGTTTGCTACATGACCTACAAAACGCCAGGTGGCCTGATGGTAAGTCGTCTCCTCAGTTGTATGCGAAGCAGGTTTGTTGAAATAATGGTGGTAGACCACCTCGGCAATGGCGAAGAGCAATACCAGCAACACCGCAGCGGTTTGCCAGACAGGCCACTGGAAAACTTTACGTTTTCTTTTTTTCTGTGCTAATAAGTTTTTCAGGCGCCCACGGGTTTCACGTACTGCGCGTTGGACTCGGGCGGGCTGGGAGAGGGCCATGCCTCCTAACAAGTCAGAGCACATCTCGCAGGAAGCCAGGTGCCGTTCCAGTTGGTGACTTTGGGGAGCGGGTAATTCACCGGATTGGTATTGCCGCAGCACCTCCAGTGATGGATGCTCCTCGGTTTCCCAAGCGTTTTGGTGGTTAATCCTGCTCATAGTTTTTAGTCATGTAGATTTTGAGGTTTCTTTTGCCGTTCTGAATGTGGCTTTTCACTTGGCCAATTTCATAACCGGTCAGGTCTGCTACTTCTTTGTAGCTTTTTTTCTGCAGGTAAAACAGGTCTACGCAAACACGTTGCTCCGGCCCCAATTCCTCAAGGGCTTTGGCCAGAAGTTGGACCTGCTGCTCTTGCTCTGTCTCCTGACTAAGTTCTGCATAAGTTGTTTTTTCAATGATGGGCAGTAGCTTTTCATCAATGGAATCTGTGCCGCGGGTTTTCTGTGCCCGCAGGTACATCAGGCAATGGTTTTTGGCCAGCACGTGAAGCCAGCTTTTGAAATTGGTGATTTCGTGTTTGTGCAGCGCGGTGATTAAAAGCTCAAAAATATGCATGGTGGCATCTTTGCTTTCGTCTTCGTTTTTCAGATACTTCAGGCAAATCAGGTACACCATCTCAGTGTAGCGCTCAAACAGTGCTCCCACTACCGCCAGGTCGCCCGTCTCACGGTACTGCTGAATCATTTCCAGATCATTGGGCGGCTTGGCGCGCGAGAACAGTTTTAGAAACATAGAGTTGGGCGGAAATGCTTCTCTAAAGAAACTGATTAAAACTAACTAGAAAAACGTTGGCTTTTGATCTTCTTTTTTGGCTTTACCACATGATGCGCCAGCAGACCATAATCCATAATTGTTCCTTTCATTTTTATTGATTCAGTTCTTTGTGATAGAATTTGAAGCCCTGTAGTTTGGAGGTTGTTTTTACAAAATCCACCCGAATAGAGGGGTGTATTTGCGCTTCGCTTTCACTCTTCAAACCCAGATGCAGGTTAAACTTCCGTATTAATTCCCTAAGAATCAGGGTAACTATAGTTGGTTGCCTCCTCGTAAGGGAGAAGGTTATGAAAAAAGAAGAGATCTTTTTCCCTGATTGGGAACGGCTACTGATTGGGAATACGACGTGGGAGTTTATGGCGGAGGTGCTTCTTAGGACCATCATTATTTTTATTGCCCTGCTTATTGTCCTGCGTATGATGGGGAAACGCATGAACGCCCAGTTGACCATCACAGAACTTGCAGTGATGGTGACTTTGGGAGGGATTGCCTCTGCGCCCATGCAATTACCAGACCGGGGCATCTTAATGGTAATAGTGGCTTTTGTCTGTGCCTTTGTCTTTCAGCGGGGCTTAAGCTGGATAGCCTTCCGGGACCGGAAAGTGGAGTTAGCCACCCAGGGTGAAGTAAGCCTTATCTTAAAAGAGGGTGTGCTGCAGATAAAAGAATTTGAATTATCCAGGCTGTCTAAAGACCAGATATTCGCGGCGCTCAGAACCCATAACATAAAACATCTGGGGGAGGTGAAGCGCCTGTACATGGAAGGATATGGCATGTTCAGCATTATAAAAGCCTCAACCCCTAAGCCAGGCTTACCCATTGTGCCGCTCAAAGACGAAGCGTTATTGCTTTCCCTTCCCGTGGATAAAGACCTTGCTGCCTGTACCCGCTGTGGTTATCTGGCAGATGCCCGCCAAGCGGATAATACAGAATGCCCCAACTGCAGCTGCGATGAATGGACAGTGGCGGCAACCTAAAAACTACTCATGAAACCAGAAGAAATTCAAATAACAGATTGGCTGCGGATTGTCATGGGCGAAGCGCCCTGGATTTTTCTGTTGGAAATGGTCATCAGGATTGCCTTTATCTATTTTGTGCTTGTGCTTTCTATGCGGGCAATGGGCAAGCGCATGGCTTCTATGCTGAGCAGAACTGAGATGGCTGCCCTTGTGTCATTGGCCGCAGCCAATGGGGTAGCGCTAATGGAACCCTCTAGGGGGATTTTGCCCATTGCCATTATTGCCATAGTAGTAGTGGGTGTGCAGCGCCTGATTGCCTGGCGAAGCACCCAGGATGCCAGTTTTGAGGAAATGGTGATGGATGACATGGACATCCTGGTAAAAGATGGTCTGTTACAACTTGACGTAATGGAGCACGCCCGCATCACCAAAGATCGCCTTTTTGCACAGTTCAGGCGGGAAGACATCTTTAACTTAGGTAAAGTGCAGCGCACCTACATGGAAGCCAACGGCTCCTTTACCATCATGCAATTTCCGGAGGAGCGGCCAGGACTGTCGCTTATTCCAGACATAGACCCTGACCTGCAGAAAGAACAAAACTTTGTGCCAGAAACCTACGCTTGTAAGAATTGCGGAAATCTGGTAAAACATTCCCAATCGCCTCAGACCAACTGTACTTACTGTGGAAGCCGGGAATGGAACCAAGCTATCGTTTCCTAAATAAGTAGTTTGACCTGTGGCTAATACTCTGTCAAATTACACCCGCTCACTTGTCTGCCCCTGCAGACACTGTTTTATTTGAAACTGAGCGCTGCGCCTGAAGATAATAAGGGTTGGCGGGCAGGGTCAGTAAAGGTACAAAGGCTTGAATAGCTAATTCTATGGTGATGCTGTGGTGGAAAAGGTATTCCAGTAGGTCTCGGTCCTGGATAGACACTGCCAGCAAATCCATTTGGTTTTCCTGCACAAATTTCTTCAGGCCAGCCACTACATCATTATACCTCATTTGGGCCACGCTGTACTGGTGGTGCGGGAAATGCTTTTTGATGCTCTTCAGCACCTGCCGGTCAGACACAATGTTTAGCTCATGCTCAGAGGTAATATTAATGATGTGCACCTCAGAATTGAGGGTGGAGGCTAGTTGGAAAAGCTGTTTCAGGTAAACGGTTTCTTCCGTTTCAAAATCTGAAGCATACGCAATGTGTCGTATTGGACTGAACTTAGCATGAGCCGGTACCACCAACACGGGGCAAGATGCTTCTTTGATAAAGACAGTGGAATTGGTACCAATTAACCTAGTAAGTAGATCACCAGCCCCCTGAGTGCCCATCACCACCAGATCTACGGTCTGGGTTTTTATTACTTCATTCAATAGCGGGATAAGTGGACCGGAAAGACATAAGGTTTCTACTTCTAGTGAGAAGGATTGGTTTAGCTGATGAGCCAAGGTGCCAAGTGCCTCCTCAGAAGCCTTCATTAACTGGGTATTTACAGACAGCAAAGGAATCCCTTCAGGCATTACTGAAACAGGTACGCTCACGGTGTGTACTAGCAGCAGTCGGCTGCTGGTTTGCACCGCAAGCGAAGCGGCGTACTGTACCGCATTAGCGGCGTTTTCTGAAAAATCTGTGGGAACAAGAATAGTAGCCATGGTTCGTCTCGGTTAAGAATCAACGTGTTTTGCTGAATTCAAGAACTAAGGTACCGGGTAGGAAAGGCCTCTTCAAAGATAGTTGTCAGAATGGCCATTTTCTGCCTTTCTCCTGATGGAGAGCTACAAGGGTCGTTCAGGTTCCTGCTGTACGGAAGGTTGGCGCAGGAAGTACTATTCCAACCTTCCTCCTTTCTTAGACCAGGGGCTATTGTTTTTTATAAGGCAGTACCACCAGTGGTACAAAAGCATGAGAAGCAATGTCCTGGGTTTTGCTCTGGAAGAAAAGCTGCCAGAAGTTGTTGTTACGGGAGCCCATCACCAGCAAATCAGCCTTCTGTGCCGTACAAAAATGATGGATAATTTCTTCTACTTTCTTGCCAGTTTCTATATGATAAGACAGGTTTGGATAAACAGAGCGTTTGCAGATAAGCCGTAATTCAGCCTCTGCGGCAGTACGGGCATCAGGGGCGTCTTCAGGCAAAACATGCAGGAATTGCACCTGTGCATTGTAGACCGCAGCCAGCTGAATGACAAACCCTATGTTAGTAAAAGAATCAGATTTAAGATCGGTGGCATACACAATCTGGGCCAAAGGCCTGAAGGCAGTATGGGGCGGTACAATGAGCACCGGGCAGGGAACACTGCCAATAATTCTGGAGGTCACTGATCCCGGAAACACAATCTCCAGACCTTCGTGCGCCAGCACAATGAAGTCAGCCTCCATTTCTAAGGCAGCCTGTGGTAGGGTGGAATTGATATCACCAACCTGTAATTCGCTTTCTACATGCGGAAGATTCTGCGAATAGGAAAACAGCTTTTCTTTGGCCAGTCTTAGCTGCATTTCCCGTTGGCTTCTTTCCTCAGGGTCTGGAATGGGTTCCATGAACGGAACACCGCCAACTGGCATGTGGCGCTTGGGCTCAGATTGAGGCACACTGTGAAAGAGAACCAGCCGCGCATTCAGACTTTTCGATAATTCTAGGCCGTAGTCAATGGCAATCTGCGAAATAGGAGTGAAATCGGTTGGGCAAAGTATCTTTTCCATAGTAGTAGGTTTTAAGGTGCTGAATATGTGGTGTGTAATATATTGTACTGATTTTCTGGTAAATAGGATACTATTCTGGTAGCGGATGTGAAAACCAAATAGATCAGGAAGCAAAAAGAGGGAGCCAGCACCATTTGCTGACTCCCTCTTTTTTTGCGTTTTAAGGTCATTTTTAGAAAACTAATCCCTAAAACTTCTTAGTCTTTCCACCGCCACTCACCGGCTATCTTCAGGGGCTCTTTGAGATTGTTCTGGAGAAGGAAGGCTTTGGTTTCTTCGTCAGAAAGACGTTAGGACGGAATGGTAGCGGCATCGGCGAGGCCGTACAAAAGCATGGCGCTGAACCGAACCGTGTTTTTTAGTTGCTGTTCGTTCACTAAAGAAAAAGAGTCACAATCGGCGTGGTAGCAGTCACCGGCACCGGCTGGTAATTTGCCTCCTGATGATCCACCGGTAGGAATTCCGTGCAACATAAAGGGTTGGTGATCTGAGTGCAGACCCGCTCTGGACGTGAAACTGTTTTTGAATGTAGTGTCTATTTTAGCGGCCATGGCTCCTATAGACTGGAACAGTTCGCGGCATGATTCCTGGCTGGCGTTGTAACCTTTTGGGTCATTGGTCATGTCATAATTCAGCATGAAAGCTACCTGGTTCAGGGTTTTGTTTTTGGTGGCTTCCTCTAAATAAGCCTCAGAACCTAGCAACCCTTCTTCTTCGCCCATGACATCACAAACTCAATGGTGCGTTTAGGCCGAAGCTTTAACGTCTGAAAAGTGCGGGCCATGTCCATCACAGAGAAAGAGCCGATGCCGTTGTCAATGGCCCCACTGGCCAGATCCCAGCTGTCCAGGTGACCGCCTATCACAATCTTTTCATTAGGAAGCGAAGAACCTTTAAGCGTGGCAATCACGTTGCGGGCCTTTATCTTCCCAGAGTTATTGGTCATGTCAATCTTTGCAGTCAATGGGCCATTTTGCAACTGCTCCTTCAATTTAAACCCATCTTCGCGCCCAATACATACCGCCGGAATGGGGATGAGTTTACCAGTTACAGAAGCTGTTCCTGTTAGAAGTGTACCACCTGGAACAGTGTTGATGATGATAATGCCTTTGGCTCCGTTGTTAATGGCCAAAGCCGTTTTCTCAGAGCGGTGTAGGCTGCGGGTGCCTTCGGGTGAACCCGGCAATACACCCAGGTACACCAACGCGATTTTACCTTTTACAGCATTCGGCTTTGCTGCGTAATCTGCTTCCAGTCCATTGCCCATGTCTACCACATCGCCAGTGAGCGATGCTTTTACGGGTGAATGCGCCAGAGAAACAGACTTGATGTTCTGCAGTTGCTTGGCGTCTTTGCCGGCCTGTAAGGTAAGGGTTCCGCGGCTCCAGCTTTCCACTTCAAATGGCTGGTATTTTACATCAGAGAAGCCATAAGATTTGAAAAGGTTAAAGGCAAACTCCTCTGCTTTCTTTCCATTTGCAGATCCTGTCATGCGGTGGCCTATGGATTTTGAGGCCGTTTTCAAAGAAGAATAAGCTTTTGAATTGGTTTGCACCTCGGTATTGATTTTCTGGAAAACCGGCAGCCATCCTGGGTTCCCCTGCGCCATGGTTTGGAGGGAAAAAGACACCGCCAGGGCACCCAGTGCGAAGTACTTCTTTTGGAACATACAAGAGTGGTTAGTTGGATACCGGAAGATATAGGTTTGCGGGGGAGATACCAACCACGGTTTGCTTTGCGAGAAGAGTAGGGCGTGCCTCTTCTTGCAGAACGGCTTATCGTTTAAAGGTCCTTTTTTGAAATCTGCCAAGAAATGGAAAAACTTCAAATAATGGTGTGGCAGATAGTTTTTAGAAAGCCAGGAAAGAAGGATTCAGCAAAGAAGGCTTATTGTAGCGCAATTCGCCGGAAAGGTCAGGCAAGAAAATGGCCTGGTTGAGGGCGTTCAGTAGGGCGTGGGCTGCGGCGGAATCCCACTCCATGGTAGGGGCAAAACGCGGGTAAAGGTCTGCTTTCTGTTCGGCTAGTAACATGAACTTAAGCGAACTGCCCATGGACACCAGTTCCACATTTTTGAATTGCTTAATGAATGCTTCTGTTTCTGGGGTGCTGTGCGTGCGAGAGGCAATGATTTTGATAGAGGGAAGTTCGACCAGATTTTCCAACGTTCTCTTTTCAGGGAGTGGGGTTATTTCTGATTTATTTCTTTTTTCTACCTTGTACACTCCAGTAACCAAAGAACCAGCATACAAGGTGTCCAGGCAAGGGGCAAACACCACTCCACCAACAGGTTTTGTGTTTTGCATCAAGGCAATGTTCACCGTAAACTCCCCATTACGTTTTATGAATTCTTTGGTGCCGTCCAGTGGGTCTACCAGCCAGTACCAGGGCCAGGAAGTTCTTTTAGCGTAACTCAGGTGTGCGCCCTCTTCTGAAAGGATGGGTAATCCCGTGGATTGTAAGTGATGGGAAATTACCTCATGGGCGGCTTTGTCTGCTACCGTGAGTGGTGAGTCATCTTCTTTATACTCTACCTTAAAGTCTGCCGAATTATATATTTCTAATATAGCTTTCCCTGCTTCCAACGCAGCAACTTTGGCGATTTGGATTAGTTCTTCAATGTGCAGTTCTGGTGCAATCATGTAATTAGGTTTTAGCAGAAAGCTACGGGTGTGATTGCTGTTGAGCTTTTAAAATTTAGAGACTATTTCAACATTCAGCATCCTAAAGTAAAATACCTTAATGGGGAAAAGGCCCTCTTAGTGTTTTGCCTCCAGTATTGATTCAACCTAAGAGTTTGTAGGAGAAGTGGTCTTTTTATTTGGTGGAAGAATGACCAGGGGTTCTATGAACTGAATGATCTTATGCAGTGATTCTTCAATGGTCTCCTCGGCGGTTTTTACTTCAACGTTTGAAGTAAGCGGCGTTTCATAAGGAGCACTTATGCCTGTGAAGTGGGGAATGAGACCCTCTCGGGATTTGGCATATAATCCTTTTGGATCTCGATTTTCACAAACTTCTAAAGGAGTGTTTACATAAACCTGCAGGTAACGATCCTCCCCAATGATGCTCTTCATCAGTTGGCGTTCCTGTTCATACGGAGAGATAAAGGCACAAATAACCAGCAAGCCTGAATCCAACATAAGCTTGGCAACTTCACTACCCGTCTTAGGTTTTCCTTACGGTCTGTTTCAGAAAAACTTAAATCTTTGTTGAGACCGTTCCGCACATTATCGCCATCTAAAAGAAACACCTTATATCCTTTATGGAATAGATAATGCTCCAGCCGCAAAGCCAGGGTGCTTTTACCGGATCCGGAAAGGCCAGTGAGTCATATCAATTTAGGTTCCTGCCCAATCATCTCTTTTCTTTGCGACGTGCTGATTTTAGATTCAAAGGGGAAGAGATAATTCATAGCGAATAGGGCTTTCTTCTAAGCCAATAGAAAAAGGAACTAGGCTTGTTTTTGGAGAAGCAAGTTACGGGTGTCTGTCCGTAAATCCAGTAACGTCTTCACAGTATAGGAACCGTACTTGGTTAAGAAACACCATTAACAAGCGCCTAAACTTTGTGCGGAGCTCATTGATGTACCAAACCCTGTACATAATACTAGAGCTAGCCTCACTGGCTAAAATATACTTAATGAAGCATTCCAGCAAAATTAAGGTTGTTACAAAGCCAACCCTGCACAGATTTGCCAGATGCTTACCACCTTTTTAGTCCTTGAGGTTTTAAATACAAATTAGAGGATAAGCCTATGCAAACATTTTGGAAAAGGCGCTTAGATAAAAGGTGTCCTGAATCACTTACTGAGTATTTGAAGACTGGTCTTGCTCAAAGTCCAGGAAAAGCCACTCCAAAGCTGCTTCTCTACTGGTGAACGTCTCAAACTTTGTTCTAAAGGCAATGGCTTGTTGGCTGGAGAGCGAACTGTAAATGCGGTGAATGTCAAGTAGGCCAATACTTTCCTTTGTTGAAAGGCGGGCATACTTCTTCAACGGTGATTCCAGCAGTTTTGGCGTCATTTCCCGCAGAACCCAATTCTGATCAGCGAAATCCAGAAAGGGTATGGCTCTGGCATCACTAAACCAGTATTCAGCCTTTTGCTCCAAGGCAATGGAAGCGGCTAAGAAGAACGATTTTCTGAAGTCTTCGGCTGAAGGTCCTGTAAACCATTCTATATAAATGTACTTGATATTTTTGTCTACCTCTATCTTCAGGAATTCATCCTGATGTACGAGTTGTGGTTGTAGGTCAATATGCATAATAAGCCAGGTCTCTTTAGTGAGATCAATTAATAGCTAAATGATATTGTTGCCGTCTGTTGAAGCAAGATATGCAATTTTCAAATCTATCATAAGCCTTAACTTTGAAAGTTTTTAACTAGTGGTTTGAAATTGATGGTAAATGGTTACTTCCCAAAAGGTTGAACAGTTTAAGTTAGTAATGTGCAGAAGGCTCCCTATTGAAGTGGCGGGCCTCTCCCGAAGGTTTTGGGTTTAAACCTCACAAGAAGGGAGCTATACAATTGTGCATTTCTATTTATATACTGTGCTTTAAAGCCGTAATAGTAAGTGCATGGTTCTAAAGCTTGCAAAGCTTAAAAAGGGTGGGGGGTAGTAAAGAAGTGTGTTTTGTGAAGGCTTAATATTCTTACTTGCGTGGTTCAGCAAAATTGAAAAACCTGCTGGTAGGTGTTAACTTGCCTGTTCATGCGTACCAAAAACTATATGATTACTAGAATTACCTATTTGCTTGTGGCCGGAGCATTCTTTCTGTTTGGGTGTGCGGGAACAGGACCTATAGACAAAAAAGCCACTGCCGAAACAAAGGCGCTTTACAAAAACATGGGTAGGCTGTCTAAAAAGCATACTCTGTTTGGGCACCAGCACGCCACTGAATACGGACATGGCTGGTCAGTGCAAAAAGACCGGTCAGATGTAAAGTCAGTGACGGGTTCGCATCCGGCAGTGATAGGGGTGGACTTCAGCGGCTTTTCAGGGCGGTCACCGGAAGCCATCCAAAGCGCCAAGGAGGCAGTTCGCCAGAACGTAATTGATACCTATAATCGCGGTGGGGTGACCACGGCAGCCTGGCACTTTTCAAACCCTGTGTCAAGAGGCGGATTTTATTGGGTAGACTCCCTTTCCTTACCAGCAGTGAAGTACATTATCCCCGGGGGCGAGGCGCATGAACAATATAAAGAAATTCTAAGAGGCATTGGGGAATGGGCGCATAGTGTTAAAGGTGCCGATGGAAAGTTGGCTCCGGTGATCTTCAGGCCTTTTCATGAATTTGACGGCGGTTGGTTTTGGTGGGGCAAACCACATACCAGCCGTGAAGACTTCATCTCCTTATGGCAGTTTACGGTTTCTTACCTCAGAGACAGCTTAGAGGTGCACAATTTCATTTATGCTTTTTCACCTGATAACAAATTCAACTCTGAAGCAGAGTTTTTGGAGCGGTACCCCGGTGATAAGTGGGTAGACATGGTGGGCATGGACAATTATGGAGACATGGGCCGTGACCGATATGCCATTGACACAGCTGCTTTTAAGCTGAAAATTGTAGCCGATTATGCCAAAAAAGCCAATAAACTCGCCGCTTTCACAGAGACTGGTTTGGAATCAATTCCAGACCCAAACTGGTGGACGAATACTTTGCTGGCGACCATGAAGAAACACCCCATGCGTTTGTCTTATGTGCTGGTATGGCGGAATGATACCCGAAGCCCTACTCATTACTATGCCCCTTTTCCTGGACAGGTAAGTGTCCCTAACTTTATGAAGTTTTACCATGACCCCTACACGCTTTTTGAAAAGGACCTGAAGAACATCTACAAACGGAAGAAGTTTTTGGGCATCTTTTAAGTTACAGGAATAGCCCTTTTCTCCTTTAAACCATAAAAGCCCTTTCTGCTCGTTTTTCTAAAAACCTGCAGAAAGGGGCTTTTTTGTACTGTGATGAACGAATGGAGATTGCCTCAAAGAACTACTCATAAAAGGAATACCCCTTAGTTTGTTGATTACGCTTACCCGTGGCAATTATCCTGTGCTCCTGAGTTTTCTGGTTAGAGAGCACCTCGTTTAAGAAGTCTACCAGCAGTTGTTGGTTTTTATGGAACAGTTCTCCGCTATATTCATGGGCACCACCGCAGTAAGTAACCAGTTTTGTATGGCCTTGCATCTCTACCAGACGCTGGTAAATAGAATAGGAGCCAAATAGCATAAGCCAGTTAGACGCATTGGTAGGGCAGGTGTGATGGGCTGCCGTGGCGTAAGGTACCACAGGATCTGCGCTGCCATGGAAGAGCAAGATCGGTAACATGTTTTTTTCTGTTATCAGATTCAAATCCATCAATGCACCAGCACCTGAGAGTACCCCAGCATATTTGAACGTTGCCGGAAGAGTTACCTTGGGGTACAGGTTCATGGTTTTGTATTCCCAGAAAGCAGCATGCAAAGCCGCCTCTGCCCCCGCGCTACTTCCGGCCAAGAAGATTTTGTTCACATCTATCTTGTATTTTGTTGCATTCTGAAGAAAGAATGAAGTAGCCAGCCAAAGGTCGTTAGCGGCATATTGAAAGGCTTTGATTTTCTCGGGCAGTTTGCCATCACAGCCATAGTTTTTGCCTTTCATGTACAGGGTATAGGAAATAGTAGCGGCAATGTACCCTCGGTCAGCAAGAAAGGAACAGAAGCTGTGCCCATCTTTTCGGTCACCGGTTGAAAAGCCTCCGCCATGTTCAAAAATAACCAAAGGTAGTTTCTGGCCTGAAGTGGTTTTCTGGGGCAGAAACAAATCCAGTTCCAACTTAATCGTGTCATCCTGGTAGTAGGTGAGGGTGGTGAATTTTTGCGCCTCAGCCCTACATTTTACTACTAACATGCAAACGGCTAAGCAGAGAAGAACTTTGTTCATAAAAATCAAGTGTGCATTTTGAGCCTATTTTGGGAGAACTGCTGGTAAAGAAATGAAAGTAAGTTAAGTTAAAATCCAGTTACTTTTTAGGTATATGTGTTAAGCCTTAGAATCATTTAAGTTTAAATCCGTCCAAAGTTCTTAACATGAACAGAAAGCCATTATCTATGAGGATTTACCACATCAAAAAATAATAGTACTTCTTTCTTGGCTATTTCCGTAAAAAAAGCCCTATAACGAAGCCGGCTATCCTGTGAAGAATAGCCGGCTTTTACTATAGAACTAGAGGTAATTAGATGGCTGTGTTTCTGTCATTGTCCAGATCAGTCAATCCTCTATGGTCACGGTTTGTACGGTCACGATCAAGGTCTAAACCAGAGCGATCATTATCCAGGTCTGTGCGGGTAGTGTCAGTGAGGTTATCTACGTCTACTTCGGTAGAGCGTACGGTATCTCTGATTACCTCATCCCGTTCCTCTACTTCTTTACCTAATGAAACTTCTTCTACCACATGGGCTTCTTTGTTTACCACAGGCACTTCAGCGTGCTCCGTCAATTCAATTTCACCTTCTCTGAAGCCAGTGAAATCTGCCTCTGTAGCCGGACGGTTTACTGGCTGGCGCTCTACGCGCACGTGCTCTGAACGAAGGCGTAGATGCTCTTCCACCGGACGCTCTACAATCCTGCTGCGCAGACGGGCACCACCAGTTTCGACCTCGCGTTTGCCCACTTGCATGTTTTCCTCAATAATAGGAACAGAAGTGGAGTCTGTTAAGTCGTTGCGGGTGGTGTCAGAAGTAGTATTATTAAAATCTGAAGCGGAATCAGAAAGGACAGTGTTGTTTGTGCTACCTGCATAGGTAGAGTCTGCGCCGCCAGAAAATGTGTCTGGGTCAGAATCGGTGCCAGTAGAGCCTAAACGCAAAGAATCAGAGCCACTGTTGTAAGATTCAGTACCTAGTCCAGTGCTGGTTCCTAAGATGGAGGCAGTGCGCCCAGTGGTACCTGTGCTGCTGTCATACGATGAAGCAGTATTCTGCATGAAAGAGCTTCCTGTGGCAGAATTGCTTCTGTACCCGTATTCAATGGCGCGTTGGTCCACGTCAACTGACCCGTATTGGTCCAGAATGATGGCTGCTCTACGTGCTTCTTCATCTGTTTGGGCGTGCACGGTTACAATGCAATCAGAGTGACTGGCTACATTAGAATATGTAGTAGCACTGTCATCATCGTCACTGAACAAGGACCGGAAGAAGCCCATAATGCCCCCGTTGTCGTTGGAAGAGGAAAAACTGCTGCTGTAAGTTGAATCAGAAGTAGAAGAACCGCCTCCGAAAGAGGAACTGGAACTGCTGGAAGAGGAGCTTGCGCTGGAAACATCTATGTTAGAGTCACTGAGACCAATGTTTTTTAATTCCTGTACAGCTTGCTGTGCTTCTGATGAACTGTCGAAAATACCTATTACTGTTTGAGCCATAGTTTTATTGGTAAGAAAAGTAGGGGTTAAAAATTATATGAAATTGAGTGTTCTGGGCTATGAACCGCTGTTGCCTGTCTGGTCAGAGGGGATGCGTTCTATCCTGATCTCCTCTTTGCGCAAGCTTATTTGTTGGACATCATTTGTTTGCACCTTGTTTTTTGTAATGTGCAGTTCTTCTATCACCATCAGCCGTTTTTCTACCACCATCACTTCCTGTACAATAGGAATGATCATGGTATCTCCTTCGTATCTGATGGGTGGCGGTGGAGAGTCAACGTATTGATTTACAGGTACGTGCTGGATGTCGTGTTCCTCCTGGATCAAAGGAATGTTCAAGGGTACTTCCTGTTCAGTGATGACTTTCGTAATCCGGACACTTCCAGTTTCCACTACTCTTTTATCCAGGTGCACACGTTCCTCAATCACCGGAATGGTCAAGTGCTCCTGCTGGTCTTGATTTGCTGAGCCCGTAGAAGTGGAATTCCTTCCTCTGTATGGTTCATTTTCCTGATTTGATATCTGATCCATTTGTTTTCTCTCTTTGGATAGCTAAACGGGCTACTTAGGGGGAGGTTGTCATTTTGAATGTTAAATTTTTGTATTTAAATAATTTGAATGATCTCAATAAAGGGTTGTAAAAACAAGTTTTTGCAAATTTTGTTTTAAACAATAGCTTAGAAATTAATGTTTTAAAATAAATTAGAGGGTGTTTTGTTAATTCTAATATCTAGCTATATAAATATTAAAATTTTAAGGATAGGTTACTTGTCGTTAGTTGTTATAGAAGTTTATTTTTTGAATTTATAGGAGAGACGCAAAGGAAGGTGAAACTAAGTGGCCAGGTATGATTCAAAGCGCTATGTTGTAAAAGTGAAAGTGCAAAAAGGTTGCTTAAACCTCAGTACAATGCTTGCCTCCTATACAAAGGATAGTAAAAGGGTACCTATAAAGCTTTGCTAAATGAAAAAATGCAAATTTTAAACATTACCCTAATCTATCTAAATGGAGGCTTTATTAGACTTATGTGTAGATACTCCTTAAATACCTTCTTCCCATAAAGAGAAAGCCTGCTGTATTCACGGCAGGCTTTCTCTTTATGGGTAAAGTGTACTTCAAAAATTTGTAGAACTAGCCTGGTTGTTATACCGGTCATCAACTCTTAGGTCCTCTATATCAATTTCAGTTTTCCTGACAATTTCATGAATGGTTTCTTCATGAACTTCCACATCTTTGCCAATGGTGATTTCCTCCACCACATGTGCTTCTTTAGAAATTGAAGTTACTTCAGCATATTCCTTCAATTCAATAGTGCCTTCCTGAAAACTGGCGAAGTTCGACTGATCAGCAGGCCGGTCAATGGGCGCTCGTTCAATCTGGATCCGTTCTTCACGCAGGCGCCTGTTTTCCTCTATTGGGCGTTCCACAATGTGGCTGTGCAGACGAGCGTCTCCGGTTTCCATTTCAGACTTGTTATTGTTTACCCGTTCTTCAATGACAGAGATAGAGGGGCGATCAGGTGAAGCTGTTCTGTGCTGATTAGGGAAGGGTTGTACTGGATTATTTTTTTCTAACTGTATGTTCAGGCCAGAATTGTGGCGGGAATTAAGTATATGGGCAGCCCGGTTGGCCTCCTCCGGGGAGAAAGCATGTACTACCACCAACCCATTGCTGTACTGCATTTTCTCTTTGTATTGGTCTGCTTCTTCTGAATCGCTGAAAATTGAATGGAAATAACGCTCAAAATTAGCTGATGTGAAACCTCCCAAAGAGCCGTCTGTGTGGCGAATGGCTGTCTCTATATCTTCCTTAGAAAACCCTGCGTTGATGAGTTCTTGTGTTACCCGGTTTACGCTGGCTGAGTCAGGATACAGGCCAATCACGTTCTTAGCCCTTCGGTTCCGGTACAGGTTGCTGTGGTTAAAGTGTTCCTGGTTATAGTGTATTGATTGCTGGGGCTTTTCTTCAAAGGAGGGAGTTCTTTCCTGGTCATAATTGGGTGAAAATATCCGTTGCACCTGAGCCTCAATCTCATTGGTCAAGGTGCCGCTTTTATAAGCAGGAAGGGCCTGAAGTTGAAAGGTAGAAATCTTAGGTACGGTAATTACATCTTCTGCTTCATGTAGTTCAGCCAACCCAACAGGAAGGAGCACATCACGCGGCTCTAAGTTCAGACCATTGCCTTCAAGGGCTACTACCAGGTACCTGACTTTGCGTGCTTCAGGGTCACATAATAATTCCCACACTTTTCCCAGCCTATTCCCCCCGAAATCACGAACAATCCAGCCACGAATGTCTTGCTCACCTTTGGCTACTTCATACTTGCTATGGCCAAGTTCCTGCAAATGGTAGGTTGAAGTTTTGCTCTCTTTCTTTTCCATTACTGTAGGTAATTGGGTGTTTGACTTTCTAGTCTGCTTTAGGAGTGGCTGGTAGTGATGGTTTAGCTTCCAGAAAAATATCGTACCTAAAGTTTACGAGTGTGCAGGAGAGTAGTTGAAGCTTATTTTTAAAATATTTTTTAATAGGTAAAATTTATACTTTAGTTCTTTTTGCTTCGATGTTGTGATTTTTCTATAAAGCCCAATCCAATTACCCGGTTTATATTAATTATTTATAATTTATATTAGTTTGTTTATATATAATAACATAGTAGTAAGATATTTTGTTTGATTGTAATTAATTGAAGGGTAGATTAAATGCTTCAGGAAATTAATTGAAGGCAGGTTTTCACAAAAGGCTCTCAAAATCTGGCTTCAAATAATACCAGGCATGCTTTAGATTAGCCCCTGAAAGAGGGTGTGGTTAATACTGTAATTGCTTGATTACTACATGTTTTGGCTTTTATATTGAATTATAATTCTTAAATTAGGTTAGTCCTAGTAAGCCTAATCAATAGAATTGTATGAAGAAAAAGATACCCCTGGAGACCGTGCTTTACATCATTCAGAAGGCCGACTTAGTAGCTTGTTCAGACGCCGTAGATTTCATCAATAGCCTAGACTTTTACCAATACACCCAGGATGAGTTGAAAAACATCAGTGATACCTTGGGGGAGCGACTCACCACGCTTATCCGCCTGGAACTACGTCCGGGTACAAGAGCGCAAAGCTAGTCTATCAACCTCGTTTTAGAACAGTTTTAACAGAAAAACCTTCCAAATAGCTTTTTGCCCAAACTTTACTTCTTAAAGAAGTAGGCACCCTGAAGGTGGTTTACTAAGCCTTTGTACTGCTTAATTTAAGAAGTACAAAGGCTTAGTAAACCACCATTCATTTATGGGAGTGTAAATGATGGAGGGCTTCTATGTGCTTTACCTTGCTTTCCTGAAAATAACGTTTATAAAAACACTTTCTAAGAAAAGAACTTCAGTAGTTAAGGGGTGTACAGGAACAAACAAAACATGGTCTCGTACAAAAATGGAATACAGGCTGTGAGGTAGCAGCTTCGTTTGTTTCATTTAAACCTTAAACTATCATGTGGCAACCAATCACCCGGCAAATGCATGGCATTGCAGAAGTCGCTTACATTCCAGCCGTGGCTATGATGCCAGAAACCGCTGGCTTCACTGAAGAAGAAACTGCAACCACTTTGTGCCGCGCCATTGCTGGTAACGCTTTGGTGTCTGCCTTGGTCACTAAAGCTGAATGGGGCGCTGTACAGGTAATGCCGTACAAGTTGCACCTGGGCATAGACTTTGCCACCAGCGCGTTCGCCCTGGCTGCACCCTGGCTGTTCGGGTTTTCTAATAACGAAAAAGCCCGCAATGCCTTTGTAGGCATGGGAGTAACCGGCTTATTGGTAGGGCTTTTGTCCAGACCAGAAGAAATGGACCCAGCCAAGGTGAGAACCTTAAAAAGAAGGGCTGATGCTCTTCCTGCATTGTAACTACCTATAGAATTCCATTGAAATACCCACCTCTTGTTTATGGCCTCTTTCCTCAAAACAAAGCCAAAAACAGGAGGTGGTCTTTTTATGCCTTGATTTCAGTAGGAAACGTTTTGCCTTTGTAGTTGAAACTACAACCTTTTATAAATTATAAGGAAGTGCCTCTAAAACAACTTCTTAGACTTACCCGTACGTAATAGTACCATAAACCACACATAAAACTATGAAAAAATCTTTCTATACCACCTTTGCCTCTACTGTTCTCCTGATGGTTTTCCCCTTTATGATGGGCTGCTCTGTTCTTTCAGGGAGCGGCTATTCCAATGACCCAATTGTAGCGGAACAGCAACGTAGAATAGAATCTCTTGAAGCTGAAGTTGATAGGGCTGAGCAAGAAAAAAAAGACGCGGAACAGCGTGAGAAAGCAGCTAAAAGCAAGCTAAAAGCTGCAAAAGATGAACTGAAAGTGCTTAAAACAGAAGCAGAAAGAAGAAGCTCCTAAGTGATATACTAAGTACACTAGTTGTAATCACCTAGTCAAGGAAATGTCTTTAGTTTAGAACCTGATTTTATAAAAAGGCTCTAAAACAAAATTGAAACATTGAAGCACAAGCAAATTCTGGAAAAGCAGGCAAATCTTTGCAGCTTTTCCAGAATTTGCTTTTGCTTTTTACACCTTTCCCATTCCCTCTTCCTTATCTTCGCCGGAACAGCACCGTAAATAGGCCGTAAACTTTATTTTTATTGAAGTAGGCATTAAGGCTGAGCAAACATAAAGCAGCTCACGGAGGCCATGGTGTATCAAATGCTTGAGAAGAAATCTATGGCAAAATATGCTAGAATAAAAAATACCGGAAAACCTAAAGTGGTCATCATAGGCGGAGGGTTTGCTGGTTTGGAGCTGGCCAAATCGTTGAAAAAGGCAGACGTGCAAGTCATCTTGATTGACAAACAAAACTACCACACGTTTCAGCCGCTCATGTACCAGGTGGCTACTGCCGCCATTGAAGCAGATTCCATCATCCATCCGTTCCGGAAAGTCTTTGACAAACAGGAAAACTTCTTTTTCCGGCTGGCCGAGGTGCAGCATATTGATACCGCTCAAAAATTGGTTGAGACATCCATTGGGCTAATCCGGTATGATTACCTGGTTATTGCCACAGGCGCTACTACTAACTATTTCGGGGATAAGCTCATGGAGGAGAACGCCATTGCTATGAAAAGTGTAGAAGATGCCATTAACCTCCGGAACACCATTCTGAGCAACTTTGAAAACGCCCTTCAATTGGATGACGAAGAGCAGATGAACAGCCTCATGGACTACGTGATTGTGGGCGGCGGACCTACCGGGGTTGAATTGGCAGGGGCATTAAGCGAATTGCGCAAACATGTATTCCCTAAAGATTATCCAGAGCTGGATTTCCAATCCATGGACATCCACCTGATCCAGAGTGGTGGCGAACTCCTGAAAGGTATGTCAAAAGAGGCGTCGGTGAAGTCACTGCAGTTTCTGGAGGAAATGGGTGTGAAGGTTTGGTTGAACCGGCGCGTTAAGTCTTACGACGGATACACAGTGACGCTGGATAACGGGGAAACCCTTATAACCCGAACCCTTATCTGGGCTGCTGGAGTAACTGGTAATCCCATTGATGGCCTCAAACCCGAAAGTATCCTGAAAGGCAACCGGGTACAGGTAGACGTGTACAACCGTGTGGTTGGCTATGAGAACGTGTTCGCCATTGGTGACATTGCGGCCATGGTTACTACTGAAAACCCCCAAGGGCACCCCATGTTAGCACAGCCTGCTTTGCAGCAAGGAACCCTGTTGGGCAAAAACCTGGTGCGTTTGTTTTCTGGTGAGCCTATGCAGCCTTTCGTGTACAAAGACCAAGGCAGCATGGCTACCATTGGTAAAAACAAGGCAGTCGCAGATTTAAAACTTTTCAATAGAGAAATAAAGTCCCAAGGCTTTTTTGCCTGGCTCATCTGGATGTTCATCCATTTGATTTCCTTGGTGAGTTTTAGGGACAGGTTGGTGGTAATGCTGAACTGGGGCTGGAACTACTTCACCTATAACTCAGGCAACCGCCTTATTGTAGGGCACAAGCAGGAGAACATCCCTATCACTGAAACCATTACCCATAAAACTGTCATCTAAGTGCAGGGTAAGTTCAGAAGCCTTAAGTAGTCAGAAAACTTAGTTGGTATCATGCTAAATCAAAAGAGAGAAGAATCTTCATCTCGCTACACCATAGTTTCCTTCAGGTAAAGTTGATTCTTAAAAACTTTTACACTTAGATTAGTATACCCCTTAAATAGAAAGCAGATCCTTATAATGGAACCTGCTTTTTTATTTTCTAGGTCTGCGGTGATTCGCCTGCCCTTATGTGTTTTCCCTTCATTCATTTTCTTGTTACACCTCTTTGATTCTAAAAAAACTTATACCAGGCTAAAGTGCTTCGTGATTGCTGGTTTTGGAGCTGTTTTAGAAAAAGCTGCTTCAAACGCTTCTGCAGATCCTTTCTTCTTGGGTTATCATCGATTTTAGCTGAAAATACCTACTTTTTATCTAGACCTATTGAAAATCAATACGTTATAAATAGAAGTATTGTTTAACTAAAAATTGAAATCATGAAAAAACTTTTACTCACGTTCACTTTGTTGCTTGTGGCAGTCTTCAATTTAACTGCCCAAACCATCACCCCTCCGCAAAGTACCGCGCCTGTTCAGGAGACAGCTATAAGACAAGGAAACTGGATGATTGGGGCTGGTATTGGTTCTATTGGTCATAATTTTAAATCTGAAACGTTCTCATTAGAGATTGAGCCAAGAGCTGGATTTTTTATCAGTGACAATGCCGTTATTGGAACCCAGGTACAGCTGGGTTTAGAGGCCTATGATGGAGGAGAGTTATTCCGCTACGGGCTCACCCCATTTGTAAGGTACTTCTTCCCCGAAGGTGCAGCTCCTACCCACCGCTGGTTTGGTGAAGCTTTAGTAGGTTTTGCCGGAAGCAATCAGGAAGACTCTGATGGCGATAGGTTGTTATCAACGGTATATGGAGTGCGGGCCGGATACGCCCACTTTGTAGCCACTAACGTTTCTTTAGAGGGAACACTGAATTTGGTACGGAGCCACGCTAACATTGATGTGGGCTCTGGCACCTCCGGTTCTACTGGTCTTTCATTGGGAGTAGCCTTCCAGATTTACCTTCCTTCAAGAGGCAGGTAGGGGATAGCCATTTGCTCGAAAAGAAGCTAATTAATTCAGTAACTCTTGCCTTGGCTTTTAACGCCCAATTGTCAGAAGCAAGATATGTCTTGCACACACCTTTGATTTAAGTGGGTGCTTTTTCTTGCAAAGGTTTGATATACCAGATAAAACAAAGAAGGCTGCTTTGAAGGTGTTTTCTGTAAAACGACCTTAAAGCAGCCTTTTTATGCTCGTGGTTTTAAGTTGAAGAGTGCTGTTATGGTGAGCAGAAGACAACCACCCAATTTGAATTTCCTCTTACCAAAGTTCTTGTACAGCGTAAAGCTTAAGAAAAAAGGAGACTATATGAAGCAGGAACTAACAGTTGATCAGGTACTGGAAAATCATAAAAGCAACGGCACGTTTCTGGAAGTAGAAGGGGTAAGAGCTTTCGCCCTGGACCAAGGCAGTGGAGAGGCGGTATTCTGTGTGCATGGGGTGCCTACCTCTTCTTTTTTATACCGCAAAGTCATAGCAGAACTAGCGCACCAAGGCTTTAGAGGTATCTGTGTTGATTTGCCGGGGCTAGGTTTATCTGATCGGCCTAAAGAGTTTGAATATTCGTTTCCTAATTTCGCTCGTTTCCTGGCCAAGGCGGCAGAAAAGCTGGGGTTAGAGAAATACCATCTGGTGGTACATGACATTGGAGGCCCTATTGGGTTTGCACTGGCTGCTCAAAACCCAGATTCTATTTTGTCCTTAACCATTCTTAATACGTGGATTGATGTGGTGAGCTTCGAGAAACCCTTGCCCATGCGTCCCTTTGAAAAGCCACTGTTGGGAGAGGCGCAACTGGCTACTGTGCAACATACCACCTGGTACCTTCTGTTTTCAAACTTAGCTGTTTCAGACACCGAGGGAATCCCTAAGGAGGAGGCCTATGCGTACGTAGATCTGCTTAAACGCGAGGACAATGGTGCTGCTTTCCTAAAGATCATGCGCAATTTTGATCATCGGGAAGAGTTTAGGCAGCTTTGTTTGAAGGCAGTGCAAAACGTTCCTTATCCTATTCAAGCAATCTGGGGAGGGGAAGACCCGGCGCTTACGTATGAACGCTATGGAAAGGAAATAGAAAGATTAGCCCGCCCAAGTCAAATGCATTTGGTAAAAGGAAAGCACTTGCTGCAGGAGGATCAGTGGAAAGAAATTGCTGACAAAGTAGTCCAACAGGCTGAACTTAATAGGAACAGATAAGTCTCTTCATGTTATTGACAATTTTTTAAAAAACTGTAAAAGTTAGAGGTAGTAAGAAGTAGCAATAAGCCGCTTTGCCACTTTTCAATAGATTAAAAAATAAACAAAAGGAAAACTCCGACCAGATTACGATCGGAGTTTTCCTTTTCCGCTATTAGAACGAACTGATCAATAGGAATAAAAGGTAAAATGCTTCCTGCTTCACCTGTTTTCTGGCTACTTTTTAAACAAGTAACCCTGTAGAAACTTCTAGCTTTCTGGTTGGAGAATCTTGAGAGCTTCTTCGTTTCCAATCTTCTCTGCCATTTCCAGGGCAGTAAGGCCACGACTGTCTCTGAGGCTTTGGTCAGCGCCGTGTTCTGCTACTATTCTTACCAGTTCATGACGTCCGAACATAGTGGCAAACATTAGGGCGGTGCCTCCGCTGTAATTCTGTATGTTAAGGTCGGCACCTCGGGAGATGAGAAGTTCTGCAATATCGGCGTAGCCTTTAAAGCATAAACCCATCAACGCCGTGTTGCCGCTCATGTCCTGAATGTTGACATCAGCACCGGCGTCTAACAGCGCTTTGGTGGCTTCATAATGGCCTTCATAAGAAGCTAATATGAGGGGAGTGAAGCCACGGCCATTCTGTGTGTTAATGTCGGCGCCTTCTGCAATCAATTCCTGTATGGTAACTACGTCGCCTTGGCGGGCAGCATCAAACAAGACGTCTTCAATTCTTGTGGAGGTAAAATCCATAGGGTTTAGTATTTATAATGCTCGTAGAACCCTTTTACGAAATATATATAATAATGTCTATGTTTTGAACTCACTCTTTTAGGTTCAGTCTGATTTAAAGGAAGAAAGTTTTCATTCTTGTAGAAAGACGAGGCAGTCAACTTTGTAATTGTTGTTTTTCGCTTCCTTTTAGAATAACAACTGTAAAACAAGTTTGATCATAGTTTCTGTCCATACTAACTTGTTTTCTCCTGTTAAGGTCATGACTTCTTCTTAAAGAGAATAGTCAGGATTCTGGGAAGGGTAGAGGTGTCATTGTTGTCAAAGTACTCCTGAAGGTGTATCACTTCCAAGCCATGTCTTTTCGCGGTTTGGGTAAACTCAGAGACGTGGTGGGTGAAACAGGGAACCACTTGTCTGCAGGCTTCTGTATCAAAGCGGGCTTTAGTGCCGGAGTATTGTTTGAACGGATGGAGCTCACCCAGGTACACGTAGCCTCCTGGAACCAAAGCAACTGCAGTTTCCTGAAAGATGTGTTCCAGTTTCTCTATGTGCTCTAACACTAAGGAAAAGGTAATCAGGTCATAAAGGGTATCTCTAAATGTCCAAAGAGAGGTGATGTCTGCCTGGAGTGAACTGAACATTGGAAGCAGTTACCTTTTTCCGGGGTTTGCTGAGCATTTCTTCAGATAAATCTACTCCTGTGACATTCTGCGCTTTTTCAGCCAACCATTGGGTGTTCTTGCCGGTTCCGCAGCCAATCTCAAGACATCGGTGAAAGGGGAGGGAAGCTAGAGTATTCCTTAGGGACTGAGCCTCCAGGTCATGTGTTTTGTTGTGGTTGGTGTCGTGCGCGGGGACCAGGCATTATAAGCGTTCATAAGGTTATCTGGATTTAATGAGTGTGAAGTCCTTCCTGAAATTGAGTGAAGGTCATCTTCCAACGTTTAACGGGTTGCTCAGAATTTATCCAGCCAGGAGTAGTCACATACTCTTTCACTAGCCGGAACCCTGCTTTCTCCAGTGTTCTGTTAGGTGCAGGATTTAGGGCGTACGGCTCACAATACAATCGTTTAAGTTGAAGCTTCTGAAAGAAGTGAAGAAGGGTGAGTTGAATAAAAGAAGAACCTATTCCCTTCTGGCGGAGATCTGGTTTCCAAAGATGTAGGTGCATGTACGCTTCTTCTCCAAAAAGTATTTTGTTAGCATTTGAATGACCCACCGGTATTCCATCAGCTAGCCAGATAAGGCAGTATGAATTCTTTTCTTCCAGTGGCTTGTGTATCTGAGCAAACAGCATCTGCTTCCATTCTTCTCTGGTAGGCATTTTAGATAGATCAACTCCCATTCCCTCTAGAAAGGTAGGGGTGGCGTCAAACCAATATTGCACCAAAGGTTCAACGTCTTGTTCCTGAATCTCTCTTATTGCTAAGGACGGAGTAGTGCTCATGTGCCTGGCTGCTTTGAAAGGTAAGATAAAAGAAAGTGTGACCTTTACCTTTTCTCATTTAGACAAGTAAGGTGATTTGTCAATAGGCATACTTGAGGAAAACTACTTCTAATAAACTACTTTGTTTTTAAACTTTCTAATAGTGTGGCAAATAATGGATTAGTAGAGTCATTCAAAAAACAAAGCCTCTGAAAGGACAGAGGTAGGGATATAGTTTCCTTCCGCAGTCTTTCCAGAGGCTTCATCTGGTGGTCAATGAAAAGGTTAGTCTCTTTTAGAATCTCTTTTTTGCTGTTTCTCAGCCCTTTTTTCCTTCAGGGTCTTGGTAGGTTCCTTTTTGCTTTTTTCTTTGGTGGGTGTCTTTCCTTTGGCCATGATAGTAAATTTTAATTCTGGAGTTGTTGAATGAAGGTAGAGAAATATACAGATAAACAATGTATTAGCAAAGGCTATCTATTAGTCAACTAATCCTAACAATCTCTCTTCTATACGAGGTTTGGTAAACTATTCCTGTAAATCAAAGAAAGGCTGCCAGAATTAAAGTGAAAACGACCTGCAATCAACAGCTAAGGCTATAAATTACCACGAGGTGAAAAATTGAAAACTTAGGATTAGAAGCTATGCAGGAGGATGAAAGGAAAACTCAAGTTATTTCGAATAAGAGAAACTAAGATCCACTACTTGAGTTGTAAATAATTATTTTGGAATGCTTTAACTTGCTCTCATGAGAATATAAATATGGGTAAAGGCTAGCTTAGCAGCAGAACCTTGTTGTTCCGGTAGATGTCAATGCCCACCCGTGAAAAATGTTTAATGCTGATTCGTACCTCGTACTTAGCAAGTTCCCCTTGTTCTTCCCGTTCAAAGGTGTGGTTTTCACCTAAAAGCGATTTCTTTTCTGAGACGATCTCCCCATTATACTTAATGGTCTCTACTCCTGTGTAAGAGTTGTCTACTTCTATTTTAACTGCATCAGAGAGGTTGAGGGTGAGCACGTTCATAGGGAGGACATTTGCAAAAGCTGAAGATTAGACAAACAGAATTTCATTCTTTGGGTGAAAGAAGCTGCTTTCTTATAATTAGTCTGACATATTTTAAAATTATTACAATAGAGTTCCGAATTGTGAGTGGTGCTTTACTGCTGAGCTATCCAACTTTCGGATACAGTACTGGAGCTTTTCTGTTTTAGGACTGTTTTATTGAAAATAGAAGCGAAATGTTATAGATGAACCTTCATTCTTACCTTATGTAGAAACAGTTTGCCTTGATCAGAATGAAGGGGACCCACCAAGGCTACGGAATGCTTAAGTTTATTTGATTAGATATTCTCCTTCAGCATAAGGTTCTTCATAATACCGTCGGGTGATGTTCCACTTCACGGAAGAGATGTTTTGGTTTATCAGAGAATCCTGATAAAAACGGGTTTGAGCGGTTGTGTATGAACTGGTAGAGTGTTGCATCTTCAGGTCCTGAAAACATTTCTTACCCTCGCCCATCATCCTTCCTGCTCTTTTTACTTCCTTGCCAGCTTTGGTTTTAATAACAATAGAATAAATGCCTTCTACCTCCTTATTAAAGCACATTTCAAACTTATTCTGATCTAACACCTTGAACGAAGTCATCTGCACAGAAGTGGGCTGGCTAGGATTGCAACCGAATAGAACCAAGAGTGCAGCACAGTACAGAGTCACTTTCATAAAAGGGGAGAGTTTGCTTTAAATTGCAATCAACTCTTTACCTTGATTCCTATGAAGTTGGTTAGTGGCAGCCAGTTGAAAGAGAGCACAAAGGTACATATTCCTAATGGACTAAGGCAGGGAATTGAAGAAGGACAGGACAAAAAAAGCCAGCTAGTGGATACCTTGGTATGTGTCCACTAGCTGGCTCTCAGCCTTAAAAATTTAGAATTAGTGGTAACGTTCGGCGGTAACCGGAACGGCGCCCGCTGAAGTTCCGGTCAAAAGAAACGTGATCACTGATCTGCCAAACCACAGACCATCCTGAATTTTACCTCCGGAGATTTCTTTTTTAGACAATTCCAACATTCTGGACAAGAACACCACCCGTTGAAAGGCTGGTTGGTCTATAGAGGTCCGTTGCATCAGGTGCTGAATAACTTTTTCAATTTCCTGAAGCGAACTCATGAGAGCAGGGGCAACGTCTGTATCATGAGTTGTACAGGTTTCCAGGTCTTCTAAGATGTGTTGTAAAGTCTGGATGGTCTCTTCTCTTAATTCCATAACTAGATAAATCCTTTTTAAGGCCGTTTACAATTATTTAAGGCTTAAGCGCCTGTTTCTTTATTTTGTCTTTTAAGGTATTAAGAAAGTGGGCTTTGATTACCCCCGATTTAAGTACCTGTAATATTAACAACTGTAATTCAGTTCTTTAGGTCCTTTGTGCTGCAATATAGGACTCTAATGTATATTGTACAATTTTTTACTAAAATTTACTTGCAGTCTTAATTCTTGTAACAATATAGGGAAAAGTCTAAGGATACCATAGTTTTTGTTAAAAACAAAAGTTGTTTTTAAACGTTAAAGGCAGTTTTAGTCTTTTTAGCATATCTCTTTTAGAAGCTTTAGCGAATGATTATAATAGTTTTAAATTTGTAATCCCCTTATTCTGAACAAATTGTAAGTAGATTCATGAAGAAGTGAAGCGTGAAGAACTAATTCTCTTCTTCATAAAAAAAGCTTTACAGAACTCCGGTTCATAACGCTTGTTTCGACCTTAAAAGGGAGTTAACAAGTGATTAAAATCAATAACTGTTATTGCTCTTTTGTGGATAATTCTAAAAGGTCTTACAGGCAATCACCTAAAAGCGTAATCTTTGTTTTCTTTAATAGTACCGTTTCCTTTTGGAGGTTCTATAAGCGGTCAGTTTTCTTAGTGTTATTAAACTTTTGGTTAGTACAGGAAGAAGTGGAGGCCGAGGTGCCTTCTAGAAAGAAGGAGATTACTGATTTGCCAAACCAAAGCCCTTCTTGTACACCTCCAGTTTCTATCTGTGATTTGGCTAATTCCAGCATGTTGGAGAAGTACACAATTCTATCAAAAGTATGGTCATAGGCAAAAGCTTCTTCTTTAAAGGGAGAATTTATAATCAATAGTTCTGAGTAGAGTTTGCGTCTATAAGCTTTCTATTTGATGGTTGAAAAAGTGTGCTCAGGTAACCGGACGAAACCTGACCCATCTTCAAAAATCAAATACTTAGGAGCAATTTCAAACAGTTTGTGGTTCTCCTGTATGAAAGCGGACAAGACAGAGCGTGTCGTAAGGGCTGCTTCTCGGTATTTTTTGTTCAACACTAGAATTTTTGCCTCCAACACTCCAATTTGTGCGTGAAGTAAAACAGGTTGATCATGAAATCTGGCCTCGTAATGTCCAAGTTCTGTATAAGCCTGGTTTATTAGATTATTTATTTCTGATTTAATTACTTTTTCCTGTTCTGCATTTTGTACAAAGTTTAGCAGAATCTCTAGCAGCATGTCAATGCTTTGTTCCAGTTCCATGAATAATTAGTGTATATAGCTTACAGTTGTTAGGTTTTATCGCCCTGTAAGTGGCTTTGAGGCCTCAATTTATAAAAATAGTTTACACTTTAAATTTTTATTTATAGTCTCATATACTTGATTATTCAAAAAACTGAATTTTAACTATTCTGTCATTTGACTTCTTTACGGACTTGTATGACAAAGTGCCATAACTCACAATTGTACCAAAAATAATGAAAGACAGTTGCTTGAATACTTTCCATTATAGAATGTGCTGTAAAGTTTAGTATATGAACTTGTTATTTTGTAGTTTTTCCAGTATGCAGCATGGCGGCTGTTTGGATGTAGTAAATTTGAAGGTTCTGATTAGAGGGGCCAAATCAGCCGTTTTGTCGCTTAAATAAGGGGGCGTGAAAAATGGGTTGAGATATAAAAAGTTATTTTTAGAGGCTGTGGGACATAAGTATTTAATTTTTTCTGCATGCTCTACTGTTTTTCTTTACAACACCTTCTAGTAGTAGATGAAAGTGAATCGGACACTATAAGGAATCAACTCAGTTGGTCTGAGTGAAAGGTGCAGTGTTGGGTAGAAATCCTGTTGAGGAGTTAGCTCCTCCTGATCTTGGGGGTAAGGGTACGCCTAGTGAACCCTAAGCCTATTATAGTGTCCATTCTCATAATTTTGCCTACTGACATTTTGGAGACTGCTAGCTTTTGGTATTCTTTTTTTAGGTATGAGTTTCTGGTTGAAGCAGCATTAGGGGTGGCTTCCAGAAAGAAAATGTACCCCGGTACCTCTAGTTGGCAAAAGCCAAATTCATTTATGTGCGCTAGTGAGTGCTCTGTAAGAATAGGGGCAGGCCAGGTTGGTTTAATTGTAGGAGAAGGATTGCTGTTGATTTTGAGAAAGTAAACGGGCAAGTCGCCCATGTTCCACCGAGCAAAATTTCTAACTTTTTTAAATGCGCTGTCTAGGCCCTGAGTAGTAATGAAGTGATATTCCTGAAGGAATGCTTCGTAGATTCCTCTTTTGAATTGCCTGGTAAAATCCTTTACAAAATTTGGCCTAACCTGAAAAGCTTTCTTCAGTTCTAAAATGCCTGTAGCGTGATAATAGCGGAAGTACTTTGCCTGTAGTTCGAGGTAGGAGAGTTCATTTTTAGAAGGCTTCGCCAGGAAGTTGATGGAATTAACTATCTCAGCAAAGGCAATCTCAGGAGATACGGTGAATTGGTCTATTTTGCCAGAAGTGCCAAAGTAAAAATTGCATTCATCGCAAATATCAAATCCAACATTGGTGTTACCTACCTGTCTGGTAATTATATGGGGACGGTTCTTAAACGTTTTACCGTCTGGTTTACCTTTCAGGCACCAAATGCAGATTCCTTTATTTATATACTCTTTCTTCATCAAGTGATAATACTTGGCTAATTAGCTGTAGGTAGGTTTTCTTCTGCTTTCAATTCTAAAATTAAGGCACTTCTCCTTGCCGAACTCGGGTGCATTGCAAACTTCTACTACAATCTTTTGATGGTACGCACAAAGTTAGAGTAGCTGAATTCCTAATTATTAGAAGCATGTTGTGCTATGAAATTTTCTATTTCGTCGTGAGATGATTTGTCAATAAGCTTGCCATACAAATTTGAACGCAAAAAGCCCTCTCAACATCCAGTTAAGAGGGCTTCTCAATCTTGTGGCCGCGCCAGGAATCGAACCTGGATCGAGAGCTTCGGAAACTCCAATACTATCCGTTGTACTACGCGGCCTGGTATTGCGAGGGCAAATGTAGGAAATGCAGGGCAAGAAAGAAAACTGTCTTCCCGTTTTTTAAGCCTTTCCAGAAAAAGACGCCTTAATCAGGAACGGAATACATTAGGGGCTAACATTTTCGGCTTTTAACAGTTTAGAAGAGAAGATAAATACTTGTTACCTAAGACGAAACCTATGAAAAGAGTGTACACGGCGGAAGTTACCGCCACTGGAGGCCGCAATGGCCAGGTAAAATCAACTGACGGCATCATTGACATGCCGGTACGTCTGCCTGAAGGATTAGGCGGAAAAGGCGGAGCGACCAACCCAGAGCAGCTGTTTGCCGCAGGCTATGCAGCTTGCTTTCAAAGTGCGCTACAGTTAGTGGCCAGTAAGCAGCAGATCAGGCTGGATGAAAATTCAACCGTTACTTCTCACGTAGGCCTTGATCAGTTTGATGACGGCCGCTACGGCCTGTCTGTACAGTTAGATGTGAAAGTGGACGGGGTAGATAAAGCCAAAGCGGAGGAACTGGTAGCCCAAGCCCATGAAGTTTGCCCGTACTCAGTTGGTACAAAAGGAAATATAGAAGTAAAACTTAACGTGCTTGATTAGGCTGCCGGCTTCAAGCTTAGTTTTTTTAAACCCCACAAAAAACGGGAGCTGCTTTTTAAGCAGCTCCCGTTTTTTGTGGGGTTTAAAAAAAAGACATATATTACCTAAAAGGAAGGGGATATCCTATAAGTGTTTTGCCAGCTAAGCTTGTGATAAAAAATGCTTCTAGCTGCTAAATGTAAACGGCAACACATTGTGATTTTGGTAGTATCTTCTTGTTGTATCTAACAATACTGTAGGTTTGGAACATAAAAAAGGAGCAGGGAGGGGTTTGCCTAGCCTGCTCCTTTCTAGTAACATTTAGTTTCTCTTTACACACTAGCTAATAAAACCTTGTTCGGAATTTACTTGCCAAAAGCCCAAAGCAGGAAACAAGGCATCAGCCGTGCCCAAGTGGCTACGTCATGGCGGCCGCCAATGATTTCCATGTACCTGGTGTCTAGGTTCCTCTCGTAGCCTTTTTTGTAAAGTTCATTGAGCAGGCTGGTGGTGTCATCTATGGAGTCAATGATGCCGTTCTGGTTCCTGTCAGATTTTTCATCCTGAGTGCCGGCTTCAAACCAAAACTTCAGGGATGGTTTCTCCTGAGTTGATTTGATTAGTTTATGAACAATCCGGTTTTTGTCTGGAGCGCCTTTTTTGGCTTCCTTGCTTCTCCACCAGAATGCGCCAGAAAAAGCCCCTACCTTAGAAAAGATGTTTGCATGGTGCCAGGCTATATCAAAGGCAGATACTGCTCCTAAGGAGAACCCAATAATAGAGGAGCTTGCAAATTCAGAGATATTGGTTTTCTTATAAAAGGCGGGCAATAGTTCCTCCACCACAAACTGCCGGTATTTTCCGGCCTCGGCTCCTCTACCTTTGTAGTCTGGAGTGCCCGAAATGCCAAATTCCTGTAAACGGTCACCCGCTTTGATACCCACTGTTAAAATGGGACTGATCTGGTTCTTTTTATACAAAGGCTGCAGGATTTGTTCATACTGCATGGTTTCTAAATCCTGCCCATCATTGATCAGAAGCAAATGCAGGGGCTCTACCACACCTTCCATGTCTGGCAGGTATAGTACGCATTCTACTTCTCTGTTTAGTATTTCCGAATTTACCGTTAGCTCCTCCACCTGGATACTCACTTCGGACACTGTAAAATCTAAAAGCATTTTATTGTAATAAGGGTAATCCTACAAAAATAAGGGGCTAACTGTAACATATAAAACAACTAAGATTAGAACATGTTTTTTTAATTACAGATCATTTTAAATATCCTATTGTAAATCAACTGCGTAACATACCAGAATAAATACTGAGACGAATGAAAGAGCAGTATCACAAATGGTATTCGCAGCAGCTAAGCCAAGACATAGAGATGTTGGTCTACGGCGACAGCGGATACCCGGTTATTCTCTTCCCCACCTCAAAGGGCAGATATTATGAAAACAAAGATTTCAAACTCATTGAAAGTGCCGCCTGTTTCATAAACGAGGGCAAAGTAAAGATTTACTGCATAGACTCTATTGATGCCCAAAGTTGGTACAATAAAGGAGTGCATCCGGCTGACCGCGTGAAAAACCACATATGGTATGATCAAATGTTGTACCATGAATTGGCGCCCTGGGCAATGCAGGAGACGGGGCACAGCAAAGTCTGTGTGGCAGGCTGTAGTTTTGGCGGGTACCACGCGGCTAATTTCGCCTTCAAACACCCAGACAGGGTAAGCCACATGTATAGCATGAGTGGGGCTTTTGACATCAGGGGCCAGGTAGATGATTTCTATAGTGATGATGTCTATTATAACAACCCCATTGAATTTGTGCGCCATGCCACAGATCCCGCTTTATGGCAGCTAAAAATCATTCTGGGCACTTCTGATTATGATATCTGCCTTGAATCAAATCATATTCTCTCCGCCATTCTGAATGGCAAAGGCATAAACCATTGGCTTGACATACGGCCCAACGCAGTGCATGACTGGTCTGTTTGGCGCGAGATGTTTCCGCATTATTTATCTCAGATCTAACAGTAACAGTAAGCACTATGAAAAAAATAGGAATTCTATTCGGGCAGGAAAAAACTTTTCCGCAGGCGTTTGTGGACCGTATCAACCAAAAAAAGGAGAAAGGCATTACGGCAGAGTTTGTCCATATTGACAAAGTCATGCAGGGCGAAAGCAATGGTTATGATGTCATTGTAGACCGTATTTCCCAAAGCGTGCCTTTTTACCGGGCCATGCTGAAAAACGCAGCCATGACCGGTACTGCGGTCATCAATAACCCATTCTGGTGGAGCGCAGATGAAAAGTTCTTCAACAACGCCTTGGCAGTAAAATTGGGTATTCCGGTGCCAAAAACGGTTTTGCTTCCATCGCGCGACATGCCCGATGATACCAACGGCAACTCTTTCCGGAACCTGAGTTTCCCGCTGGATTGGGAAGGTATCTTCAATTACGTAGGTTTCCCAGCGTACATGAAGCCCTATGACGGTGGTGGTTGGAGAGACGTTTACAAGCTGCATGACGCAGAAGATTTCTTTGACAAATTCAATCAAACTGGTCAATTGGTCATGATGCTGCAGGAGGAAATTATTTTTGATGATTATTTCCGGTGCTACTGCATTGGCGGAGAGCACGTGCGCATCATGCAATATGAGCCCCGCAATCCGCACCATTTGCGGTACGAGCACGGCAAAGCACCGGCTGCTAAAGCTATTCTGGACAAAGTGCGTGAGTACGTGATTACCCTAAACCAGTACCTGGGTTATGACTTCAACACCGTGGAATTTGCCATCAGAGATGGTATTCCGTACGCCATTGACTTCTGTAACCCGGCACCAGACGCAGAACTTACCAGCGTGGGCGAGGAGAACTTTGAATGGGTAGTAGAAACGGCTGCTTCTTATGCCATTCAGAGAGCGAAACACCATTGGCCCAACGCAGATAACCTTACCTGGGGTAAGTTTGTCACGAGCGGCGCTGCTAAGGCTCCTTTGATTGGCGGCGGCGCACCTGTTAAAGCGGCAAGAACAACTAAAGCGAAAAGCTAATCTGGTATCCTCTAAAACGTAATCTCGTGCTGTATGAATGAGTTCACACTGGGAGTAGAAGAAGAGTTCATGGTGGTAGACCCTGTGACTAGGGAGTTGACCTCGCATGATCAGAAGATTGTGGATGCCGCGCAAAAAATTCATGAAGACCAGGTAAAGGCAGAAATGCACCAGGCCGTAGTGGAGGTGGGTACCAGCATTTGCCGAAACACCGATGAGGCACGAGCCGAAGTAATTAAGCTGCGCAAAACGGTGGCAACCCTGGCCGGTGAGCTGGGGTTGCGCATCGGGGCGGCTGGTACTCACCCCTTTTCGCATTGGCAGCACCAATTAATCACAGACCACCCGCGGTACTTTGACATTGTGAATGAATTGCAGGAAGCGGCCCGTTCAAACCTTATCTTCGGGTTGCACGTGCACGTGGGTTTTCAGAGCAGGGAGATGGCCATGCATATTGCCAATGGTGTCCGGTACTTTTTACCGCACGTGTATGCCTTGTCTACCAATTCCCCTTTCTGGGAAGGCCGGAATACCGGATATAAATCTTTCAGGACAAAAGTCTTTGATAAATTTCCAAGAACCGGTATTCCAGATTACTTCAATAGCATAGAGGAATATGACAGCTACATCAAACTTTTGGTGAAAACCAACTGCATTGACAACGCCAAGAAGATCTGGTGGGACGTGCGCGTGCACCCGTTCTTTGACACAATAGAATTCAGGATTTGCGACTGCCCTATGCTGGTGAATGAGACTATGGCGTTTACCGCTATTTTTCAGGCAATCTGTGCCAAACTGTATAAGCTAAGATTGCAGAACCTGAAATTCATCACCTACAGCAGAGCGCTTATTAACGAAAACAAGTGGCGTGCAGCACGTTATGGCATTGACGGTAAAATGATTGACTTCGGACGTGAGTTAGAAGTCAATACCCGCTCCCTGGTGCTGGAGCTGCTGGACTTCATTGATGATGTGGTGGATGAGCTGGGTAGCCGGAATGAAATCAACTATGTGCACCAGATTCTGGAGCACGGCACCGGTGCCGACCGCCAATTGGAGGTATATAGTAAAAACCAAAGCTTCACCGATGTAGTAGATTACATTACATCCCAAACTTTACAAGGCGTTGACGTATAAGGACATAATTTGTGTCTAGCACTGTTTTTGTACTATCATTTCAGAAGTACAATTTGTAGCTTTAGGTTTTTAATGGAGAGTAAGAGAAGATGAGTATAAAAGTTGCAATCCTGGACATGTATGATGGCCATGCCAACCAAGGCATGAAATGCATCCAGGATATATTGAAGAAATTCAAGAAGAACAATTCAGTTGATTTAACATACCAGATATTTGATGTTAGGGGCAAGAACGAAATTCCCGACACCAGTTTTGATATCTATATCTCTACGGGCGGCCCCGGAAGCCCCACGGAGAGCGAAGGCTCCGAATGGGAGAACAACTACTTTGCCTTTATTGATGAACTAGAGTCCATTAACAATGACCCTGCCAGGACAGATAAGAAGTACGGGTTCTTTATTTGCCATTCATTCCAGTTGCTTTGCAGAAAGTACAAGCTGGGCAATGTGGTGAAGAGACGGTCTACCTCTTTCGGCATTTTCCCAATCTACAAGACCGAGCATTGGGACAATGAGGAGATCTTCAGCGGGACCGATGAAACGTTCTACGCCGTTGATTCAAGAGACTGGCAGGTAATTGAACCAGATGAGGCACAGTTTGAGAAAACAGGCGCTAAACTGCTGGCAATTGAGAAAGAGCGGACGCATGTGAACTTGGAGCGCTGTATGATGGCCATCCGGTTCAGTGACTATTTCTTCGGGACTCAGTTTCACCCAGAGGCAGATCCGGTGGGCATGAAAGCGTATTTGCTGGAAGAAGAAAACAAGGAGCGGGTCATCAAAGCGCACGGAGAGAATAAATACTATGAGATGCTTCATTTATTGGAGAATCCGGTAGAGTTGGAGTTCACCAGGAAAGAGATCATTCCATCATTTCTTCATAATGCAATCAATAGTATGCTGATACAGGAAGTATGATAAAAGAAATAAGGGAGAAGTATAATGCAGCCTTTTCGCAGGAAGCTTACCAGGCCATACTAGCCGAGATAAACCAGCAACTTAAAGAACCTCTGGGGTTCAGAGTGGCCGAGACTCCGGTTTTCATTGACCAGAAATTCAAGGAAAAACTGGTTGCGGCTGGTGATGACCTGGTTACTACCATCCTGAGAAAAGATTTCAAGGAACTCACAGAAAGATCTATCCCGCAGGAATGGAGGACCGCCCATGAAAATGAGCGGCCTCACTTTCTTACTTTTGACTTTGCCGTTTGCCGCGATGAAAACCAGGAGCTTGTACCCCGGTTAATTGAGTTACAAGGCTTCCCTTCCCTTTATGGTTTTCAGCCCGAATTGGCAAAACTGTTCCAGAAACACTTCCCCCTTATAGAATCCTTTACCCCTTATTTTGAGCAGCACGACGAGCAGGCTTATTTCGATCTGCTTCGCAGAACCATTATTGGGCATCATCAGCCTCACGAAGTAATCTTACTGGACATCAATGCTAAGGAGCAGAAAACTGTTATTGATTTCTTTATTACAGCCCGGCACTTAGGTTTAGAGATTGTCTCCTTAGAGGAACTGAAACAAGTAGGAAGCCAGATCTTCTATACAAAAGATGGCGTGAACCATCAGGTAAAGAAAATCTACAACCGGCTCATCTTTGATGAAGTAGGGAACAAAGAAGAGGCTTTCAGGAATGTGCCTGACCTGTTAACCACAGATCAGATAGAATGGGTAGGGCACCCCAACTGGTTCTACCGGATTAGTAAGTACACCATGCCATTTCTGGAAAGTGAGTTTGTGCCGCTTACCACCTTTCTTTCTGAGGTGATTACCTTTCCAGAGAATTTGTCTGACTTCGTATTGAAACCCCTTTTCTCTTTTGCAGGGCAAGGGGTGATCATTGACGTAACTCGTGATGACCTTGCCGCCATCAAAGACCCTGAAAACTGGGTGCTGCAGAAAAAAGTGGCCTATGAACCCGTCATACAGGCTCCTGACGGATTGGTGAAATGTGAGATCAGGCTGATGTACGTTTGGCCAGATGGTGATGAGAAACCAACCTTGGCCATCAATCTTGCCAGGCTAAGCCGTGGTAAAATGATTGGCGTACGCTACAACAGCGACTTTGATTGGGTAGGAGGGACTGTTTGCCTTTTCTAATCACTTTTGCCTCTTTATATCTTTTCAAGATCAACTTTTTTAACGAAGTTCCTACTTGCTAACTGTGGTATGCGGCGCAATTCCTAGGCGCATTCTACAAGATAAATAGATTTGTAGGTGCACGCCTTTAGCCAGTGCTAGCGTAGGGGCTGTTTGTTGCGAGGCCCTTATACTGGGCTGTTTCATAGTTGCCGCTAAGCGCTCACGGCCGCGAGGCCCCGTCTTCCCCTCTCGCACTGCCCTTTCGGCCTGAGCTGTCTGTCTCTCTTAGCTTAAGCTTCTCTATGGGCAAAAGCTAGGCGCTCGATGGGAGGACTGGAATAGGCAATGCGTACTATTTACTTCTAGGTGAGGATGCCTACCGCTGGCGCGAGCTTCTAACTCGTGTCCACACGCATTGCTTTCTTATGCAAAAGTATATTCTCCTCCTCGAATGGTAGAGGAGGGTTCCATTTAGTATCGTTTCAGAGCCATTTTCTATAAATCAGATCCAAAACATATATGCTTTTCATGGCTCATGTTCCTTAGGAACCCTACTCTAGGTAATCTCATGCAATCATTAAGTTTTAGTTATATTCCAACTGGTTGTAGAGAGTTAATAATCTTACCTGTATCTTATAGTCACTACCTGCTGCTATGAAAATAAAATCTCTACTGTGGTCCCTTCTTGCAATGCTGTTGATCAGCAATGTTGCCTTCAGCCAAAGTTACAGCGAGGAGGAGTTTTTGGAGATCGAGAAACTTAGAGTTCACTTTGCCCCACTAAATTTGTTTGACCCTGTGACAGGTGTGCTGCAGTTGGGTGTGCAGAAGACGTTCAGTCAGCGATTGGCGGTCTCCCTTGATCATGGCATGAAGATGAAGGTATTTGATAGGGGAGGTACAGGGAAACAAGGACATACCTATTCTAAAACCAAAGCTGAACTGAAGTACTTTCTTGATATCAAAAAACGAGTTATTTGGTCAAGGGTATTTTCTTATCTGGCGATTGAAGGAATGTATTTTCCACAAAAGTACAGCAGAGAAGATAATTGGGTGTATAGAGGAACCACGTATTACAGGTATGACTACTCTAAAATTAACCGGCCAGTTTGGGTAGCTAGCCTTAAATATGGGCAGGAAACCAGGTACAGAAAAGTAGTCATAGATAAATTCATAGGATTGGGCGTCAGGCGCTTGTCAGTCAAACACCAAACTATTGGGGAGCGGGAAGACCATTTTGATCACGATGAGTGGAGTATTGGGTTCAGAGATATTGAGGAAGGTATTTTTGAGATGATCCATGTTTCATTGGGAGTAAAATTTGGACTACCCATCTATTGGTAGTTTCCATCATATACTCTTCAGTTGTTTGCTTACCTATTTTTAGAAATCATCCTGTAATTACTCCTAGGCGGTTTCTGCACAGCAAAGAATATTCACTTTGCCCGATTGAACGAATTAGTCTTTCTGATGTGAGCGCAGGTATCAAACAAAAGAGCCTTCCTGATTTCAGGAAGGCTCTTTTGTTTGATAGAGAAAAACGAGTTACACAGTAGCTAAAACGTCTTTTACTCTTTGCGCAGCTTCTTTCAAAGCTACAGCAGAATATACTTTCAGGCCAGATTCGTCAATGATACGAGCACCTTCTTCTGCGTTGGTTCCTTGTAGGCGAACAATGATGGGAACGTTGATAGTACCAATGTTTTTGTAAGCCTCTACCACTCCATTTGCAACACGGTCGCAACGTACAATACCACCGAAGATGTTGATCAGGATGGCTTTTACGTTAGGGTCTTGCAAAATCAGACGGAAACCAGCTTCTACGGTTTGTGCGTTGGCTCCACCTCCTACGTCCAGGAAGTTAGCCGGCTCACCACCAGAAAGTTTAATAATGTCCATGGTCGCCATAGCCAGACCAGCACCGTTTACCATACAACCTACGTTACCGTCAAGCTTCACATAGTTCAGGTTGCTTTTGCTCGCTTCTACTTCCAACGGATCTTCTTCCGCGATGTCGCGAAGGTCAGCCAGATCTTTATGACGGAACAGAGCGTTATCGTCTAGGTCTACTTTACCGTCTACGGCTAAGATTTTGTTGTCTGAGGTCTTCAACACAGGGTTGATCTCAAACATAGAAGCGTCTGTGTCCAGATAGGCGTTGTACAAGCTGGTTAAGAACTTTGTAAACTCTTTGAAAGCTTCTCCTTGCAAGCCAAATGCAAACGCAATCTTATTGGCTTGGAACGGACGAAGACCAACCGTTGGGTCAATCCACTCTTTGAAGATTTTCTCTGGCGTATGCTCAGCCACTTCTTCAATGTCCATGCCGCCCTCAGTTGACGCCATGATCACGTTTTGGCCTTTAGCTCTATCCAGTAAGATAGAAACGTAATATTCTTTCGGCTCAGAATCGCCCGGATAGTATACATCCTGCGCTACCAGCACTTTGTTTACTTTTTTGCCTTCAGGGCCGGTCTGGTGCGTGATTAGCTGCATGCCAATGATTTGGCCGGCAATCTCTTTCACCTGCTCCAGGTTTTTAGCCAATTTCACCCCGCCGCCTTTACCACGACCGCCCGCATGAATCTGGGCTTTGATTACGTGCCAGCCAGTGCCGGTTTCCTCTGTTAAACGCTTAGCAGCGGCTACCGCCTCTTCAGGGGTCTCTGCCACGATGCCTTCCTGAATTCTAACGCCGTAGCGTTTCAGAATGTCTTTCGCCTGGTACTCGTGTATATTCATGAGGTTAGGTTGATGTTATTAGGTGCACGAAAGTAAGGTATACGGCTAACTTTTCAAAGTTGCCTGCTGCATTCGTCATTTCCCGGCTTTATAGTACCGGGCCATGACCTGCGCGGCGGGTAAACCCTGTGGGGTAAAATCGCGACGAGCCCTGCCATTTTCCCGCACATGCGGGTACCATTTCCAGATAAAGGTGCCCCTGAACCAAGGCTTTTGCCAGAAGGTGCGGTACATGGCCTCATACAGGCGCTCTTGGGTGGCCGGGTCTTCAGGCTCTGTGGCTTGTCCGCGGGATGGCCAGGTCCAGGGTTCCGCGGCAGCATGGGGTATGTTTCGGTAACCCACTTCAGTAAACACAACGGGTTTGTTGAATTTGCGC
This sequence comes from Rufibacter tibetensis, assembly GCF_001310085.1. Classification (GTDB taxonomy): domain Bacteria; phylum Bacteroidota; class Bacteroidia; order Cytophagales; family Hymenobacteraceae; genus Nibribacter; species Nibribacter tibetensis. The sequence goes on from NZ_CP012643.1 coordinate 3,819,565, forward strand.
TGCAGTTTCTCTATAGTTTTCACGTGCGGCTCCCAGGCTTTTAAAAGATCAGACAAGGTGGGGGCTGGTTTCTTACTTAGTGGGAAGTAAGCTTGTACGCCAATAAAGTCAAGGTCGTCCCAGAACTCTATGTCTTCAAACTCATCGCTCCAGTTGGCGGCATAGGTCAGTTTGCCTCTGTATACCTGCCGGATGTCCTTTATCAATTGTCGCCAATCCCGTGGCCTTTCTACCGCTGCCATATGCAGTTCAGTGCCAATACACACTGCTTCTATTTGCATGGAGTCTGCCAGGCGGGCGTAATGCAGCATCATGGTGCGGTAGTTCTGAAACCAGGTTTTCCAGTCCTCTTCTGAAGTCATTTTAATAGAGCCCACCCATGCGCCGTCTTTGTTGTTCCGGAGCCAGATATGGGGTTTCAACAGAGTTTTCAATCCGATAGATCTAGCCAGTTGGGTAGTCTGGATCAAGCCTTCGTCTCGCTCGCCCCAATACCCGCGTTGGCTGCTGAAAGCCAGTTCTGGGGTGTTATGGTTTTTCTGCCACCCAAACGGGGTTTGTGCAATCCATTCCACCCCGTGGTCTTTTGCCTTTTGCAACTGCTCCAGCGTAACGGTATCGGCGGCCACCCAATTCACCCCGCGCATCAGCTCCATTTGAGGCAGGGGTGGTGGAGGCGTATAACGGCAGGCAGAAAGCTGTAGCAGCAAACAGAAAGAGAGGATAGGCAACAGGTTCATGTGTCTAAGATAAAGCATTTTCTGTTTCTGCCATGTTTTGGTGAATCTGCCGTAAAACCAATAAGAAGTATCTGCCGTTGAGACGCAGAAGGCTTATTTCCTGAAGAGGTTGCAAATGCGGCCCCTTCGTTATTGTTTTGCAGTTCATGAGTATAGAGAAACCAGTTTTGTTGGAGGCCCGCGGGCTGTTTAAGTCTTACGGAAAACTTCCGGTTTTGAAGGGCATTGATCTCACCATCGGCGAAGCCGAAGTGGTTTCCATTGTAGGCGCTTCTGGCGCCGGGAAAAGCACGCTGCTTCATTTGCTGGGTACCTTAGATGCACCCGATGCCGGCGATGTTTACCTGCACGGCCAGAAGATCTCCGGGATGAGCAACAAAGAGGTCGCCCGTTTCCGGAACCGGAACATTGGCTTCATCTTCCAGTTCCACAACCTGCTGCCGGAGTTTACCGCCCTGGAGAACGTGAGCTTACCCGGTTTTCTGGCCGATCGGCCGGAGAAGGAGGTGGAAACCCGCGCTAAAGAATTGTTGCAGATGTTGGGCTTGGGCCACCGCATGGACCATAAACCCTCTGAAATGAGCGGGGGCGAACAACAACGGACAGCCGTGGCGCGTGCTCTTATCAATTCGCCTAAACTCATTTTCGCGGATGAACCTAGCGGGAACCTGGATTCTAAAAATGCGGAGGAGCTTCACCAGATTTTCTTCAAACTTAGAGAGGACTTAGGGCAGACGTTTGTGCTGGTGACGCATAATCCTGTTCTGGCAGATATGGCGGATCGTAAGCTTACCATGAAGGATGGATTTTTGCTGCAGCCAGAAGAAGTTTAGCAAGAGATTAGTGTGCATGCTTTTTGCAGATGCTGGCGTAGCTGCTGGCTGATGTGAGGCCCTCATGCCTAGTTGTTGAGTTGTTGCATAGCTACCCTCCGAGCGCTCACGGCCACAATTCCAGTCTTTCCTTCTCGCGCTGCCCTTTCGGCCTGAGCTGTCTTTCTCTCTTAGTTTCTGCATGTCTATGGCCAAAAGCGAGGCGCTCTATGGAAAGACTGGAACAAGGGGAAAGTAGCAAAGGGTGATTTCAACTCTATCTTTTTACATGGTTCAAGTTTATAACTTGGACCCACCATGATCTGAAGTTTGTAACTTCAGTGGAGCGAAAGCTCCAAGAAATACATTGGCTGTGAGACCAAAATTAACAGCCCCCTACAATACCACCTATTCAAAAGACCTCGTAGTGTCCGCAGGTCTTACGAGTGTCTACTCTATCTCAGCTTCAAGCCTTTTTTCCAGAAACCACCCCAAACTACTGTTCCTATCCTACTTTCTTCAACTTTGCCACTACCCAAATAGACACAAGGGTAAACACCGTGGCAATGATGCCTACGGTGCCGAAGTGGAGGAGCTTTTGGGAGCCGGGTTCATTGGAGATGACCAGGCCAGCCAGGAAAGCCGCCAGACCGGAGGCAAGCTGCTGGACAGAGGAATTCACACTCATGAAAGAGCCCCGCAGCCGTGGTTCTATGCTGGACGTGATCATGGACATGGCTGGCACAAACCTCGCCCCGAAGAAGATAAAGAAGAAGGTAGTTACAACAAATGCTTGCCAATGCGGCACCTGTGGCAGATTTGTAACTACTAAAATGGGGATAATAGAAAGCAGCGCGGCAATCACAAAGACCTTTTTCTTTCCAAACTTATCAGATAATCTTCCGGCCATTTGGGAGGTGACCACTGTAGCCAATCCTCCGAAGAGATAGATGTAGCTTAGTTCTGATTCGGTAAAGCCAATGTTGGCCACCATGTAAGGGCTCAGAAAAGGGACAACTGTGAAACCAGCCAAGGATAACGTCACCATTAGGGCAAAAGCCCAAAGGCAATTGGCCCGGCTGAAAATGGTACCTAATGCTTTGGCCGGATGCTGAGGAACGTGGTGCAGGAGATGCTGGCGCATGGGAGGTAGTATTCGCCAAGTTAGGAGCAAAACCAAAACGCTCAATGCAGTAAGAAGGTAAAAAGGAGCGTGCCAGCTGGCGTGGCTGGCCAAGTAAAGCCCAATGGGGATTCCTCCAATGGAGGCCACTGAGAAGGCAGCCATTACTTTTCCGGTTGCTGCTCCCCTGCGTTCCTCCGGCACAGAGTCGCCAATAATGGCCAGCACTAAAGCGCCCAATACCCCGCCAAAAGCTCCCGCCAGAATACGGGCAATCAGCAGAAACGAGAAAGTGGGAGCCAGGGCGCAGGCAAAGGTGCCCAAGGTGAAGCCCAGGTAAAGTGCCATCAAAGCATTCTTCCGGTCAAAACGGTCAATAAAGAACGCGCTCAGAATTCCTGAAAAAGCAGCACTAAACGTATACGCCGATACCAGAAACCCAAACTCCCGCGGACTAATCTGGAAAACCCGCATGAGCTGAGGACCCAATGGCATCATAATCACAAAGTCCATGATGTGCGTAAACTGGATGGCCGCTAAAATAAAAAGCAGCCATTTTTCGCTTAACACCGGCGCTGAAGGTTTGGGGGAGAGGGAAGAGGAAATTGCCATAAAAGTATGGGCAGATGCCCACCGGAAACATAAGCAGTACGAGGTCCAGGGAAGGAGGGTTGATACTTCTGGAATTGGCTTCCCTAAAAGTCTTCAGCAATTTGCAAAAGAAGTAGATCGCATGGCAAAAAGGATCAGAAAGAAAGAAGAAAGCGCCGACCCTGTTTGCGCCCTTTGCGAGCGCGAAGTAGGCTTTACCACGCTGCATCACTTGGTGCCCCGAGAGGAAGGAGGGAAGCACGGGCCTACTGCCCCTTTGTGCCAGCCTTGCCACAGCACCATTCACCTCACATTCACTAACAAAGAATTGGCAGTGCTTTACAATTCCATACCCGCTCTTCGCGAAGCGGAAGAGTTGCAGAAGTACCTACATTGGGTGCGTACGAAGCGCCTGGATAAAATCACTAATAGGCGCGGAAAGAGGAAATAAGTTCTAGGTTTGCGTTTAGCACGTGTTTTAGATAATCTGGTCCTAAACCTGGCTTAGTCACGCGGAGGTATTATCAAAGATTTAATTAACAGTATCTACTAAATGAAGGCTCTTACTTATCTCCCGTTTCCGCAAATAAAAAATCAGCCGGCTGTTGTGGTAGACAGCTTCCATCCAAATGGGTTGGTGCTCTCGCATTGGCGGGAAGCGCCTACTCCGGCCGAGCTAAGAGAAGATACCAGTGCGGGCATGGTGCTTCAGGCGCTGAAACAAAACTGGCCTGATTTGCAAAAATACCAATATGTAACCGCTAACCATTTTGATATTGATGCCTTTGTTGGCGTTTGGGCCTTGCTTCATCCGGAACAAGCCCTGGAGCATGAAGAAACCCTGCGGCAAATGGCGCTCATAGGTGACTTCCGGGAGTTGGATTTGGAGGCTCCTTTTGCCAAAGAAGCCCTGAAACTGGTTTGCTGGCTTAATTCAGAAGAGAAAGCAAAGTTTTATCCGCCGTTTGGAGCAGAGGAGTTGGAAGAGAATGAAGTGGTGGCCTCTATCCCGAAATTTCAATATTTTTTAGAGGTTTTTTTGGATGTACTCCTAAATACTGCATTATTTCAACAAGTATGGGAGCCGGAGTTTGAATTGGTTTTGCAGGGGTATAAGCAAGTAAACGGAGTGAAATCTAAAATAATCCAAAACCAGGCTTTGGGTTTGGTGATTATTCAGACACCAGCACCCGTTCACTACTATGCCTTGTTTAGTTCCACAACAGGCTATGACATAGTGGTTTCCTGCTACCCTGAAAACCGATATGAACTAGAATGCAAGTACACAACCTGGGTTGATTTGGAAAGCCGCCCTACACTGCCACGACCAGATCTGCGGCCTTTGGCCAAGTACTTGAATACACTGGAGAAAACGGGTTATACGTGGGTGGCTGACGGAGTGACTGATACGGGCCCTTTGCTGCGTTTGAAAGCCGAAAAAATAAGTAAAGCACAACGGTATGGCAACCCGACGGAAAGAATATTCTACTCTTCTTCTATAGCAAAGGAGGTATTTCTTCAGGGGGTAACAGATTATTTGAAGAGTGCATTTTTAAAAGTGACGCCAAAGAAGCGTTGGACCTGGCAGCAGGTGAAAGATTTCAATCATACAAAATAATAAAATTTTGTGTTTTACTTTTGGTGTTTATATAAAACTCGCTATTTTTAGGCAAAGAAAAGTATACAATTTGCCTCTTTCCGGAAACCCTCGCCCAGATAGAAGTGCAGCCGCAGAATCGTTTGGCGCTCCTATGATAGAAATAGCTCATAATCCATTCTACAAGTTTTATGTAGACGTGGATAGGAACAGAATCTTTCTTAAGATTAAAGGATGCTGGAATAGTCCAGAGGAGGTTCCTTTCTATTTGATCCATTTAAAAGAAGCGTTAGGCTTAGTAAAACCAGGTTTTTCTATCTTAACTGACCTAAGGTATCTGGAAGAGTATTCGCCTTCCATACGGCAAATGCACATTGAAGCGCAAAAACTGACCATAGAAGCAGGAATTTGCCAATTAGCCGAAGTGCATGATTTGAAAACTTCTATAAACCAGTTGGCGATGGCCATGGCAGAAGAAAGCGGAATCCCGCTCAATATTTTTGACTCTATGCAAGATGCAGAAGCCTGGCTTTCTGAATTGCAGAAAAAGTAAGCTTTTATTCCCGCCAGAGGTAAGAATAACCCAATTCCTATATTCCCGTTTTGTAAGGTGACATGGTCTTCGTAAACTTGAGCCGTGACCTAGCCTTGCAATCCTATGAAAAAGATTCTTTGCCCCGTTGATTTTTCCAAAACCTCTAATAAAGCCGCCGAGTACGCCGCACAAATTGCGCAGCGTACCAAGGCCTCATTGACCCTCCTTCACGTTTTGCACCTGCCCATCATGGACACCACTGAATCTGCCCTCATGGCCAGCCAGGTGTTAGATGACCAGCGCCGGGTTTCATCAGATAAACTGCATGGGTTGTCTTTGCACTTGCAGAGCCTCTTTAGCGCCTCAGGAGGGTTCACTTCTTCCATAGACACAAGAGTACAGGAAGCCTTTTTAGCCGATGCCATGGAGCGCCTGGTGCACGAAGAGGGTTTTGATTTTGTGGTTTTGGGAACTACAGGCGGCGGCAATACTCTGGAGGAAATCCTGATTGGCAGCAACACAGAAAGTGTGATCTCGCAGGTGAAGTGTCCCGTGCTGGCTATTCCTAGCAACGCTACCTACCCAGATATTCACCGCATTGTGTATGCCTCAGATTACCAGCCTGAAGATGCCCGTGCCCTGGGCCAGGTGATTGGTCTTGCCACCGTGTTTCAGGCCGAAGTGGAGGTGGTGCACGTATCTAAAAAAGCTGGCTCAGAGGATACCCAGAAAGCCCAAGGCTTTATACAGCAAGTGTCAGATCAATTAGGTGGTTTCCCGATTGCTTTCCATGAGATAGTGCACGAGGAGGAAGACACTGGTTTGAAAGACTACCTAAGCAAAACGCACAGCAACATGCTGGCAATTTTGAAGAAAAAACGTAGCTTCTTCAAAAACCTGTTTGGCATGAGCCTCGCAGAAAAATTAACGTACCAAACTAAATTACCCCTGCTGGTGCTTCACGCAGACGCAGAATAAAATACCATGAGTGTACTTTCTACTTCCGGGGCATCTGCCACCGGTTGGCGTAAGATCGCGGCCTTTGCCGCGATTTATGTTATATGGGGTTCTACCTACCTGGCCATTGCCTTTGCCGTGGAAACCCTGCCTCCTTTTTTAATGGCAGGAATGCGGTTCCTGTTAGCCGGGGCCATTTTATATAGTTGGGCAGTATGGCGCGGGGCAAAGGCCCCTTCTCTTTTTCACTGGCGTAACACGGCCATTATAGGTGGTTGTTTGCTGCTGCTAGGCAACGGAGCAGTGGTATGGGCCGAACAGAAAGTGCCCTCAGGCATAGCTGCCTTGTTAGTAACCACAGAACCCCTCTGGATAGTTGTGCTCCAATGGGTAGGCAAATCCAGGCAAGTTCCTTCTAAAGGAGTATTGTTAGGATTGGTGATAGGAGTGGTAGGCATGATTATCCTGGTTAGCCCCTGGGAGCTGGAAGGTGGTGTAGATATGATGGGCAGTATAGCCATTCTGTTGGCAGCGGGTGCCTGGGCCTGGGGGTCGTTGTTTTCGTCCAAAGCGACCTTGCCTGACTCTCCCATTCTTACTACCGGCATGCAGATGCTGTGTGGCGGCGGGTTGTTGTTTTTAACCGGAACTATAGCCGGAGAATGGCAAACCACTGATTGGGGAGTTGTAAGTCAGCGCTCTTGGTTGGCTTTGGCGTACTTGGTCGTATTTGGCTCCCTTATAGCTTTTTCGGCGTATAGTTGGCTGACCAGGGTAGCGCCTCCCTCGCAGGTATCTACCTATGCCTATGTAAACCCCGTTATTGCCGTTCTGTTAGGTTGGGCACTCGCGCATGAAGTAATCACTGGGCAGACCATCATAGCTACTGTTCTACTTGTGGCGGCAGTGGTGCTGATCACCATCAAATCAAAGCATTGATAAGGACCATATTTATTATTCTGTCAGAGGAGGATTCATGAAGAAAGCTTTAGAAACTACTTTCATCACTCTTCTGATGTTCTTTGCTTTGATTGGTGTAGTATGTTGAAGCAGTTTCCAGCAAACCAGGCCTAAAACAAAACTGCCCTGCCAAATCTTTGGCAGGGCAGTTTTGTTTTAGCAGGATGTACCTATCTGGGAAGTCTGAAACTTAAACCTCCACCTACAAACAGCTCAGGGGCTTGGGAGGATACACCGGTACCAACAATAGCATCTAGCTGTACATAAGGCAACACTAAGAATTGAATAGAACCATCAATGACGTTTTCGGCGGGGCTGCCTTTGGGCTTCTCGCCGAAGAACTCTGCTGATAAAGTGACTTTGTCACTTAATTTTCCGCTAAGGGCGAGAGAGAACTGAAGTTTGTTTTCCATCTCGCCTTCATCAGGTTCACGCCGGAAACCGGCATTGTACTGAAGCTTCACTTTTTCTGATAGTTCATTTGTGAAAAGAAGCATGGCTTCTGGGGCCACTCTTCTGGGCTCAAAGGCGTCCGCGCCCCAGGGTACCTCTAACATGGCTAGTACAGATACTTCGGGCACTGCTCCCTCTGCTTCCAGGATGTTTATTTTGGTTCCCACCCTTACCGTGCTTAACCCTCTATCACGTTGCAGGAGGGCATCACCCACCCGGTAATCTTCCCGTCTAAAGGTGGCTTCCAAGCGTAATTCGGCCGCTTTGAAAACCCCTATCCGGAGGAGAGCTTGCGGGTAAAGCCATTGCTTATTTTCAAGGCCATCTAGCGTTCTTTTCTGGTACTGGAAACCAGTTTCTAATTGGAAAAAGCCTCTTGGTACCGTGCTGGATGCTTCGGTAAGGGTAGGTCGATCGGTTTCGAATTCGGGGTCTGTTTCCTGGGCGAGAGCACTGAATTGAATCAACCCAAAGCTTATAAATAGTAGTATCTTTTTCATTCAGGAAGTAGTTAGCTGGGTTTTGGTACGGGGGAAAGGGTGACCAGTTGGTTCTTTGGCTTTCGCTTTGGTGAAACACCGTGCTTTCCCACTTAGATACCGTATTTATTCAATCCAGCCTAATGTAACCACCTTTTTGGGAAAGAGTACAAGGTGGAACCACCCAATCTGTTCTATATGCCCATTCAACGCGACCGCCTGTATGCCGATGTCCAGTACCTGACTACCCTGAAGCCTCCCCGCAGCATAGGCCACCCTGAGTCTTTGAAAAAAGCCGAGGAGTATATAGAGGCGCAATTCTGCAAACTAAGCGGACGGGTTCAAAAGCAAGCGCTGCACCAAGGGTTTAATAATCTAATTTTTTCTTATGGACCCGAGGATGGGGAGCGGGTGATTGTAGGGGCGCATTATGACGTTTTCGGTGAAACTCCCGGAGCAGATGACAATGCCAGCGCCGTAGCCGGTTTGCTGGAACTGGCCCGCGCTTTGCACGAGGAAAAACCAGAGGTAAAGCACCGAATAGATTTTGTGGCCTATAACTTTGAGGAGCCTCCTTACTTCGCCACAGAGAAAATGGGCAGCGCTGTGCATGCGAAGTCCATGAAGAAGGACAAGGTAGATGTGAAGCTGATGATTTGCCTTGAAATGATTGGGTTCTTCACTGATAAGCCCAACTCTCAGGAGTTTCAACACGAGTCTATGAAAAAGATGTACCCTACCACGGGTAACTTTATTGTAGTAGTAGGCAAGATGGGGCAGGAGCGGACAGTGCAGCGGGTGCAGCAGTTTATGAAAGAACACTCCCGCATAGATGTGCAGTCCATTGCCGCTCCGGAAGGCTTACCTGGCGTAGGTTTGTCTGACCACCGGAACTACTGGGCCCAAGGGTACCAGGCTGTAATGATCAATGACACGTCTTTCCTCCGTAACCCGCATTACCACCAAAGAAGCGACACCATTGACACCCTTGACTTTGCCCGTATGACAGAGGTGGTGAGAGGAGTTTACGCTGCGATGTTGAATTTTTAAAATTAACTTCAAAAGCGAGCACAATTGATTTGCACAGGATCTAAAGCTTTGGAAACGGCAGAAAAGATAAAGCTTACATGGAGTTCATTCTACTATCTTGTAAGGAATAAAGGGATAGCCTGAATACCATTTCCAAATACTTAATGCTTAAGGTGTTTTTCTTACTCTCTTCAAAAAAGCCAAGTGTACACTAGGGGCACTTTAGTAAGGATAAAAATATTCTCATATTTATATATGAGTTAACTAATATTTAGTATTTTTGAGCTGCTAAATATTATTATTTATTATCTATGAAAAGGAGTAGAGGTGCTTTGATAGTTGTTTACTTATGCTTTACTGCAGTTTTAAGCTTTGGCCAAACCAAACTTAAGCCATTGGCTTTGTTAAAGCATGAAGAAAGCCTGATGTTTCATGATGCAGTTTTTTCGCCGGAAGGAAACCGTTTGGTATCTGTAGGCAACCAAGGGATGCTGTACCTCTGGGATCCCACTCAGTCATTTCCAGTAAGTTTTAAGCACGTGTACAAAGGAACGGCTCTTTCATGTGCGTACTCCCAGGACGGAAAGTACATAGTGACGGGAGGGGAAGAGAGATCCATCAAAGTTTTACTAGCCCAAGATTTGAGTGAGGTAAAAAGTATTACTGGGTTGCCAGCAACAGTACGGAAAATTGCAATGTCAGGAAACCGGTTGGTAGCCCTGCTCCAGAACAATGAAATACATATTTACAACACAGATACATGGGAGAAGATAGGTAAGCCACGTTATGCTGCCAAAGACTCTAAGATTGTGTTCAGTAGCAAAGGCGATCGGTTTTATGCTTGGTTTTCAAGCCGTATTTATGCTATTTCAGCCAAAGACGGTGAGTTAATCAATGTATTCAATACAAATTACGGTATTCCCACTGATTTAACGTTGAGTACCGATGATCGATTATTGGCTGTAGGCTATGGGAAAGCAGATGAGGTAATACGCATCTATGATACTGGTGACTTCAAACAAGTGAAGGCTGTGAAAAAGAATGGGGCTGGAGATTCAGCTACCGGTATGTCTTTCTTTCATAACAGCAATAAATTACTTTACCTCTCAAATGCCGGCAATCCTAACCTGAAGGTGTACGACCTAGACAATGGCACGCATACATCTGTTTTAAAAGGAAGCGCAACCGACAACACCTCCATTTCCCGTGATAACTCCAAGTTGATTCTGGCGCCGAGAGGACTTAACTCAATTCGGTTGATGGCGATTATTTAGAAACAGTTTTAAGCTAGTTTCTACAAAATACCCTGTAAATGGAAGAGCCGGTTCTACTAGACCGGCTCTTCCATTTACAGGGTATAAAAACTTGATTTTGATAGGAGTCTAGGCGCTGGGGTTTTCCAAAGAAGCCATGTCAATCACAAAACGGTATTTCACATCGCCAGCCAGCATACGGTCATACGCGGTGTTGATTTGGTTTATGTTGATGACCTCAATGTCTGAAAGGATGTTGTGCTCAGCACAGTAGTCCAGCATTTCCTGCGTCTCAGCAATGCCCCCAATCAAGGAACCGGCAATGCGGCGGCGCCCGAAAATAAGGGTGGCAGCATGTAGTTCCGGAGCTTCCGGCGGAACACCTAACAAGATCATCGTTCCATCTCGGCGTAAAAGCGAAGCGTACATATCCAGACTCACTTTGGCCGAAACTGTGTTAATGATGAAGTCGAAATAGTTGGTAACCTGCTTCAGGGCCTCTGAGTCTTTGGTGACCACAAATTTGTGCGCGCCAAGAGCCTGAGCATCGGCTTCTTTGTTAGGAGAGGTACTTAAAACCGTAACTTCAGCTCCCATAGAAGCAGCCAGTTTCACAGCCATGTGTCCTAGTCCACCTAAGCCAACTACTGCTACTTTATGGCCTTCGCCCACACCCCAATGCCGGAGGGGAGAGTAAGTGGTGATACCTGCGCAAAGAAGTGGAGCCACCCGTGCTAAGTCCTGATCTTCCCTGATTTTCAGGACGAAATTTTCTGAGACCACTATCTGGTTGGAGTACCCCCCATAGGTCGGAGTTTCTAAGCCAGGCTCTGGGCTGTTATAGGTTCCAATGAATCCTTGCTCACAGTATTGCTCCAGGCCATCGTTACAGCTGGGGCAGGATTGGCAGGAACCTACCATACAGCCTACACCCGCCATTTCTCCCACACTGAAGTTTTTAACGTGGTCACCTACCCGGACCACTCTGCCCACAATTTCGTGGCCCGGCACAACGGGGTACATGGCACCGCCCCACTCACCTTTAGCGGTATGTAAATCTGAATGGCAAACACCGCAGAACAGGATCTCAATCATCACGTCATGAGGACCCACATCGCGGCGCTCAAAATTATAGGGGGCCAACGGGGAGTTGGGGTCAAAGGCAGCGTATCCTTTTGTTTCTATCATAGTTTTATTTTTAGGGGTGCAAAGTATAAGGTACTACATCAGAGATACGGGAAGTACGGCTTTGAGATTTGCCGCTTTTACTTGACCTGGTAGTTGGCCAGGTAAAGGGCTAAGTACCAACTGCTATTCCAAAGGAAACTAGCCTTGCCGAAACAGCCCTAACTTTTGGTTTTAGGCCTGTTTTGCCAAATAAGGCTTAAAACGGAAGCTTGCTAACGTCAATGTTCCCACCTGAAAGGATGACTCCTATTTTTTGTCCGGCAAACTCTTCTTTTTCTCTGAGCAATGCGGCCAGAGCCACAGCACTGGAAGGCTCTACAATGATTTTCATCCGCTCCCAGATTAGGCGCATGGCACTGGTAATTTCCGTTTCCTCTACCCGGATGATTTTGTCCACGTATTGCTGGATGATAGGGAAATTAATATCGCCCAGTTGGGTTCTGAGGCCATCAGCGAGAGTGTTGGTACTGTCATTAGATTCAATTTGTCCGCTCAGGAGCGAACGATACGCATCATCGGCTTCAAAAGGCTCGCCTCCAATCACCTTGCAGTTCCTTTCAAAATAATGGGCTGCTAAGGCAGTACCTCCAATTAATCCACCTCCGCCCACTGGCGAGAAAATGTAGGTTAGTTCTGGTTGGTCTTCTAATAATTCCAAGGCAGCGGTGCCTTGCCCCAAGATAACCTCACGGTCATTGGAGGGATGTATAAAGTAAGCACCCGTTTCTTTCTGGACCTGCTCAGCTACTTCTTCGCGGGCGATGGGGGTAGAGGCGCATTCCACGATTTGGCCGCCATAACCTTTTACCGCATCCTTCTTGACCTGTGGCGCATTTTCAGGCATCACAATATACGCCTTTACGCCTATGCTCTGCGCAGCCAACGCCAGGGCTTGGGCAAAGTTCCCAGAGGAATGGGTAACTACTCCGCGGGCTTTTTGCTCTTCTGAAAGTTGAAGCACCGCGTTCATGGCGCCGCGCATCTTGAAGGCTCCCATACGCTGGAAGTTCTCACATTTAAAATAAAGGTCAGCCCCCGCTATTTCATTCAACAAACGAGAGGTAAGAACCGGGGTGCGGTGAATATAAGGCGCTATTCTTTCCTGAGTGGCCAGTAAATCTTCTTTTTTCATAAGTAAAGGAGGCGTAAGTTGATTGCAGATCTCCTTTGCAAAGGAAATAAATACAAGTGGAAAAGGAGAGGTTGGTTTGAAAGAAGTTGATACGTGAATTCCGGTAGAAAATCGCAACTCAAATTTTAATAGGCTGAGCCATCTATATCCATCTTAAATAAAAAAAGCCACCCTTTTTGGGTGGCTTTTCTAAAAACTGGTTCTAAACTAACTTAGTATGGTTTTGCCTCGTGCGATTTCTGCTTCGCATCTTTCACGCCTGCTTCCGGAGAGATAGCACCAATTGGGCCTTTGTCTTCCTGAGACTTAGAAGTTTTCGCCAAACCTTCGGCTACTCTACGGCCATAATCTGCATCAGCTAGGGTGAAATGCTCAATCATCTTATCCTGAATACGCTTATCGGCAGTAGCCAGGGTATTCACCAGGTTGGTGATCAAATCATCACGCTCCCAGTCTTCAAAGTTGCGGTAAGTTTCACCGGCTTGCTTGAAGTCATTGGTGCGGTCAATCTTCTGACGAACCAGGTTGGCTTCGTAGCGTGGCTCATAGTCCTTACCCGCTTTAGGTGCCTCTTTCACATTGTTCAGAGTAGAAGGCTCATAGTTAATGTGCGGGTTCTGACCTTGTCCAAAATCTGAGTGGAAAGACATTTGCCCACCTCTCTGGTTTGTAACAACTTGGTTTTTAGGAGCATTAATTGGCAATTGCAAATAGTTTGCTCCTACTCGATAACGTTGTGTATCTGAGTAAGAGAACGTACGTCCCTGCAACATTTTATCATCAGAAAACTCCAGTCCGTCTACCAGTACGCCGGTACCAAAAGCTGATTGTTCTACCTCATTGAAGTAATCAACTGGGTTACGGTTCAGGGTCATCTTGCCCACTGGCAGGAAGGGGAACTGATCTGCTGGCCACAATTTGGTGTCATCCAACGGATCAAAGTCCAGTTCCGGATGATCATCGTCGCTCATGATCTGCACGCATAGCTCCCACTCAGGATAGTTTCCTTCTTTTATAGCTTCAAACAGATCCTGTGTAGCGTGGTTGAAGTTCTTAGCCTGGATGCTTTCGGCTTCAGCCTGGGTTAAGTTGCGGATGCCTTGTAGCGGCTCCCAGTGGTATTTCACTAGTACGGCTTGGCCATCGGCGTTCACCCACTTATAGGTGTTTACTCCTGAACCTTGCATCTGTCGGTAGTTGGCCGGAATACCCCATGGCGAAAACAGGAACGTAGCCATATGGGTAGCTTCTGGAGTATTAGCGATAAAGTCAAAGATGCGCTCTCCGCTTTGGATGTTGGTAACCGGATCTGGTTTTTGGGAGTGAATCAGATCTGGAAACTTCATGGCATCTCTGATGAAGAAGATCTTAAGGTTGTTTCCTACCAGATCCCAGTTTCCGTCTTCGGTATAGAATTTCACAGCAAAACCACGCGGGTCACGCAAGGTCTCGGGTGAGTGACCACCGTGTCCTACAGTAGAAAAACGAACAAACACCGGGGTTTGCTTTCCTTTTTCCTGGAATAGTTTGGCGCGGGTATATTTAGCGATTGGCTCATCACCTACTTTTCCGTAAGCTTCAAAAACACCGTGGGCACCAGCTCCCCTGGCGTGTACTACGCGTTCTGGGATGCGCTCACGGTCAAAATGACTGATTTTTTCAATGAAGTGGTAGTTCTCTAAAGTAGCCGGCCCACGGTTCCCTATAGTCCGGATGTTCTGGTTATCAGTTACCGGATGACCTTGCCTGGTGGTCAGATTTTGCCGCTCCTGGCCGTTACCAGCATGGTTGTTTTCAGATTGACCGTTAGATTGATTCTGATCTCTTTCCATAGAATAATGGGGATTAGGATGATTAATATTTAACGCTTTCCTCTTGAGGAGGTTATGCAATTCTTTTCAACTTTTCAGCTTCTCAATTAAAGGTTTTGAAGGCAGCAGTTCAAGCATACTTTCTTTGCTCCTTTCCAGAAGTATACCCCAAAGGTGACCTATATGTTTATATAAATCAAATTGATTAAAGTTATTGAATGATAGGAAATTTCTATAATCTAGAATGCTGATGTGCTAAGTTGAAGAAAGATAGTAACCCAGGGAAGAAAGAGATGGGGTGAAAGGGGGAAATGGATTCATAATGTTATCCCTCCAATAGTTATCTTAGATGGGAGGTTACTGCATTCTATTAATAAAGTAACAATCTTGTTAGAGCAGGGACAGCTTTAATGATCGAGCCTTAAGTTTTTTCATTTTGACAAATAGCTTGACCATTGGTCAAAAAGAAAAGCATAGGGAGATTGCCTCAACAAGAAAGAGAGGAAAAGAGTGGGTTTTGTTTTAAGCTGATTTTTAGAAAAAAGGACTTAATCAAAGCCACTTTTCTAGTTGGTGAGTCGACCTGCTACTCTAGCACCTGTTCTTCTGAAGAAAGAATGGCAAGAGGTCCATCCTGTAGCTGAGGCATCAACTCTAAGAGTTCATCAAAAGTTGAAATCAAGCTTAGATAGGTGTCTGCTTCCAATGCTTCCTCACACTTCTTAAGGAAAACCTCTTTTGGTTTCAAGTCTGCCAGATCTTGTTCAGGTTGTACCTGCTGGTCTAGGGTTTGGCTGTCAATGGTGCGCAGGGGCCGGTGAATTAGGAGCTGCAACTGGGGTTGTAAGGCAAATGCTTCCTGCAGTTTGCCGGTAAGGTCGTGCAGGTTGTGTTCGTATTGAAGTTGTACTTCTGCCCAGGCCGGGTAAGGCAGATCTGCGTTGTCATAGGCAATGATCTTGGGGAACAATTCCTCAATGGTGCCTTTGAACCGAACCAACTTACGCCAGCAGGGTACCGGCACTTCATGTATGTTGGCAAGTTTCCCCTGCTCAAAATCAAGAATGATGATATGCTTATGATCAGTGATCTCAGAGAAGCTCAACGGAATAGGGGAGCCACTATACCTGATGTGCTGCATCTTGTGCACTACCTGCGGCCTATGTAAATGCCCCAAAGCTACGTAATCAAACTCTTCAGGAAATTGATCGCCACAAATCTGCCCCAAGTTGCCCACGTGAATTTCTTTTTCACTGTCTGAGGCACTGCCCCCGGCGGCAAACAGGTGACCGGTGGCCAATACAGGAATACCCAGTTGCTTGAATTCCTGAATGAGCGGCACTAATTGGGTATAATGATCGCAGATACCTTGTTTAAGCCGTGCTTCCTTTTCCTCGCCGGTTTCACCAGGTACTGAGAGGCGTACGTCTTTGTCGCGCAGAAACGGCACGGCGCAGACCACGGCTTTAGGCTGGTCGTCTTCATCTGTAAGTACAATCACCTGATCTTCGGGACTGGCGGGAGCCCCACCCACCACGTGTACATTGAAGTGGCGGAGCAGCTCGGCTGGGGCGTTAAGGGTAGAAACAGAGTCATGGTTACCTCCAATAATGACCAGATCACGGCAGCAGGAGTTTTTAACCTCCCTAATGAAGTCATAATAAAGTTTTAAAGCGGTGTTGGACGGGAAACCAGTATCAAAAACATCACCGGCTATCACCAAAAGGTCTATTTTCTGGTCACAAATGGTCTCACAAAGCCAGTTGAGAAAAGCCCGATGCTCCTCGGTGCGTTCCTGGTTTGCCAGTCGTTGTCCTAAGTGCCAGTCAGCTGTGTGTAGTACCCGTATCATGCCGCTTCAGTTCTGTTCTAGGTGTATCTAACTGACGAAGATACAAAAAGGGAAACGGATCACTAGCTACCTGTCCGGACTAATTTGTTGCGGTTTGATTTACAGTTATATTGAATAAATTGGAACAGCTTATTCTTCCTGACCCATGGACCTCAACAAACCGCTGTTTCTGCTCTTTTGTGGAATTCTAATGTTATACTCAACCCAAACCGGTTTAGCGCAGGAGGTGCCAGAAAGAAACCATTTAGTACAAGTTGGGTATGGAGCCCTTTCACTTCAGGAAATAGGTGTGCGGATAGGAAACTCATCCACTCTTTTCTTCCCCGTGAGAAAACGGGTGAAGCAAGTGGTAGGGCCGGTTCAGGTGAGTTATTCAAAAGCGCTAAATACAAAATGGAGTATTGGGGCAATCGCCTCCTATACCCTTATTCGTTCTATAAGGGAAGACATTGAGGAAAATCAAAGTGGGGAAACTCAGTTTATCAAATCGGGAGAGGACCAATCCCGATTCTATACCTTCATGCCCACTATACAAATCAACTGGAACAAACCTGCCTTGGTTCAGGTGTATTCCGGAGTATCATTAGGTGTCTTGATCGTGGATTACAAGGGTTGGGGTAATTTAGGTGAGGAAACCAGGCATACTACAAAAGCTGCTTTTCTGGGGCATTTGAATTTGCTTGGCATTAGGATTGGGAAACGGGTGGGAGGCTATGTGGAAGGAGGGATTGGGACACATGGCCTTGCTACAGGAGGGCTTTACTATTCCTTTTGAGATGTGTCAGGTATTCCGCAAAAGTGGAATAGGGAAGGCAGCGGGTATTGTTTCAGACTTGTAAGTTCGTTTTTAACTTATTTTAGGAAAATAGGTTAAAAACAGCCAGTCCTTTCCATTGGTTGGCTTAGCCTTTAACATTCCTAAAAAGTGTTACCCGCATGGCTTATTGTGAAAAGTACTTATATTAGCCTCTTCAAGCCTTTTACAAACGAACTACAAACAAACTATTTCCTAACTTTTACGCATTTTATGGCAAACCAACTTTTCGCTAGGAAGTCAATTGATAAGCTTAGCGCAGACGCCTTTAGTGAGGGGGCACACAACCTGAAACGAACCTTAGGGCCAATCAATCTGGTGGCTTTGGGAGTCGGGGCCATCATTGGTACCGGTATCTTCGTGTTGACGGGTAGTGCGGCGGCTCAGTACACTGGCCCAGCAATTGTGTTGGCTTTTATTCTGGCTGGCTTAGGTTGCGCATTCGCGGGTCTTTGTTATGCTGAATTCGCTTCTATGATTCCTATTGCCGGTTCTGCTTATACCTACGGCTACGCCACCCTGGGTGAGTTCGTGGCTTGGATTATTGGCTGGGACTTAATTTTGGAATATCTTTTTGGGGCGGCTACGGTGGCGGTGGGTTGGTCTGGTTACGTGGTTTCTTTCCTTCGTGACCTGAACGTCAACATTCCGCCAGAGTGGAGCAACGCTTCTGGCGTGGAATTGATCCAGCTGCCGGGCACCAGCTCCTGGGTACGGGTGACCGAGCAATTATCTTCTTCCTTGGCCGCTGATGGTATTGACATTGCCACTTTGCCACATGCAATTGGTATCTTTAATGTGGTAGCAGCTGTTGCTATTGCGTTGGTCACCATTTTGTTGGTGCGTGGTATGAGTGAATCTGCCAGGTTCAATAATATTGCTGTTATCATCAAAGTAGGCGTTGTGATCCTGTTTATTTTGGCTGGTGCGAACTACTTGTTCGGTCATCCTGCTGAGGCTGCTGAAAACTGGACTCCTTTCCTGCCTGAGAACAAGGGTGGATTCGGAGAGTACGGTTGGAGTGGGGTAATCAGAGCTGCCGGGGTAATCTTCTTTGCCTACATTGGTTTTGATGCTGTTTCTACTACAGCCCAGGAAGCCAAGAACCCACAGAAAGACATGCCTATTGGTATCTTAGGCTCATTGATTATCTGTACTATCTTGTACATTCTGGTGTCTGGAATTCTAACCGCCATGGTACACTACAGCCAACTGAACGTGGCTGAGCCTATAGCCGTGGGTATCGAAAAAACCGGGTATACCTTCCTCCGTGACCTGATCAAGATTGGTGCTATTGCTGGTCTTTCTTCGGTGATGTTGGTGATGTTGATGTCACAGCCGCGTATCTTCTACACCATGGCAAATGATGGACTTTTACCGCCTATTTTCGGAAGACTGCACCCTAAATTCAGAACCCCGCACGTGAGTACTATTTTGACCGGTTCTATCTGTGCCGTGGTAGCGGGTGCTTTCTCTGTGGATGAATTGGGCCACTTAGTATCTATCGGGACGTTGTTGGCTTTCGTGATTGTTTGTGCCGGTGTTTGGTACCTGCGCGTGAAAGAACCAAACCGTCCGCGTCCGTTCAAAACACCTTTAGTGCCGTTGGTGCCTATCTTAGGGATCTTAGTATGTGTGGGCATGATGGCTGGTTTGCCTGCTGAGACCTGGTACCGGTTACTAGGCTGGATGGCCATTGGTATCCTGATCTACTTCCTTTATGGAAAGAAGCATAGCGTGATCCGTAAAGAAAATAACCTTTAATAAGCACTTTTTCGAAAGATATTGAAAAGCCCGGTCTCATAACAGATCGGGCTTTTTCTTTGCCATTTTTGGGTTTTAGGCCTGATTTTCAGAAAACAGGGGCAAAACAAACAATCTCTTGTTAGCTCTTTTATTAGCCTGAACTTTTCAGTACTTTTCCTTTTTCATACAGATCTATCTCACAAGCAAACCTTTATTTAGGCTCCCATGAAAAAAGTATTTCTCTCCGTGTTGGTGGTAGCGGCCATGTCGCTGCAGAGCCGGGCACAGGAGACTTTTCCGCGCAATGGGGTGTATGATGAACGTTCCGGGCTTCGGGCTTTCACCAATGCCACCATCTTCGTGGACTATCTAACTAAATTAGAGAACGCCACTCTGGTCATTAAAGACGGCAAGGTAGTGGCGGTTGGTACCAAAGTCAGCATACCGCAGGGGGCAATGATCTCTGATTTAAAGGGAAAAACGGTGTACCCGGGGTTTGTGGATCCATACACGCACTATGGTGTTCCGGCGGTGCCGCAAAGGATCTTCAGTTTCAACAGCCCACCACAGGCAGAGTCAAAGAAAGAAGGCGCCTACAACTGGAACCAAGCCATTCGGCCAGAGACTAACGCCGTAGAGGTGTTTAAAGTAGATGCCAAAGCTGCTGAGGAATTGCGCAAATTAGGGTTTGGAACGGTATTGACCATTCACCCAGACGGTATTGCCCGCGGAACAGCTTCCTTGGTTACCCTAGCTGACAAGCGCGAGAACCAGGTGATTTTGCTTGACAAAGCCGCCGCTGCTTTATCGTTTGACAAAGGATCCTCTACCCAGGATTATCCTAACTCCTTGATGGGATCTGTTGCCCTGCTGCGCCAAACCTACCTGGATGCCCAGTGGAACTCAAAGAACCCAGACAAAGAGCAGAACCTTTCTTTGAAAGCCTTTTCTGACGGAAATCGTTTACCCCAGATTTTTGAGGTAAGCAACAAACTGAATGCCGTTCGCGCTGATAAAGTAGGGGATGAGTTTGGCCACCAATATATCTTTAAAGGCCAGGGCGATGAATACCAGATGTTGCCCCAAATCAAGAACACTAAGGCGGCTTTCATCCTGAATCTGAACTTCCCCGATGCTTATAACGTGGAAGACCCTTATGATGCCCGCCGCATTGGCATTGAGGAGATGAAGCATTGGGAAATGGCTCCAGCTAACCCTGCTATGTTGGTCAAAGAGGGGGTTGCTATTGCCTTCACCTCTTCTGATTTACGCGATAAAAGCAAGTTCTTACCGAATCTTAGAAAAGCCACCTTACACGGCTTGTCAGAGCAGGAAGCGTTGAAAGCAATAACTTTCACACCCGCTAAACTCCTGAAAGCTGATAAATTTGTAGGTAGCCTTAAAGAAGGCATGCAGGCCAATTTTGTGGTGACCTCAGGCAATTTGTTTGATGCCACTACCATGCTTCTGGAGAACTGGGTGCAGGGCCAAGGCTACAAATTAAGTGAAACGCCAGCCGACTTCCGGGGCGTATACACCTTAAAGATTGGTTCTCAGCCAGACCGCCGTCTGCTCATCAGCGGTACTCCAGAGAAACCAGAGCTTAAAGTAGTAGCTACAGACACTTTAAAAGGTAGTCTTTCTTTTAGTGGTGAAATGTTGACCATTGCTTTTGCCCCCACCAAGAACGGGAAAGAAAGCATCAGATTAAGCGGCTGGTACACAGGCAAGGGGTTTCAGGGTGAAGGCCAGTTGCCCGATGCTCAATCAGTGAAGTGGAGCGCCCTTCTTTCTGAGGCTGCAACCCAGCAAGCCAAACGTGATACTGCTCGTGCCCGCTCAAATGAAGCGTTAGGGATGGGTAAATTGATGTTCCCGTTTGCGGCTTTTGGCAGAACAGAACTTCCTAAAGCAGAGACGGTCCTCATCAAAAACGCCACTGTCTGGACAAACGAAAAAGACGGAAAACTACAGAACGCTGATGTGCTCCTGAAAAACGGGAAGATTGCCCAGGTAGGCAAAAACCTTTCCGCCAACGGAGCCAAAGTCATTGATGGTACTGGAAAGCACGTTACCCCTGGTATTATTGATGAGCACTCGCACATTGCCTTGGATGGGGTTAACGAAGCTACCCAAGCCGTAACGGCTGAAGTGCGTATGTCTGATGTGGTGAACCATGAGCAAGTGAACATCTACCGCCAACTGGCTGGTGGGGTAACCACTTCTCAATTGTTGCACGGTTCAGCAAACCCAATTGGAGGCCAATCTGCTATCATTAAATTACGCTGGGGCCAGTCGCCGGAGAAATTGATGCTGGAAGGAGCAGATCCGTTCATCAAATTTGCTTTGGGTGAGAATGTGAAGCACTCTAACCGTTCACCGGTGTACAACGTGCGTTTCCCACAGACCCGTATGGGCGTAGAGCAAGTGATGGTAGATGCCTTCCAACGAGCCAAAGAGTACCAGAAAGCCTGGGGAGATTATAACAAACTTTCTAAATCAGCGAAAAACAAAACCGCAGCCCCGCGCCGTGACCTGGAACTGGAAACCCTTTCTGAGATCCTGAAGGACAAGCGCTTTATTACCTGCCACTCTTACGTGCAGTCTGAGATCAACATGCTCATGAAAGTGGCCGACCAGATGGGTTTTAGGGTAAACACTTTCACCCACATTCTGGAAGGATACAAAGTTGCTGACAAGATGAAGGCCCGTAACATTGGTGCTTCTACCTTCTCTGACTGGTGGGCTTACAAAATGGAAGTGAAAGATGCCATTCCGTACAATGCCGCCATTATGCATAACGTGGGAGTGACCACCGCCATCAACTCAGATGACGCCGAGATGGCCCGCCGCCTAAACCAGGAAGCTGCCAAAACCATGAAGTACGGTGGTGTTTCTGAAGAAGATGCCCTGAAGATGGTGACGTTGAACCCTGCTAAATTGCTGCACTTAGATGACCGAATTGGTAGCCTGAAAGCTGGCAAAGACGCTGACGTTGTCATCTGGAACGAGCATCCGCTTTCTATCTATGCCCGCCCAGAGAAAACTTTTGTAGATGGCATCGCCTACTTTGACTTGGAGCAGGATAAACAACTGCAGGAAGAGCAGGAGAAAGAGCGTTTACGGTTAATCAACAAAATGTTGGCGGCCAAAGCCCGCGGAGAGCGCACCCAAACTGCAACTCCTTCACGCCGTGGTGGTCAGCAGGTGTTGCATTGCGAGGACGTGGACAATGGTGCCGAGGAAACGTATCAGGAATCTGAGTATCTAAATAAATAAGGAGACCACACGATGATAGCTAAAATGAAAATTGTGGTAAGCCTTACCCCTAAAAACATGTCTCAACGATTATTGCTCGCAGCAGCTTTGTTTGTTAGCACCTCTACTGCCTGGGCTCAGGTACCGGTGCCGGCCACTAAGCAAACCAAAGCCATGGCCCTCACGGGGGCCACGCTGCACGTAGGGAATGGCCAGGTAGTGGAAGGAGCCACTGTGGCTTTCAATGACGGTAAGATCACGTACGCGGGTCCCGCTGCTGGATTTACGGCTGGCGGCACTGCCTATGAAACCGTGAGTGTAAGTGGTAAGCACATCTATCCGGGCATGATTTTACCCAACAGCCAGATTGGGTTGAATGAAGTAGAATCTGTCAGGGCCACTCTGGACCAACAAGAAGTGGGTCTGTTCAACCCAAATGTCCGGTCTGTAGTTGCTTATAACACTGATTCAGATATTACGCCAACCCTGCGGTCTAATGGCGTTCTTATGGCACAGGTAACTCCGGTAGGAGGGATCATTTCCGGTTTGTCTTCGGTGGTTCAGTTGGATGCCTGGAACTGGGAGGATGCCTTGGTGAAAGCCGATGGTGGTGTTCATCTACGGTGGCCAGCCATGGTGCAATCTGGTGACAATACTCCGCAGATGGTACAAAGGCGGCAGGCAAGACAGCAAGGTTTACAGGAGCTTGAGTCTTTGCTTTCGGAAGCCAAGGTGTACAAAACTCAAAAGCAAGACCGGGAAAATCTAAAGCTGTCTTCCCTGACTGGCTTGTTTGATGGCTCCAAAAAGCTTTTCATTCATACTAATTATGGCAAAGAGATCGTGGAAGCCATCAGGTTTGCCCAAAAGGCAGGAGTAAAAGAAATGGTGGTAGTAGGCGGTGGAGATGCTCTGGTGGTAGCGGACTTTCTGAAGGAAAATAACATTCCGGTTATCTACTCAGGAGTGCATGCTTTGCCTAGCAGAGCCGGTGATGATGTGTATTTGCCTTACAAGATGCCTGGTCTTCTGCAGCAGGCTGGTATTCTCTTCTGCCTAGACTATGACGCCAGCCTTCACGGCTCGCGTAACCTCCCCTTTATTGCCGGTACAGCAGTAGCTTTTGGGCTGCCTAAAGAGCAGGCCATTTCTTCGGTTACTTTAAATGCCGCCAAAATTCTTGGGGTAGACAAACAGGTAGGTTCAGTAGAGGTAGGCAAAGATGCCAGCTTGGTAGTGTCTGAAGGAGATATATTGGACATGCGCACAAACAAAATCAGCCATGCTTTTATTCAGGGCCGTAAACTAAACCTTACAGATAAGCAGCAATACCTATATGAGAAATTCAATGGTAAATATGATTTAGGTAAATAGGTACTAGTCTTATTACCTCAAAAACAAAGGCGCCACCTTAATTGGGTGGCGCCTTTATTTTTGAGGTGTTTTTCTAAAAACAGGCAAAATAGATGGTAGTGTTAGCAGAATATAATTTGTTTTTGAAATGCCTTAACCCTTTAGGCCGGTTATAGCCTATTCTGAAAATTGGTAAGATTCTACATCTTCTATTATATTCTGCGTTTAACGAGTGTTTTTGATGTATATTATTCAAAAGTAAGTATTTTTGTAAGAGCCTTCCCCTGTGCTCCATCTTAATGTGCGGATGTAAGTATAATCCACTTTGCCGTTTAGCTGAAGAATTAATTCCATTTTCATTGATGAACCATAGATTATTAGAGCCAGAAGGGGTTGATCTGCCTGAGCCTACTCCATCCGCAGTGAACTTTGAAATGATGTACGCTTTGGCGGAGTACAGCCATGAACCTAAGCTGTTGCTTTGGCCTAATGGAGAAATTCTGTTTGTCAATCAGGCCATGTGTCAGTTAGTGGGGCATTCAAAAGAATTTTTGCTTCAGGAAGGGAGAAAAGTTCTTGTGGATCGGGCAGATACTAGATGGGAACCTGCCATTCAGGAAAGGGAGAATGTAGGTTTTTTTAGGGGTGAGCTTAATATTCTCCACAGAGATGGATATGTGTTACCTGTTGAGCTGGACTCAAGGCTACTCTACATCTCAGACGGAACTTCTTTTGTTAGTGTTCACATCAGAGATCTTCGTGCAGAAAAAAGAGACAAGCAGAAAATAGAGAAACAGCAGAAACAATTAGAAAGCGCACTTCACGACCTAAGTTTAGTGCTGGACTCTACCGCTGACCTTATCTGTACTTTTTCATTGGATGGGCATTTGCTTCATATAAACAAGGCCTGCTTTTCCATTCTGGGATATACACCAGAAGAAATGATTGGGAAGCATTACAGGAATTTCATACATCCCGAAGATATTCCTGATACCGAGGGCGATACCTTGCAGGTAGTTCAAAAGTATTCCACTATTAACTTCAGAAATCGCTACCTCCACAAAGATGGTACTGTAATTTATTTCTCCTGGTCATCTTCTCTTATTAAAGAGGAAAAAAAGGTGTACTGCATAGCCCGCAATATCTCCCAGGAAATTGCCAGTGAGGAGAAACACCATGAAAACGAGAACAGGTTACAGGCATTGCTGCAAGAGGGGTATGATATGATCTGTGTTCTTAATAAGGAAGGGACCTATTCTTTTGTGAGCGGAAGTGTAAAGCAGGTGTTGGGTTATGAATCAGAGGAGTTGACTGGAGCTAATGCTTTTGATTTTATACATCCTGAGGATATCCCTCATGTCTTAGTGAATTTTGACCAAGTTCTATTAGGCGATATCGTGCAGACTAAACCTTTTCGGTTTGTTTCTAAAACTGGAGAATGGCGCTGGATTGAAACCAAAGGAGTGAATTGTTTCCATAATCCCGCTATCAGTGGTATCATTATTAACTCCAGAGATATCACCCATCGGTTAGAAGCACAATTTCAATTAGAGCAAAGTGAGAAGTTATACAAAGCTTTGTTTGAGAATAACCCAGACAGTGTCTTTTCGCTGAACAAAAATGGCGTCTTTACTTCTGTAAATGCCGCCACTGTAGCTTGTAGCGGTTATTCAGAAGAACAGTTGCTCCAAATGAACTTTGTTCAATTATTGCACCCAGATTGGGTTAAGGAAACGGAGGGGGAATTCTCCAGAGCACTGGCTGGTGAATCTAAAACTACTGAAACTGAAATTTTAACTGCCTTAGGCGAGAGGTTGAGCCTTTCCATCACTAAAGTCCCAATTATTGTCAATGATGAAGTATTAGGAATTCATGTCATTGCCAAAGATATCACCAAAGCTAAGCAACAGCAGCGTCTTCTGGAAAATACCGCTAAAAGGTTAAACACCATTCTGGAGAGTATCAATGATGCTTTCTTCACTTTAGACAAAGACTGGTGTTTCTCTTATGTAAACCATGAGTTTGAGAAAGCCATGGGAGTTTCAAATGCAGAGTTGCTTGGACGTGATATTCGGGTAGTGTATTCTGCTAATGATTATGAAATCTTTTACTCCTCTTTTAGCCGGGCAATCTTACTACAACACCCTGCACATTTTGAGGTTTTCTCAGAGAACCTTAATAGATGGTTAGATGTGAGCGCCTATCCTTCAGAAGAAGGTCTAGCTGTCTTCATAAGAGCCATAGATGCCCGTAAAAAAGTTGAGGCAGAACTTAAGAAACTTTCTTTAGTAGCCAGCAAAACAGTAAATTCTGTTTACATAACCGATGATGAAGGTCACATTGAATGGGTGAATGAAGGTTTTACTCGAGTAACTGGTTATACCCTGGAAGAAGTTATTGGCCGCAGGCCTGGTGACTTTCTTGCTGGCCCAGATACTGACCAGAAGAAGGTATCTCGTATAAGGGAGAAATTACATTATAATAGACCCTTTGTACAGGAGGTTCAGAACCGAAGCAAAAAAGGCGAGGTGTATTGGTCCAAATTGGATATCACGCCTATTCTGGATGATCAAAATGGCGGTGGTAAAAAATTCATTGTGATTGAAACCGTCATTACAGAGCAAAAGAAAGCAGAAGAGGAGAGAGCGAAACTAACTGATGAACTACTTCGCCGAAATAGGAACCTGGAGCAATTCACATATATAGTATCTCATAATCTTCGGTCACCCGTCGCTAACATCTTAGGCTTAACTTCTTTGTTAACCACAAAGGGAAGTGCAGAATTACAGGAGGGCATCACAGAAAGGTTAAACCAAACGGCCCAAAACTTAGACTCTATTATAAGAGACCTCAATGAGATGCTTAACCTCCAGGCGGGAATGCTTGATGCAAAGGATCATTTCCAATTGTCAGAAGTAGTAAATCAAGTTCTTCAAGTGCTACCAATTGACAGTTTTGAGAAAGTAGAAGTAAACCTTAACGGAATCCAGGAAATCATATCAATTCGGAGCTACGTGAGCAGCATCATCAGTAACCTTCTGACAAATGCCATTAAATACAAGAACCCAGATAAGCCATTAAGAGTTTGTATAAAAGCCGAACTGCACCAGGATGACATGGTTTGCCTTTCCGTAACTGATAATGGTTTAGGCATCAATTTAGAAAAAGAAGGCAAAAACCTATTTGGGATGTATAAACGTTTTCACTTCCACGTTTCGGGTAGAGGTTTAGGGCTGTACTTGGTAAAGACGCAGGCAGAAGCATTAGGAGGATATGTTAAGGTTGAAAGTAAACCTAATCAAGGTTCAACCTTTAAAGTTTGGATTAAAAACTACAGTTAGGTTAATTGATAATATCTATAGCTAAGTAAAAACAACTAGAACATATAGTAGCGAGCAGGGGAGGCATAGTGTGGGACACCGTGCCTCTTTTTTGTGGCCGGTCCGGGAACTTCCAAGTGTCAGTTTACAGTTTCCACACGGGCGCCGGGCGGGTGCCAATCAAAAGAGATGAGCCCATATGATAGTAGACAAAAAAATTATCCTGCTGGGAACTCCCTGACCCAGAACTTAGTTACGTCTTAGGCTGCGCTGAACAGGGGCAAACCTCAAAGCAGGCCCTTGTAAACAGCAAATTTCTTATTACCTTTGCAGCCCCTTCAACAGGAAGGGTTCTTCGGAGAGGTTGTCTTAAAAAGAACAGTCTTGGGAAGCGAAAAAAATCTCCCCATGCCCATTGCAGAGTAAAAGATGTTCCTTACCTTTGCACTCCCTTCCGAAAGGAGGCTTTCTGGACCGACAGGGTCAAGAAAAAAAAAAGAAAAAAAACACTGAACTGCAGTTGACATTAACCGAAAGGTTCTTACCTTTGCAGCCCGCTTAAATGAGGAGGCTTGGCCTTCAAACTAAGCGGCCTCCTTCACCGGCAGGGTAGGGGAGAAAAGAAAAAAAAGTTTTGTAAAAGTATTGCAAACAGAAAGATTCTTCTTACCTTTGCACCCGCTTCCTAAACGAAGCACACTAAAACACTTAACTGACTGGGTTGAGTAAGTAAAAAAAAAGAGTGAAAAAGTTGCCTGAGGGCTTGGAAACAGCGAAATGTTCCTTACCTTTGCAGCCCCTTCCGACAGGGAAGGAAACGAAACCTAAAGTGGTTTCTCTAGCACTAACGACAGGTTAGTGGGAAGTTCTTTGAGTAGATGGGAAAGATAGGAAAATAAGGCAGACAGTTTACTGTTTGTCTAGGAAACGAAA